>JAUNFY010000034.1:6140-28485 GCA_030524805.1 Bacteroidales bacterium | reverse complement strand
TGAGAAGGCCACACTGCCAGGGCAGTGTGGCCTTCTTCTATCAGATTAGTCAAATTGAATTATTTCTATCCTTTTGTTTGTGGGGGACGGCGGCGGAGATTGTTAGGTCTTATATTTTGGCGATTCTCACAAATCGTAAAAGGTTAGCAAAAGATTGTTATTAGGCGTTTCAGGTTTGTTGTATTAGGTCCTCCGCCGCTCTCGCAGTCCTTCACAGGACAGTCCCGCTATTGTTCATGAATTAGGTTCGAAATGTATTACGATATTTCTTGTTAATCCATCCTTTCTAAAAGGTAGAAATCTCTCTTGATTTCGATTACAAAATTAATACATATTTTCCGTATATCCAAATCCGGCGCACTCCGGATTCTTAAGGTTGGATTTCAATTTGCTATAAAAAGGAGGGTGTTTGTCGGATGTGGCCGTCATTTTGAAACAAAAATCGCGATTTTAAGATTTGTTTCACAAATGTTGCATTTTGCAACAATCCTGCAACATGTTGCGAAACATATTTTTTGAGCAAAAAAAATCGCATCAGAGATGCGATTTTTATCTTTTTCTTGCGATATTTTGACTTGCAGGGGCTTTCAATAAGCGTTTTTTGCCTATTTATGTGCCGATTATTTCATTCCCGTTGTCGTGCGGTCATGGTCATGGCTGGTAGAGGAAGCGCTTGATGCTTCTTTTAGGTGTTTTCTCGAATTCCTCGTCGAATATCCTTATCTCGGAGATCTTCGAGTAGCCCGGTAGCACGCTGTTGAGAAGCTTCAGGTTCTCGTCCATGGTGGAGGCGGCATCCTTGCCGTCTTGTTTGAGTAGGGCGAAATCGGGATACACGAGTGCCACGAGACGGCCGCCGTCGTCAATCACCACTGATTCCACCACGTAGGGAAGGTTGTTGACCTTTTGCTCTATCTCTTCCGGATAGATGTTCTGGCCCGAGGGTCCGAGTATCATGGTCTTTGATCTTCCCATGATGTGGATATTTCCTTCCGCGTCGAGCGTGACGAGGTCGCCGGTGTTCATCCATCCGTCGTCGGTCATCACCTCTTTTGTCGCTTCGTCATTCTTATAGTAGCCCTTCATCACGTTGTCGCCGCGCACCCATAGATTGCCGGGAATGTTGGCGGGGTCGGGAGAGTCCACTTTCGCTTCCATGCGTTCCACTATTTTGCCCACCGTGCCGGGTTTCTCTTTCTCAGGCACTTCGTAGGTGATGAGAGGTCCGCATTCTGTCATGCCGTAGCCCACGGTGAAGGGGAAGTGTATCCTCGTCAGGAATTCAGCAACGTCGGCGTTGAGCGCCGCGCCTCCGATGATGAATTCACGCAGGTTGCCGCCCAGGGCTTTCATCAGCTGCTCCTTGATTTTACCGAGTATGACGCCCTTTATCACCGGAATCTTCAGCAGAAGTTTCATCTTGGGCTGCTGAATCACCGGGAACACTTTCGACTTTATGATCTTTTCAAGCACGAGCGGCACCGAAATGATAAGTTTCGGCTTGATTTCGGAAAGCGCGCCGAGCAGAATCGCCGGCGAGGGCGTCTTGCCCAGAAAATTGCAGTGGCACCCCTTGGCAAAAGGATGCAGCATCTCGATCACCAGGCCGTAGAGATGGGCCAGCGGCAACATGTTGACCACTCCGTCGCCCGGAAGCAGGAAGGTGAGATACTCCATGGTGAAGCGGATGTTGCTCCATATCGAGCGGTAGGGGAGCATCACCCCCTTGCTCATGCCGGTGGAGCCAGAAGTGTAGTTGATCACCGCTATCTCTTCCGGTTTGTCGCGGTGCCAGTGCAGGTCGCTCTTGCTGAAGCCGTGGGGATATTTGGCGGCGAAGAATTTGTCGAGGTTGTCGTGGGTGTTGGTGAGGCTTTTCGATCGCGACAGCTCTATGCCGAACTCGCTTATGTAGATCACTCCTTCCAGCTCCGGAAGATCGTTGGGGTCGAGAGTCTTCCAGATGGCTTCGTCGATGAAGAGCAGTTTGGCATCGCTGTGGTTCACGAGGTGGTGGATGGTGTCGGGTTTGAATTCATTGAGTATCGGCACCGCCACCACTCCGGCCGACAGACACGCGATGAAGGCAATGGCCCACTTCGATGAGTTCTTGCCGCATATCGCCACCTTGTCGCCTTGCTTCACTCCGGCCGATTCAAACAGGATGTGGAGCTTGGCCACGTATTCGGCCACTTGCGCGAAGGTGTAGTCGTTGCCTCTGAAATCGGAAAACGCTGTCAGTTGCCAATTTCGGCGCACCGACATCTCAAGTATAGCGTTGAGCGATTTCGGCAGGTTGTGAAATATCTGGTCTGTCTTTGTCATCGTCACTGTCATCTGTGGCGACGCGTTGCTTGCTTTGTTCATCTTTGTCTTCCGTTTTGATTATTTCTCTGTCGGTATCGGAGAGGAATGTATCGGCAATACCGCTCTGCTTATTATAACAAAAACAGGAGCCCGCCGGTTGCGGACTCCTGTCGTCTTGTTATGTAGCTTGCGATTAATCCTGGTTGAGGTTTACGCGCTTGAAGTCTACAACTACGCAGCCTTTCACCTCGCCGTCAAGATACTGAGCGATGGTCAGCTTGGCATCGCGGTGGTATTCCTGTTCCATAAGGCAGTTTTCCTTGTAGAACTTGTTCATACGGCCGTTGGCGATGTTCTGAACCATAGCTTCGGGAAGGTTGGCAGCCTTTTCAGCGCCTACAGTAGCGGCGATTTCAGCAGCCTTGTCAGCTTCCTCGCGGGTGAGCCAGCCCTTGGCGATGTTGCTCTCCACGTGGTCAGCGCTGTCTACGAGGTTGGGGTTGATGCCGGCTTTGCGGATAGCTGCTTCCACAGCTTTCTTCACCTGCTCTTCCTTAGTCTTCTCGATAGCCACGTTGAGTTCAGTTTCCTTCACGTGTGCGTCTACATGGTCGCGGTCGATAGCGATGGGGTTCATCGCAGCCACCTGCATGCAGATTTCGCGGCCTACGGCATTGTCAACTCCGGCTACGCTCAGGCCCACGATTGTGGCGAGCTTGTTGCCGAGGTGTTCGTAAGCTGCTACGGAGGGAGCCTCAACGCATTCGTAAGCGCCGAGTTCCATCTTCTCGCCGGTCTTGCCGATCTCGTCAGTGATGAGTTCAGCCACTGTGCGGCCTTCGAGCGGAAGAGCCTTCACTTCGTCGAGAGACTTAGCTCCTGCGGCTACTGCTGCGTCAAGAATCTTCTTGGTCAGCGCGCGGAACGATTCGTTCTTTGCCACGAAGTCAGTCTCGCAATTCAGGGCAACGATAGCTGCGAAGCCTTCCTTGGTGGCGGCGAGCACGCAGCCTTCGGCTGCCTCGCGGTCTTCACGCTTGGCGGCTACGGCCTGACCCTTCTTGCGGATGATCTCGATGGATGCCTCGATGTCGCCACCTGTCTCAGCAAGTGCGTTCTTGCAGTCCATCATGCCTGCGCCTGTGAGGTTGCGCAGTTTTTTGATATCTTCTATTGATACTGCCATTTTCTTAATTTGAATTAAGCGTTGCTAAGTTCGAAGCCTCATGTTTATGGTTTAAAGTTTAATTTATCGGCGACATCGCCTTTAAACTAAACTTTAAACACCAAACTCATGACTTCAAATTCGCAAAGCGATTTTGAATTATTCGGCTGCAGGTGCTTCAGCCTCTGCAGGTGCTTCAGCTGCGGGAGCTTCAGCTGCTGCGCTGCGGCGTACGCGGCGACGCTTTCCGGGAGTGGCTTCGCCATCTTCCTTTTCGTCGGCTGCGTCAGCTTTCTCTACGCTGCGCTCCTGAAGGCCTTCAGCCATTGCAGCGCAAAGTGCGTCGAGAACGATCTCGATCGAGCGGGATGCGTCGTCGTTTGCCGGAATCACGTAGTCAACTCCGTTGGGATCGCTGTTGGTGTCGACCATAGCGAATACGGGGATGCCGAGGCGGTTGGCTTCAGCCACTGCGATGTGCTCTTTCATCACGTCTACCACGAAGAGTGCGCTCGGAAGACGACCGAGGTCGGCGATAGAGCCGAGGTTCTTCTCAAGCTTCGCACGCTGGCGTGTGATCTGGAGTTTCTCGCGCTTGCTGAGGTTGTCGAAGGTGCCGTCTTTTTCCATCTTGTCGATAGTGGTCATCTTCTTCACAGCCTTGCGGATAGTGGGGAAGTTGGTGAGCATACCGCCCGGCCAGCGTTCGATCACGTAGGGCATTCCGATTGCGCCTGCCTTCTCGGCGATTGCTTCCTTAGCCTGCTTCTTAGTAGCCACGAAGAGCACTTTCTTGCCGCTCTTTGCAATCTGCTTGAGGGCTGCAGCTGCCTCTTCTATTTTGGCTGCTGTCTTGTAGAGGTCGATGATGTGGATGCCGTTGCGCTCCATGAAGATATACGGCTCCATAGCCGGGTTCCATTTGCGCTTGAGGTGGCCGAAGTGACATCCTGCTTCCAGGAGTTGGTCGAATGTAGGTGTTGCCATTTTTCTTTAGATTTGTTTACTTTCTTTGTTGGATATTTTTTTGATCCCAACCCGGCGGTAGGCATTTGGTGCATCCGCCGGGTTTAGATGCTAAACTCTATGCTGCAGTTTCCGTGCGTATGATAAAAAGATTAACGCTTGGAGAACTGGAAACGCTTGCGTGCTTTCGGACGGCCCGGTTTCTTGCGTTCCACGGCGCGGGGGTCGCGGGTCATGAAGCCTTCTGCGCGGAGCGCTGCCTTGTCTTCCGGATTTACTTTCACCAGAGCGCGGGCAATCGCGAGGCGGAGAGCCTCAGCCTGGCCTTTGTAGCCACCGCCGTCGAGGTGAGCGTAGATGTCATATTTCTCTTCGCAGCCAAGTGTCTGGAGGGGCTGCTTCACTACATACTGAAGAATCGATGAAGGAAAGTATACGTCGAGCGGACGCTTGTCGATCACGATTTTGCCGGTGCCTTCTGTGAGGTATACGCGAGCCACAGCTGCTTTGCGGCGGCCAAGTGCATTAACTTTTTCCATCTTGATTATTTCAGTTTGTTGATATCGATTACTTCCGGATTAACAGCCTCGTGGGGGTGCTCGCTGCCATTGTAGACATACAGGTTGCGGAGCTGGGCAGCGCCAAGCTTAGTCTTGGGAAGCATGCCTTTCACTACCTTGATGTAGAGAGGGTGCTTGCCTGCCTTGATGGTCTTCTTGAACGATTTGTTCATCAGGTCGCGCGGAGTGAATGCGCGCTGGCCGCCGGGGTAGCCGGTGTAGCGGAGATATTCGTGCTTGTCCATCTTGAAGCCGGTCAGCTGCACTTTCTCAGCGTTGATGATGATCACGTTGTCACCGCAGTCCATGTTGGGGGTGTAGTCGGGTTTGTACTTGCCACGAAGTATTTTTGATACTTTGGAGCAGAGGCGGCCGAGCACCTGATCGGTGGCGTCGATCACGACCCACTTCTTGTTGATTGTTTCCGGTGTGACGGAAATGGTCTTATAACTTAAAGAATCCACTTTTAGTTGTTGTTTTTGTTTTGTTAGTAATCTTATTCCGAGCGCTTCCGGCGGACTAAGAACCCGCTTTCGGACACTCATCTCATCTTGCGCTTTTGTTGAGTCGGGAATCGGCCAAAATCCCCCACCCGGCGCAGTTTGCAATGAGATTTGGATAAAATCGGCTCGCAAAATTACTAATTTTTTCTGACATGACAAAATAAAATTATTTTTTTTGCATTTATTTTCATCCCATTAGGGATTTTTACGCCCTCGTCGGCGATATCTTCCACCATCAATAAGTTTAGACGGCTTCAATAAAAGGCGGTGATGATTCCGAAAAATCATCACCGCCGGGTTTGCTTGTTTCAATAAAAACAGCCGGTCGATGCCGTATGCTTCAGTCTAACTATGCGACTTCCGGCTGATAAGCCCTACAAGCCACAACAGCAATACCGCGCCCACCACCGACGTGATAAGGCTTCCGATTATGCTCGACGTGTGGATGCCAAGCAGACTGAATACCCAGCCGCCAAGAACGCCGCCTACTATACCCACTATCAGGTTCACTATCCATCCGAACCCGCCTCCTCGCATCAATTTGCCTGCGATCAGACCGGATAATATTCCGATCACTATAAACCAAATGAAACTCATGGCACTACTTTTTTAAGAGCGTCAACGACATGCCTCTCAGATAGCGACATGCCGTCGGCGCAAGGTTATAATATATAAAGCAAACGCCTTAAGCCCCACAGCGGTTCAACTGTTCTCCTCTCGCGTGGTTGGATTTTGAGTGAATCGTCCTCCGGATTTTTACGTTCCAAACACAAGGATCCGTATGAGTCCCCGAATCCTTAAATGACGTAATTTTTCGAATTGGTAGGGTGAAACCGCATGAAAAAGTAGGGTGTAAAAGATAAAAAGTATGGAGAAAATACTTTGTGGGCATTGGATAGTTAAATAATGGCCCCGGACCTGAGTCCGGAGCCATTGCTTGTCTCTGCAAGGTGAGAGATTATTTAATTATCGGGAATCGTTTTGTCTTCAGCGGATCATCTGTTGATGATTTTCGTGCTTCTTTCGCTGCCGTCGGCGAGAGTGTCGATTCTGATTACGACGCCTTTGATGTCGGCGTTGACGCGGCTTCCGCAGAGATCGTAATACTCGGTGCTCACAATTTCAGAAGCGTCGGAAATTGTGTTGACACCTGTGCCGGGAGTAGCCTCAACTGCTTCGGAAAGACCACCCATCTCATTGGCGGCGCGTACGGAATATTTCGCGTCAGGGTTGACGATAGTATAAATCGGTTCGGTGGTGAAAGCCACTACCTTGCCATCTTCACATACAGCCCAGCAGAATACGTAGTCGTTGTCGTCCCATGTCAGGGTCACATTGTCGTTCTTGACATTGGCGGGGAGGGGAGCCTGCTCGGCGAGCGATGCCGGATCCCAGTTGTCGCTGCCGCCCATCACTGCCTCATAGCTTGCAGCCTCGGCTTCTTCCTGTGTGAGCACAGGATTGTTGGCATGGTTGCCCGGGCCGAAGCTCTTCTTGCGCTGGCTCAGGTCGATCGGAGTGCCCGACGCGGTGAATGAATTGTATTCGGCAAAGCGGGCGGGGTAGCCGTCGCTGCCCATTTCGGACCAGCCTATCGATGAGGGACGCACCGTCATCTTGGTGTCGATGAAGAGGGCGATCGGAGTGCCTGAGCCCCACGGGCGGCCGAGGGTGTACTGTCCGTCGGGATCCTTGTCGCCGTCGGCGCGGTCTTTCTCACCGGTGATCTCGCAATCCTTGAATACGTAGCCATACTTGCGCGGAGTGGAGGGAACGGCCAGATAGCCGGCGCCTACCATCTGCAGCGTCACGCCTTTGTAAAATACGTCGCCTTTGCCGCAGAGGAAATCGGTGCGACCGCGCAGCACGCCACCCTCGAAGTAGTAGCGGGAGCTGGATTCGTTTGATACGTAGGTGTCCTGGTAAGCCCAGAGGCATACATCTTTGCAGATGGTCTTGTCGCCCTTGTCGTTGAGCACTATGTCGCGGCCCATCTTGTCGCCCATCGAGCTTTTCATAGTGAGGTTCTGCATGTAGGTGTTGCTCACACCCTTGTTGATGTCGAACACGTCACCGATGCCGATACCTTCAAGCACCGACGGATTTTCCGGCAGTGTGTTGGTGATGACCACTCCTTCCATGCTTTCGCCAATGAGCGACACGTTGGAGCTATTGAGGTAGGTGGTGGGGTCGGGGTAGGTGCCGTTCTTCTTGTTTACGGTGCTTGCCGCCAGTTTGTAGTTGCCGTTGCGGATGAAGATGCGGAAGCGTTTGCTTTTGTCTTCACGCTTGTCGGCAGCCGCTATGGCGTCCTGAAGTGTGCCGGCGTCGGGCACTATGAAGTCGAAACCACCCTTTGCAACCACAGGGCGGGTCTTGGTGGTGAAGTTGATGCGGATGTCGGAGGTGAGGACGTTGTCGGTGAGGTCGGTCACGCTGCCGGCTGCCAGCTCGAAGGTGTAGGCTGTGCCGAAGGCAAGGTTCTTGTAGGGGAAGACGATGGTCTTACCGGTGGCCTCGCCACTGAGCGCCTCGCCGTTGAGCATGCCATGCGCATCTTCCGCCATCTTCACTTTTTCATCAAATGTCAGCACGATGCGGCCGTTGATCGAAGCGTTGTCAGAGCCTTCCTCAGGCACGAACGATACGAGCACGGGAGCCGTGCCGTCGTCGATGAGCTGTCGGCGTCCCAAAAGGAAAGAAGCACCCAGCGAGGTGCCGTCGTTGTCCGATACGGTGCCGTCTGCAGGGGATGTCTTGTCGGCTATCCAGCGTATGTAGAGCTCCGGCTGGTTGTTGGCTTCCGCCGGAATCTCGATTTCGGCATCAGTCCAGTTTTTCGCACCTTCCATTTTTATTTCGCCCGCTTTTTTCCAGTTCTTGCCATCAATCGAGATCTCCACGTTCTGCACCGTGTAGGCATTATAGTTGTAGAGCATCGCGGTGATGAGCTTCATGTCGGTAAAGGCAGATGCGTTCACTTTTGTTTCCCAGTAGTATTCGCCAAGACCTGATGTGCGCCAGTTGACGGCAGCCGGCCGTCCTTCATATCCGGCGGCTTCCTGGCTCTTGTCGAGCCAACCCTGGATGTCGCCGTCGGCGTTGCGCAGGTTGAGCGAAGTGGCGTCGTTGTCGTCGGTGTAGAAATCAGCGAGTCGTCCGTTGGCACCTCGTGTGTAGAAATCCCAGCCTACTACGAAGTCTTCCGCCGAGTAGTGGGCCGTGATTTCCTTGTCGGCGTCCATCACGAGCGTGATCTCGCCGGCCGACTGGCCGTCGCTCCAGTTGGTGAATTTCAGTATGGGATTGCTTGCGGCCGTCAGTGTGACCGATGTGCCTTCCTCATACATGTTGCGGTTGCCGTCTACAGTTGGGGCAGGAGAGAGTTGCACCATGTAACTGTTGGCGCCTCCCTCCACATTTACGTCGAGCGAATAGGTGGCGATGGCCTGGTAGTTGGCTGTGAAGGCGCAGTCAGCCTCCATCACGTGCTCAAAGTCGGGAGTGTCCGACACTACATTGCCGGCGGCGTCGGTCCAGTTGAGAAAGCGGTAACCGAAGTTGCGTGTTGTGGAGATGGCCACTTTCGAGCCTCCCTCAAATTCGGTGGCCGACGGGCGCACCGCCACGCTGCCCGCTTCCTCGGGGGTGGCTGCGAGGGTCAGAGTGAATTTGCTCACTTCCTTCACTTCTCCGTCGAGAAGGCCTTCGATGCAGACATCGCTGAATCCACCTTCCTTTGCGTTGCCCACGCCGATGGTGGTGAAGACGTGCAGTCCGTCGCCCGATGCAAGTGCGGCCTGCTGGTCGGCTGTCAGCGCAATGTCGATGCGGTTGGTGTAGTTGGCGGCCGATCCGTATTTGTCGTCGTCACGGGTCTTGTTGTTGCGGGGTGCCGTGTAGTTGCCGAGCGTGATGGCTTCCCCATCTCCGGCGCTGGCCGATACCGTCACTCCGTTTTCGGCATCAGTGCCGAAGCGCTGAATATACATGCTGATTCTCGTCGGGGTGAATGTCAGGCCACTGCTCGGCTTCACATACCACTCCACGGCATCAGCTGCGCCGTTCTTCGGTTTGATCTTGATGAAGGTCACTTTGTTGCCGTTTTCGTCTACGGCTTTGTCGTTGCCCGTGGCGTGACCGGTGAGCTGAGCTTCCCCGATGTTGACGGAGGCTATCGCTATTCCGGCCTCCGGGGTCACTACCACATTGTCGTAGGAGGTTTCGTCGTCGAAACTCCATCGTGCGCTTGCCGCCTCATTGCTGAAGGTCTGTGCGCCAAGGGGGAGGGCGCAGACCATACAGAGGATTGCAAGCATCAGTTTGTGCAATTTGTCAGTCATTTTGATGTTGATATTAGGTTTTTATGTTTTGGAATTATTAAATTTTGTCATTGTAGCGGTGTTATGCCTATCGACTCTACCTTCTCGCCCGGAGTGGTGTCGGCTTCTGAGGGGAAGTATACCGGCATTCCTTCCTGGAGCGGCAGTATGCGGAGTTCCAGCTCGGAGGCATCGGCAGGGAGGCGCCAGAGTCCGTAAAGCATCGGGCGCCCGTTGTAGAAGTTGTCGTCGATCAGTTTTCCGTCGCAATACAGGCGTGCAACGTCGCCGCGGTATCGGATGTCGAGCAGCAGGTCGCGTCGCTCGTCGGCTGCCGGCAGGTTGCTGATGCGGTAGATGGCGGCGTTTTCGAAGTCGGCATCCACGGGCGATTCTGCAGCTTTGTTCACCCCGATGGTGATGGTGCGCGGTACTCCGGCTTCTGCTATCTTCTCGATGCTTGGTTTTGCAGCAGGTATCGCCGGAGTTTCTGTTTCCTCCAGAAACAGCCGACCTGCCTCTTCGGCAGTCAGAAGATAGATGTTGTCATACACCGGCTTCGCCGTTCCCTGCGGCTTGACGTTTCTCAATACTTTTTTCCCGACGGCTATTTCGGTGCTGATGCCCGGCACCTGCTGAAGATATATCTTGCCGTCGCGGTGCGCCACGAGTTGCGCTGTAGCGTATCTGATGCCGTCGATGTTCACCGGGAAGATGCCCGCGCTCCCGGCGGGGATGGTGATTGGCTTCGAAGGGAATGTCAGGCCGCACACCTCAAACCTCACATTTTTCTTGTCAGAAAGGTTCTGCAGCCGTTCGTAATTGTTGAAGAAGACAAAACCGCTGTCGCCTTCCGATCGGTAGGCCCATCTGAGGCTGCTGTCGTCACCTTTCTTTATATCCTGAGGCGAAGGGAATGAGGCTTCCATCGGCGCAAGAACCGTGCCGTAGTCTTGCATGAAGAGGTGGAGAGGACGCAGCGAGTAGTAGTGCGGATATGTCTGTCCAAACTCGCCGAGGGGTGCCTGGAAGTCGTAGGTCTTCACGGGCAGGTCGTTGTAGTTGGTGGCGGGCGTTCGTTGTTCCTCGTTGAGGTATCCGTATCCTTCGGGGTTGGTGCCGCCGTGATACATGTAGTAGCCAAGCAGATTGCTTCCGCTTCCAAGTTTCACGATTGCGAGCGAGTATGCGTCTTCGGGATAGATCCATGGGCGGCGGTGGTAGGAGCACATCATTCCTCCTCCGAGTTCGCATGTGAAGTAGGGGTATTGTTCGTCGCCTTCCGTGAGCCGTTCCTTCTGGTTCTTTATCTGCTCCGATGCTATTGCGGTGCTGCTTCTGAAGCCTTTGAAGTTGAAAGCCTTATAGTAGTTGCCGGCAGTGGGTGCCGTCGACCGCTCCCAGAAACCGTCGGCATAGTCGCCATAGAGCGGCAGCATCTCGCCGTAAGGCACGGGAGTGCTCAGTTCGGGCCAGCCGGTTCGGGTATAGAAGGGAAGGTCGAAGCCCGTTTTCTGCGCTATCCGCTTGAGTGCCATCAGGTAGCTGCCGCGTCCGCGGTATTCATTGTCAAACTGGCAGGCCATCACCGGTCCGCCATCTTTCCATTGAAGTCCCTGCACCTGGGTGAAAATCTGCCGGTAGAGTTTTTCGGTCAGTGCGAGAAATCCCGGATCTTCCGACCGCGTCTTCACCCCTTTGGTGAATACCCAGTCGGGGATGCCGCCGCAGCGCGCTTCGCCGTGGCAGAAAGGTCCGACACGCAGTATCACCGGCATGTCTTCGGCCTTGCACGTCTCGAGGAAGCGGCGGAGGTTGCGCTGTCCGCTCCAGTCGAATATTCCTTCTTTCTCTTCGATATGGTTCCAGAATACGTAGGTGGCGATTACTGTCACGCCCCCTTCCTTCATTTTTCTGACGGATCGTTGCCATTCATTCTCCGGCAGACGGCTGTAGTGTATTTCGCCCATCACGGGTGTCACCCGTTTCCCGTCCATCATCAGGCTCTTGTAGTCCCAGCTTATTTCCGGCCGGCTTGCCTGAGTCTCAGTTGCATGACCTGCAGCTACGGCACAGGCCAACATCATCGCGACAATAGTTCGTTTCTTCATGGTTAGGTATCGATTGCAGTTTAAAGCAAATTCATACTGCAAATTTAACGATAAAATCCCATCTTTCCAAATCCATACCGCGATTTTTCAGGAAGTATAAATAATGAAAAAACGTGAATGAATTGCCATACTTAAAAGCAAAAAAGCGATGTTTATTAATCAATGGATGATACTCCAAAGAGTATCATCCATTGATTTTTTAGTTAGCCTTGCAAAGGCTGAACCGAATCATGCCGTCGGGCCCGGACTTGCTGCTTACCATTGCTGATAATGCACGTTGTCGGGATTCCATTTGTCTTTGGGCTGGTTCTCGCCTGCAGGGTAGCCCATCGAGATGATGTTGAGCGGGATGATGTAGGAGGGCAATTTGAGGGTGGTTTTCACGGGCGCTATGCGGTCGGCAGTAGGATATACGCCACACCACACTGCTCCAAGTCCGAGGGCGTGGGCTGCCAGCAAGATGTTTTCTGTAGCTGCCGAGCAGTCAAGTATCCAGTTGGCCTGTCCTTCCCCTTCGATTGCCTTCTGCATGTTGCCGCATACGATGATGGCCGCAGTGGCTGTCTTCAGGTTGGAGTAGGGGTGTGCCGCCATGAGGCTGTCGAGCATCGCGCGTTCGGTCACCACCACAAAGTCCCAGGGCTGCTTGTTCATTGCCGTGGGAGCTGCCATGCCGGCCTTGAGGATTGTCTCAAGTGTGTCGGGAGCGATGGCGCGGTCGGTAAACTGCCTCACGCTTGCGCGCGTCATGATGTTTTCTATCGCAGCATTCCCTGTTGCCTCGTTGTTGCTTTCTGCTTGCTTCTCGCTACACGCGCACAGTGTCAGCGCGGCGGCTCCCGCCAGAATGGCGGCTGATTTAAATCTCTTCTTCATTGCTTCATCTGTTAAAGTGGCTGATTAATACAGGTAGCCACTATGTAGTTGCAAATTTAATCATTTTATTCCGTTTGAGCAAACACTCCATCATCAATCGGACGTTTCCTCCGAATCGTTTTTCTGCGGTGTGGATGTTTTTTTATAAAATACTTGCATAAGTCGGATAAAAACATTAACTTAGGGCCGTCGGACCATAACCGTCGCCCGTTTTTTCTCACCTGATATACCTCGGCTCCATGAAACTCTCCATTCTCAAAGCGCCTGCAGCAGCCGTCCCGATGCTGATGGCAGCCAAGACATCTCTCTCTCAGTTTGCGCTCGCCGCAAGCACCGGCAGGCACGCATGCGGTTCAAACATGTAATAATATTCGCGATATCCCACACATATATTATAAAAGATGAGAAAGTTGTTGAATTTTGTGTTGCTTCCGGCATTGATGATGACTTTTGCCTGCAGCAAGCCTGTATCCGGAGATTATTCGGGTATTTATATCGGCAGAGATTACAAATATTACAATCCGGAGTCGGGTAAGGTTGTTAGATGTGGTCTTGAAAATGCCTTATACCTGAAATCAGACAGCACCTTTGCATACCGGAAATGCAGGTGGATATGGGGAAATGGAAAATGGCATGATACGGGTAAGGAAATAATACTGAATTTCTCGGCATGGGGTGATTCTATTCCTATAGAGAAATTAGCATATTATCTTTCTGCGGCGCGGTGGTATGAGGGGGCAAACATCATACTGACAAAGAAGGGCACGGATAAACTGATGTTGAATTTGTCGGTTTTGAAAAAAATCACACCTGTAGATTCTGTTGAACAGAAAGAGCTAATATGGAGTAAAGCGTTATTATAAAGTTTTATCAGCGTCCTGTCTCAAGAGAAATGATGGCAATATGAAAAAGAAGTTTGCATTCGCGTTGAAGACCACATTGACAGTTCTGACGTGTGTCTTATTTTGCTCCTGTAGCAGGTATGGCCACTGGAGTGAGTATGATCTGTTGGCAGCTAATTGGATGTACAGCAAAAATACCAGAATAGGACAAGAAATCTCATACGATGGTAAGAAAAAATTCCCGGCTCCGGATTTTGAATTTTTGGATATGGAAGGGCAAAAAGTCCGGCTTTCAGATTTTCGCGGGAAGTGGGTCATCCTGAATTTTTGGGGTGTGTGGAGCGAATGGAGCATGAGAGATATTGAAAAACTAAAAGATTGCATTAAAAACAGTGGAACGCGAATCGAGTTGGTTGGAATAGACTGTGGAGACCACATTGAGTTGTGGGAGTCAACAGTTAAAAAATCCGGTATCCCGGGAACACAACTTTATGCTCCGGCAAAATCAAAAATCACCAAGATATACAACGTGGAGGCATTCCCTTCAAAATATCTCATTGATCCGGAAGGCAATATAGTGTATGGAATTTCAGGATGTACAGATGTATTTTTCAAAGTGATGAATGAATATCTGGACGAGGCCCCGGAAACCAGTATAGGAATGTCGCCCGAAATATTCCAGGACACACCTGTATGGAAAGAAGTGAAGGATATAATGAAGGATTACACATGCGCACTTGCAAAGAAATTGAACGACAATCCTGGTCTGAGACATGTTACTGAGCCGTATTATGGCTTGTAATACCACAAATTAAGTTGATTAAACCATGAGTATAGCATTTGATAAACTTATTTCTGATTTGCAGCAAAATTCATTTTTTGCAGGATTCAAATACCAAAAAAGTGAATCAGCTTTCGTGAAGGAATCAAACGGACGTAAACTTAGAATAAGACTTTGGCATTCGAGAGATTATCCAATTTCGGTAATTAAAATACACCCTCAATATGATCTTAGGTTCGACATTCTGCATCGTTGGTATGAAAGATTCGATTTCAGAACAGTAAAAGACCAAAGAACAATCTTTACCCTCAGCTTCGATGAATGCCATCTGCCGGATGATATCTCTCTGAGTCGAGACGATGCATTTTATGTAGACACGGATAGCGTGAACTACCGGGTGCAACTTACGCAAATGCAAGACCGGATTGTAAAGAGCGTAACTGAAATAGACAACCGTTTCAAAACAGTGAAAGATTTATATGACTACCTGATAGTACCCGTGTTAAAAGGTGACAAAGCCCTTCCTGCAACAGGCTCTTGTTGGGTCTTTGTTGATCTTGCCTTATGCAAGTATGTTGCACCGGAGGTCTATCCGGAATTCAGACATATTGTCATGTCTCAAGTAGAACAGTTGTATAAGAAAGGAGAACCCAATATAGAACGGATCCATAGCAATATCGATGAAATGCTTGATTTTCTCGAAACGGCTAATCTCGAAGAAGAGGCGCGCAGACGCAAGTCGAACAAGGTGACAGAAAAGCCTGAGACGGCGAGGAAAAAAAGTATTTATAGCGACAGGGAGAAATTTCAGAAGATAGATGCCTTGAGTAAGCCGGTTGAGAAAAAATTCAACTTCAAGCGAAGTTCGTGGGCTCGCTGGACCACGCGCGACGGATATCTCTTCAATGCTGATGTCTCGTTGAATCCAAAGGAAGATATTCTTTTCTTCGAATTGGAAGTAAAACCTATATATGTCGACGACCTTCTTTGGAAAATATATAAATATAAACGGGAACTGAAACCATTTTCTCTCAGAATATTGGGAGTGGATGCAGTCATGAGTGTAGATATCCTGAAATCACAGTGGAGGCTCGACGGGGATGAAGGATACGCAGAATCAAGCCTGACGTCTGCGCTTGAGCACATATACACCATAATTGAAGAAGCCATCAGACGTTTTCTTAAGGAGCATCCTAATGCTGATACATACTACTATTACAACGAGCGATGGACAGATCAGATGCTTCCGATTCTTATGCTCTGCCATCAACATAAATATGATGCTGCTTTGAGCATGCTGAATGAAGAAATTTCAAAAGGAAGGAATGGGGGAGTTGTTTTTTATATGCCTGATGATACTCAAAAGACAAGTTTCCAATTCGTGAAGGAGTATATCCTCAACCAGCAGCAAAGCATTATAAGGAAGGACTGAAATCCGGACTTGTCTTTTTGTCGTTTCTGTAATAAGCAGGGGAGCGCACGGGTGATTGACGTTGTCAGGCACCCGTGCGCTCCACGCTGAAGGTTTCAATAGAAAGGATGGAAATGATGCACCGGGCCATGTCCGTGTCCGATGCTGTAGCCGGCTCCGGCTTCCAATGCGGCCGCCAGATATTCCTTGGCCTTGCGGGCGGCCGTGTCAAGGTCGGCTCCTTTCGCGAGCCATGCCGCTATAGCCGATGACAGCGTGCACCCCGTTCCATGGGTGTTGCGCGTGTCAATGCGTCGCGTAGTCAGCCGCATGCTCTTGTCGGTCTCCGCATTATAGAATATGTCGGTCAGCATCTCGTCGTCGACATGCCCCGCCTTCAGCATCACCGATACCTTCTCGCCGGTCTGCCGCGACAAGGCGCGCGCTGCATCCTCAAATTGATCCTGATGCGTGATTTGCTCGCCGAGCAGCAGCGAAGCCTCCGGCAGATTGGGCGTGATCACCCGCGAGTAGGGTATCAGCTCATCGCGGAGAGTGTCCACGGCCTCCGGCTGAAGTAGCGCATCGCCCGAAGTGGCCACCATCACAGGGTCGACCACTATGTTGCGGATGTCGGGATAACGTTGAAGTGTCTTCAGCACACCCCTGATGAGTTCCGAACTGTGGAGCATACCGATCTTGATCGCGTCAGCCCCGATGTCGTCGATCACTGAGCGTATCTGCCCCTCCACGAATCTTGTCGGCACCGGATGCACATCGTAAACCCCTACAGTGTTTTCATCCACTATCGCTACAATTGCCGATGCCGCATACACTCCCAGCGCCGACATCGTCTTAATGTCGGCCTGCAGCCCTGCTCCGCCGCTCGGGTCGCTTCCCGCTATAGTCAGGGCTATCCTGTATCTCTTCTCCATTTGCTTATTCATCGTCGGGGGTTGCTTATCGTTCTATTTCCCATTTCTCCAGCTCGTAGGCCGATGCCCAGAAGCGGTATTCAAGTCGCGAAGCATTCAGGAACGTTTCAGTCATGCGACGCCGCGTTTCTTCCGATGCTTGCTCCGCCATGCGGTTGCAGATTTCGATAGCCTTGTCGGTCGACTCCTCAAAAGTCTCGTCGGCGTAAGTTGAGATCCACTGTGCGTAGGGATTTCCCTCAAGCTTTGCCTTCTTGATTATCGCTTTTCCCACCTCAAGATAGATCCAGAAGCAGGGGAGCACCGCAGCGCATTCCACTGCCGCATCGTCGCTGCATGCCGCTTTGAGCAGCGATGTGTAGAAAAGGCATGTGGGCGACTTCTCGGCAGGTGCCGATGATATGTAGCTGGCATGAAGTTCCCTTTCCACAGCTATGCCGTTGGCGGCGAAAGCGATGAACGTGCCGGTGAGTTCAGGATCGGTCATTCTCGAAGCTATGTGCGCCAGCACACGCGTGTAGTCGTTGAGATAGAGCGAATCCTGACCGATATAGAATTCAAATTTCTCGCGAGGCAGCGTGCCGGCCGCAAGCTCCTTCAGAAATGGCAGTTTCAATATCGCTTCATACACCGGAGCGGCTTCCTGCCATGCCTCATCGCTCCAACGCTTTTTTGTTATATTCATTGTAGGTCGTTTGCTGTTATTGATCTTGCTGTTTCATCTCTCAAAAATCATCCACTGCATAGTCTGCAGATCGATGGTCAGAATCCGCCCTGAAAGCACCTCGCCGCAGCCCGTGAGCAGTTTGATGGCTTCGCAAGCCTGAATCGATCCGATGGCACCGGCCATCGGTCCGATCACCCCAAGAGGTCGGTCAGCTGCCGCCTTCGCTTTTGGAAACAAATCCCGGTAGCGGCAGGGATGCTCCCCGTGGTTCATCACGCCGACAATGCCTGCGAACTCACCGAGCGAGCCATGCACCCATGGTATGCCCGCTTCCGCGCACGTTTCGTCTATCAGGTATCGGGTTGCGAAGTTGTCGGTGCAGTCCATCACAAGGTCGTAGCCCGCGATTATCTCCCGCGCATTGCCGGCAGTGAGTCCTTCGGGGTGGATCCTGAATCTCACTTCCGGATTCTGCGCGGCGAGCCTCTGCCGGGCTTGCTGCGTCTTCGGCAACCCGATTTCGTCGTTGGTGTAGAGTATCTGTCGCTGAAGGTTGCTCAGGCCTACGGTGTCGCAATCACACAATCCGAGTGTGCCGATGCCGGCACCGGTCAGGTAAGTTGCCACCGGGGCACCCAGCCCTCCCAAGCCTACCACGAGCACCTTTGCCTCCGACAGCCTCCGCTGTCCTTCCTCGCCGAAGCCGCTGAGCATGGTCTGGCGTTGATATCTCTCCTGTTGCATATCGGTTGGATTTATCAGTCGAATATCCGGTCCCAGTCTTTCCACACCGGTTCACGCCCCAAAGCCCGCAGGTCGGCCGCTACGGCTGCCGGACTCGACGGGTCGGAGATGGCGAACTGTTCAAGCGAGTCGGGATAGGTGGCGTAGCCTCCCGGGTCGGTCTTTGATCCGGCGCTCATCGTCGTCACTCCCAGAGTGGCCATATTGTTTCGGAAGGCGTGGTTCTCGCGTGTGGAGTAGGATATGTCCACGTCGTGGTCGAAGATGCGGAATGCGAACGTGAGTTGCGCGAGTTCCCTGTCGCTCATCACCACGTTGGGCTGGAATCCGGACTCCGACGGACGCATACGCGGAAAGTTGACCGAATATTTCGTCTTCCAGTATCGCTTGCGCAGATAGGTGAGGTGTCGCGCCATCATGGTCACGTCGGTGCGCCAGTCTTCAAGGCCGATAAGCACTCCCATTCCTATTTTGTGCACTCCTGCCATTCCCATGCGGTCGAAGCCGTCGCATCGCCATTCAAACTTCGATTTCATCCCGGCGGGGTGATACAGTTTGTAGCGGTCGCGGTTGTAGGTCTCCTGAAAGCAGATTACTCCGTTGAGCCCGGAGTGGGTAAGCCTCTCGTAGTCTTCCGTCGGAAGCGGCATCACTTCTATAGTGAGGTTGCTGAAATAGGGGCGGCACACCTGGAGCGCCTTCTCAATATAGTCCGTGCCGGCCACTGCCGGATTCTCGCCCGTCACGATCAGCAGGTTTTCAAAAGGCCCCATCTTTTTGATGGCCTTGCATTCTTCTTCTATCTGCTCCGGAGTGAGAATCACGCGCGCAATCTTGTTGTGGCGGTTGAATCCGCAGTAGACGCATGAGTTGGTGCATGAATTGGTGATATACATAGGTATGAATATCTGCACCGTCTTACCGAATCTGCGCTCCGTGATGTCACGGCTCATCCGCGCCATCTCCTCGATATAGGGGGCGGCGGCCGGCGATATAAGCGCCATGAAGTCTTCGTCGGATAGATGCTCCTTCGAGAGCGCGCGCTCCACGTCGAAGGCGGTCATGGCCCCGATTCTTGCCGTGGTCTCTTCCCAATTATAGTTTTCGGCTAAATATTCTGAAAACATGACTTTAGTTTATTATGAAGTTGTTTAAACTTATTTACGAATTATAAAAAAAACAACCTGAAGTGTGAAACCAAAGACTCTTTTCATTAATCTTCCGCCATCTTTCCGGCGTATTTTCCTTCACTCATCAGTCGCGATGCCCGCATCGCTCCTTCTTCGTGAAGATAAATCCATCCGGAAACCTGACGAAATATTAACGAAAAAATAAGTTTAAACAACTTCTATTGCGTTAGTCAAGAAATGAGGTGAGCGGCGAGGATGCTTCGGCATGGCTGCGCACAGCGCCGAGTCCGGCTTCGAATGCCTCGCGTCCGGCTATTGTGGCCTGAGCAAACGCTTTTGCCATTCTCACGGGGTCGCCTGCTACGGCGATGGCGGTGTTCACGAGCACAGCGTCCGCTCCCAGTTCCATTGCCTCTGCCGCGTGAGATGGCGCTCCCAGACCGGCATCCACCACCACCGGCACCCGGCTCTGTTCGATGATTATCTTCAGCAGGTCGCGTGTCACGAGACCTTTGTTGGTGCCTATCGGCGCTGCAAGTGGCATCACGGCGGCTGTGCCAGCTTCTTCAAGCCGCTTGCAGAGCACAGGGTCAGCCTGTATGTAGGGGAGCACCGTGAATCCCAGTTTTGCCAGTTGTTCCGTAGCTGCCAATGTCTCGATCGGATCTGGAAGCAGATATTTCGGGTCGGGATGTATTTCAAGTTTTATGAAATCGGTGCCGAAAGCCTCGCGCGCCAGTTGGGCAGCAAGCACAGCCTCGCGTGCGTCGCGTGCTCCCGATGTGTTGGGCAGCAGTTCAATGCCGTCGGCCATTATGTGGCGCAGCATGTCGTCTTCCCTGTTGTCCATGTCGATTCGTTTCATCGCAGCTGTCACCATTTCGGTTCCGGATGCCTTTATGGCGGCTGCCATGATTTCGTTGCTGCGGAATTTGCCCGTGCCCACGAGCAGGCGCGATGTGAATATTTTCTTTCCTATTTTCAGCTGGTTCATATCTTGTCGTTTAGTTTTTATGATCTACTTGGTCGGTAAATTATTATCTACTTTCTCGGTAAATTAGGATTTGCCTGATCGGTTGATAAAGTTATAAAGAGTCGTTGATTGTATCTATTATTTCGCGGGTCGCTTGCGCCGGGTCGGCTGCTGTCAGAATAGTGCCGCTTGCAGCAATACCGTCGGTGCCGGCATGCAATATCGCCGCGATGTCCTGCTTCGTGATACCTCCTATCGCCACTATCGGTATTCTGATGCCGCGTTCGTTTTTCTTGCGTATTATTTCCTCGTAGCCCGCCACTCCGAGCGTGGGTGCGAGTTTCTCTTTTGTAGTGGTGAATCTGAAAGGTCCCACTCCCGCATAGTCGGCACCAGCCTTGGCTGCCGCCTCGAGTTCATCGGCCGTGTTGGCCGTTGCGCCGATTATCACCGACGGCCCGAGCCTGCGGCGCGCTTCCGCTACCGGCATGTCGTTCTTCCCCAGGTGTACTCCGTCGGCTCCAGTGGCTTCTACGAGTTCCACATGGTCGTCGATGATGAATGTGGCGCCATGCTGTCGGCAGAGCGAAGCGATGGCAAGCCCTTCTTTGAGCAGAGTGTCGTGGTCCGCATCTTTGTGACGGAGCTGGATCCATCGGCATCCTCCTTCAAGAGCCAGCCGTGCTCCTTCCGTCACGTCTCTTTCAGTTGCGGGGTGAGTGATGAATTGCAGTCGGAAAGCTTCCGGGTCAGGAGTCGTCTGCCACGCCGATGTCAACATGGCTGCTCCTCCGAATCCGGCCTCTTGAAGCATGGGAAGCATGGCGTCGGTCACTCCGCCGAGTGCTACAACCTTTTCCGATGCAGCTGCGGCAAGTTGCCCAAATGAGTATTGGCTCCGGTAGCCCGGCTTCGACAGACTCGGCGCTACGGGCGACAGCAGCACGTAGTCATACTGCTCCAGGCCCGCAGCCGTCATGGCTTCTTCGGGCGTGTGCGTCGATATGCTGAGGCTTCCTTTCCAATCGTCGGGAGCCGTCGGGTAGCGGCTGTTGAGGTGAAGTCTGCCTATGCAGTATTCCTTTGCAAGGCGGTGATGGTCGTGGAGCGAGATGCGGTCGCGCAGTTCCTCGGGTATCCGGTCGAGAAGTTTTCTCATCTCGGTTTCCGTGGCTTCCGGTTTCCGGATATGCACGCGGCTGAATCGTCCGCGCAATGCTTTTTCTATGTGCCCTGCCTCTCCTTTATACATGTAAGGTGGGGTGATGGCTATGAGTCTGAATCCGCTCATCGTTATCCTCCGCACACTGCGCTTATTACTGTGATGTTCATTCCCTCTTCGAGTTGCAGCTCGCTCCACGTTGCGCGGGCGGCGATGCGGTTGCCTATCGCCACCGCTTTTCCGGCTCCGTCAAGGTTTTCCTTTGCCAGAAGTTGGGCGAGGGTTGTGGTGTCGTCTGCCACTGTTATCTCCCTGTTGTTGATAAGAACTTTCATGATAAGATAAAGTTTTGAAATTCTTAATTCGTAAATAAGTCTAAGCGACTTATGGTTCCATCCGATGCGGGAGTGATGGCAAAAGAAAAACCGTCGTAGTTATCTACAACGGTCGGCACTTTGAAATGCGGGAATTGCCCGGAGGCAATGATCCGCAGGTTCATTGATATGGAGGAAGCGCTCAAACTCCTTCCGGCGGTGCTGACCGCGTCAAGTTCAAAGGGTATGATCTCAGAGAAATGCTCCGGCGCCCTGTCAGGCTTCCGGCATCTTTCCCACCCCTCTTGAGCATCAGGATGTGGTGGCGGTAGCTGCAATGGAAATCATCTGCTACTGCAGTGCAAAGGTAATCTTTTTATTCCGAATATGCAAAAAATTATTTCGAATATGCAAAAAAAAGCGGGAGGAAATCTCCCGTAGGCGATTTTCTCCCGCTTCTTATCAGTTTGAATCGGAATTATTTCTCGTTCTTGGCGAGCTGCTCTTTGAGAGCCTGGAGTGCGCCGAGGTCGCCGAGTGTGGTCTTTTCAATCACGGGAGCCTCGATGCGTTCCT
>JAUNFY010000034.1:0-6130 GCA_030524805.1 Bacteroidales bacterium | reverse complement strand
CAGCACGCTCTGCGCGGTTAGCGTTGCGTTCAGCACGCTGTGCTGCGCGGGTAGCGTCTTCTGCGATGCGGCTGTGGCTGAGGATGATGCGCTTGCTGTCTTTGTTGAACTCAATCACCTTGAAGTTCAGTTTTTCGCCGAGCTGTGCCTGGCTGCCGTCTTCCTTCACGAGGTGCTTCGGAGTAGCGAAGCCTTCCACGCCACCTTCGAGAGTGATGACTGCGCCCTTGTCCATAACTTCAGACACTGTGCCTTCGTGGATGCTGCCTACAGTGAAGCGGCCTTCGAATTCTTCCCAGGGATTGCTTTCGAGCTGCTTGTGGCCGAGGCTCAGGCGACGGTTGTCTTTGTCGATTTCGAGCACCTGAACTTCGATCTCGCTGCCTACTGAAGTGAACTCGCTCGGGTGTTTCACCTTCTTTGTCCAGCTCAGGTCGGAGATGTGGATGAGGCCGTCTACGCCCTCTTCGATCTCAACGAATACGCCGAAGTTGGTGAAGTTGCGCACCTTTGCAGTGTGGCGGCTGCCGATGGCATATTTAGTCTCGATGTTTTCCCACGGATCGTTCTTGAGCTGCTTGATGCCGAGGCTCATCTTGCGGTCTTCGCGGTCGAGAGTCAGGATGACTGCCTCTACTTCGTCGCCGACCTTGAGGAAGTCCTGTGCGCTGCGGAGGTGCTGGCTCCAGCTCATCTCGCTTACGTGGATAAGACCTTCAACACCGGGCTGTACTTCTACAAATGCACCGTAGTCGGCCATAACCACTACCTTGCCCTTGATGTGGTCGCCCACCTTGAGGTTCTGGTCGAGGTTGTCCCAGGGATGAGGCATAAGCTGCTTCAGGCCGAGGGCGATACGCTTCTTCTCGTCGTCGAAGTCGAGGATAACGACCTTGATGTCCTGGTCGAGTTTCACTACCTCGTGAGGATCGCTTACGCGGCCCCAGCTGAGGTCGGTGATGTGTACGAGGCCGTCAACACCGCCGAGGTCGATAAATACGCCATAGTTGGTGATGTTCTTGACCTTGCCTTCGAGCACCTGACCCTTCTCGAGCTTCGAGATGATTTCTTTCTTCTGTGCTTCGAGCTCGGCCTCGATGAGTGCCTTGTGGCTCACTACCACATTCTTGTATTCCTGGTTGATCTTGACAACTTTGAATTCCATTGTCTTGTCGACGAATACATCGTAGTCGCGGATCGGACGTACGTCGATCTGGCTGCCCGGAAGGAATGCCTCGATGCCGAATACGTCTACGATCATACCGCCCTTCGTGCGGCTCTTCACGTAACCCTTGATGATCTCGTCGTTTTCGAGGGCCTGGTTCACGCGGTCCCAGCTGCGTGTCTGGCAAGCCTTCTTGTGTGAGAGGCGAAGCTGACCGTTCTTGTCTTCAAGTGTCTCGATGAATACCTCTACTTCGTCGCCTTCCTTCAGGTCGGGGTTGTAGCGGAATTCGCTCACCGGGATGATTGCATCGCTCTTCATGCCGATGTCTACGCGTACTTCACGCTTTGAGATCGATTTTACGATGCCGGTCACTACTTCGTTGTCTTTTGCTGTCTTAAGAGTCTCGTCGTAGGTCTTCTCGACTTCTTCGCGGCTCTTTGCGCCAGCTGCGCTGCCGTTTTCGTAGGCTTCCCAATCGAAATCTTCAATCGGGCTCTGAACATTAAGTTCGCTCATTAATTTTGTTTGGTTGGTTATGGGTTAATATTCTCAGTCTCCGTCTGCCGGAGATCTCATCCCGGAGCATTGGCAAGGATCGTGGCTGTGGTTTCGTCGCCGACCTTCAGCTGCGTCCATTCGCCTTTTCTCCAAAGACGGTGCAAAATTAATGATTTTTTTTTGTCTGTGCAAATAATTGGCAGATTTTTTGCACTTTGAGTCCGATTTTTAAGTCTTATCTTGAGTCGTGGCTTTGAGCCTGTGCCTGCTCCGCGATGGAGCGGTTGCTCACTCGCCGGCTTTCATCTGCCGCAGCATCTTTTCGCCTACGGCTTTGTTCAGCTCCGCAGGGTAGCGGATGTCGGCATACACCTGCGCCAGCGTCGACTTGCTGTTTTCTTTGATGAATCCCTCCGATTCGGGCAGCGATTCCTTCTCCTTATATATCCGGTCGATGTCGGCGGGTGTGTAGTCGCTGTAGGTTTCCTCATGCAGTATCGCATCCGGCGGCAGACGGTCGGAGCCTTTCGCTTCTTCATGCAGGGGATAGCCCATCGCTATCCCTACTACCGGGATCACTCCCTCGGGCAGGTGCAGCAACTCGCAGAAATCATCGGCGTTGTACATCGCGGTCCCGAGATAGCAGCAGCCGATGCCTGTCATCTCAGCTATCGTCACTATCTGCTGCGCGAAGATGGATGCGTCGACCACTGCCGAAAGCCGTCCTCCGAAATTATTGAGGCCGCTCTGCGCGTCGCGTGCCTCACACCATGCATCAAAGCGACGAGTGTCGGCGCATACGGTCAGCAATACATCCGCCCCTTTGGCGGCCGGCTGGTCGTAGTGGAGTTTGCTCACTTTGGCCTTCATTCCGCGATCGCGGGTGCTCACCACGCTGTAGAGCTGCATGTTGCCCGTGTTGGGGGCATGCGCGGCTTTCTCCACAATTTCGCGGAGTGTTTCTTCGGCTATGTGCCGTGCCGGGTCGAATGTCCTCACTGTCGCCCTGCTGCTGAAATATTCCATGTTGTTTCCCATATTCTCAAGTAACTGCTTAACCAAAAACTACCCCATGATCCAATCCATGATCCCTGAACCAACTCCTAAGCCCCAACCTCAAACAATCCCCCCCCCCGAACTCACCCCTAACCCCTAACCCGGACATATCGCCCACCGGGCGATATGTCCGTTATCAACAGAATCCTGCCTTGATGCAATCCACGATATACCGCACATCGTCATCGGTGACGTAGGGGCCGGCCGGCAGACAGATGCCGGTGTGGAAAAGTTGTTCGCTCACTCCGTTTATAATAGCCGGCGAGTTGCGGAACACCGGTTGCCGGTGCATCGGTTTCCATAGCGGGCGCGCCTCAATGTTGGCTTTGTCGAGCCATACGCGCATGGCCTCCACATTGTTGTTGGGCTGGCAGTCGGTGGTGGCGCTCGCAGCCGTATGCGTCACACCTGCCGCTCCGCCCACGGCTCCGCTTATCACGCTGCTGTAGGCTTCATCCTCACCCTTCACTCTTGCCTCCGGGTCGATGATGGCCGTGCACAACCAGTAGTTGGAGTCGTAGCCACCATGCGGCGGGAGCAGGGTCGGGGCTGAGTGCATCGTGAAGCCCTCGACGCCGTTCAGCAGCTCGCAATAGAGCCGCTGCATACGCTTGTGGTGCTCAAGGTGTTCGTCGAGCACAGTCAGTTGGGCCCGTCCGATGCATGCTGAGATGTTCGACAGGCGGTAGTTGTAGCCTACGGCTTCGTGCTGATAGTAGGGATAACTCTCTCTCGCCTGCGTGGCATACCATTTTATTTTCTGTGCGGTCGCCTCGTCGGGACATATAAGCGCGCCACCGCCCGAGGTGGTGATCATCTTGTTGCCGTTGAACGACAACGCGCCAAATCGACCGAACGTGCCGAGCAATTTCCCGTCGTAGCGTGAGCAGAATCCTTCGGCCGCGTCTTCTATCACCGGTATGCCATACCGGTCGGCAATCTCCATGATGCGCTCTATCTGATACGGCATTCCGTAGAGTGCCACGGGTATTATGGCTTTCGGTTTCCGTCCGGTCTTTGCCATCCTGTCTTTGATAGCCTCCTCGAGCAGGTCGGGATCCATGTTCCATGTTTCGCGTTCTGAATCCACGAATACGGGTATAGCTCCGAGATATGCCACCGGATTGGTGGATGCGCAGAATGTCATGCTCTGCACTATCACCTCGTCGCCCGGACCCACTCCGCATGCTATCAGCGCCAGATGTAGGGCGGCTGTCCCCGAACTGAGGGCCACCACCCGTTTGTCGGCGCACCCCGTCAGGCGCTCGAGTTCGCGCTCGAATTCATTCACGTCAGGCCCCATGGGCACTGCCCAGTCTTCGGCGAGGGCAGGCTTGATGAAGTCGAGCTCGCGCCCGCTCATCTTGGGCTTGCACAGCAATATCCTTTCTCTTTTCATCTCTTTTTTCACTTGTCGACTTTTTACTTGTCGCCGAAGAAATATTCCCTGAACCATGCCACGGTGCGGTCGATGCCGTCCTGAAGGGGTGTGTCGGGACGGAATCCCGTAGCTTCGGCAAGAGCCGACGAGTCAGCATAAGTCTGATATACGTCGCCCGCCTGCATCGGCAGGAAATCTTTCTTCGCTTCCTTTCCGGTAGCTTTCTCTATGCAGGCTATGTAGTCCATCAGGCGTGTAGGACGTTGGTTGCCGATGTTGTATACCCGGTAGGGGGCCGGCGATGTCGCAGGGTCGGGGTCTTTCTCGTCCCATGCCTCGTTGCCGTCAGGTATCACGTCGGTGATTCTCACTATTCCTTCCACTATGTCGTCGATGTAGGTGAAGTCGCGCCACATGTCGCCGTTGTTGAAAACCTTTATGGCCCTGTCGTGAAGTATAGCGTCGATGAAGAGGAAGGGCGACATGTCGGGCCGTCCCCACGGGCCGTAGACTGTGAAAAACCGCAGGCCGGTGGTCGGAAGGTTGTAAAGTTTCGAATATGCGTGGGCCATCAGCTCGTTGCTCTTCTTGGTGGCGGCGTAGAGGCTCACCGGATGCGCTATCCCGTCATGCTCCGAGAAGGGTACTTTCCCGTTGAGGCCATACACGCTTGACGACGAGGCATACACAAGATGCTTCACCTTGTTGTGGCGGCATCCTTCCAGCACGTTGATGAAGCCGTCGATGTTGCTTTCTATGTAGGCGTCGGGATTTGTTATCGAATATCTCACTCCCGCCTGTGCGCCGAGGTTGATCACCGCGTCGAAATTGCCGTTGGCGAAGAGCATCTGCATCGCCTGCTTGTCTTCCAGATTCATGCGTATGAAGCTGAACGAGGCATATTTCCCGCTCTTGGCGAAGCGATACCATCCGGCATCTTCCTTGCTGATGCCGAGCTCGGCCAGACGGGCGTATTTCAGTTCGGGATCATAGTAGTCATTTATATTGTCAAGTCCGGTGACGATGTCGCCTTTCTCAAGCAGTCTTCTGCACACTGCGCTGCCGATAAATCCGGCCGCGCCGGTCACGAGTATATTCATAGTTTTTCTTATTTTTATTATTCCACTTGCGCTTCTGCAAAATTAACATTTTATTCCCAATCTTCCAAATCCCTTTCGAGACCTTTCCGTCGGCTCTTCCTCGCCATGTCGCTTTTCACTTTTGTGCGAAGCTCTTGCAGTAGTCTCTGATGAGGCATTCCTCGCAATGCGGACGCCGCGCCGTGCATACGTAGCGCCCGTGGAGTATTAGCCAGTGGTGCGCGTCGGGTAGCGTCTCGGCCGGGATGTTCTTCACAAGCTCTTTTTCCGTCGAGAGGGGAGTGGTGGAGTTGTCGGTCAGCCCGATTCTGTTGCATACGCGGAAGACGTGGGTGTCGACCGGCATGGCGGCTTTACCCCACACTACGGCCAGCATCACGTTTGCGGTCTTTCGCCCTACTCCCGGCAAGCGCATGAGGTTGTCGATGTCTGACGGCATCTCGCTTCCGAATTCCTCCACGAGCATGCGCGCCGCTTTTATCAGGTGACGGGTCTTGTTGTTGGGATAGGTCACGCTCTTGATGTAGCCGTACACATCCTCCTCGCTCGCTTCGGCGAGCGAAGCCGGATCGGGATAGGCCGCGAAGAGCGCCGGAGTGATCATGTTCACCCTCTTGTCGGTGCACTGCGCCGAGAGTATCACTGCCAGAAGCAGATGAAACGGCGTGTCATATTCCAGCTCGGTTTTCGGCTCAGGCATCACCTCCCGAAACATGTCGAGCACCCGCATATATCTTTCTTTTTTCGTCATAGCCTATAAAATTTAAAAGCACAAAAGCCTCCCGTAGCAAGGACTTTTGTGCTTTGATGGTAACAAACTGATTGTCGCGGATAAATGATTGTATCGGTTAAATGAATTTACAAGTTGAAAATCCAAAGGCCCGAAAACAATATAACATAATAAACCCATAACCCTCAAGAAACTCC
>JAUNFY010000117.1 GCA_030524805.1 Bacteroidales bacterium | reverse complement strand
CATGGATAATCATGGATACCCATGAATAATCATGAAAAATCAAAAAAAATCAAGCTTCCCCCCAAAAAAATCCCCAAAATCCTTGCCCAAATCAATATTATCCCCTAAATTTGCCAAAACAAACAAAAAAAAACATTGATTATCATGGGAGTAGAGATAAAATTTTCCCAAACTTACTTCTGGCTCAACTCCTGGGTGCTCGCCAACATTATCCAGCTCGCAACCCAAAGCTTCTGCGACCGGTTTGTCGATTACCGCATTGATCCCGGAAGACGTCTCTACGACCAGATGACCCTCGCAGCCCGATGCGGAGTTGCCAACATCGCCGAGGGCACGGCACGCCATTCCACCTCGATCGAAACAGAAATGCGGCTTCTCGACGTGGCGCGCGCAAGCATCGATGAATTGCAGGGTGATTTCTTCAACTTTCTGCTCCGAAGGAATCAGTTGCCATGGCCGATCGGCAATCCCGACCGGGAGGCTATATGGAATATTAACTTAGACGCGCCCCGATACTCAAATAACTTGCTGCATGAGGCTGCCCGCCACATACTTCAGCAAAAAAGCAAATACGACCGTTGGATTGAGAATCAGTCGGCAGAGATAGTGGCAAACACGATGTTGGTTCTTTGCGTCAGGATCAACAAAATGATTGAGTCGCTGATTCAGGAGCGACTTGAACTCTTCAAGACGCAAGGCGGTTTCACTGAAAACATGACATCCACCCGTCTTGAAGCGAGGCGCAGTCATGCCGCGGCGCAAAATCATCCGGAATGTCCTTTATGCGGAAAACCAATGATCAAGAGGTTACAGAAAAAAGGAACGATGCAAGGACGCGAATTCTGGGGTTGCAGCGATTATCCCCGCTGCACAGGAATCCGCCCGGCTGAATAATCAGGATATCACTTTCCGGTCGGGAGGAAGACGAAGTAGACGGCGCCGACGAGGCAGGCGAAAGCTGCGAGGTGATTCCAGTGAAGCTTCTCGCCCGACAGGACAAACACGGAGAGGATGGTGAAGACTGTGAGCGTGATGACTTCCTGCACCACCTTCAGCTGCATCATCGAAAACGGACCGCCGTTGTCGACATAACCGATCCGGTTGGCGGGCACCATGAAGCAATATTCCAGCAGGGCAATCCCCCACGAAAGGAGTATAACGCAATAGAGAGGCCAATCCTTGATCCAGCCCAACTGCTGCATTTTCAGATGGCCATACCAGGCAAAAGTCATGAATGTATTCGACACCACAAGAAGCGCCATTGTGATCAAAGCTGTCTTCATAATATTGCTGATTGATATTGTAGTTTTTGATAATTGCTATTAAAGTTTTTATAATGCTGATCGCTATTGTATTTGAACCGGACCGCAAAATTACAAAAAATCCCGGCAATATCCTTGGCCGCCCCATCTCTTTTTATTAAATTTGCCGCAAAACGGAATAATTATGAAAGCAGTGGTGGCTATCGATTCGATGAAGGGATGTCTGGGGTCGGCGGAGGCTTCGGAGGCTTGTGCCGCGGGCCTCAGGGAGGCGTGGCCCGACGCTGAGGTGATTGTGGTGCCGGTGGCCGACGGCGGCGAAGGGACTGCGGCTGCCATCGCTTTCTCCGACAAATCAATCATCCGCAAAACCGACAGGGTATTAGGTCCGGATGGAACACCGACCATCGCGGAGTGGTGGCTCGATGCGGCGAAAAAGACCGCCTATATCGATCTGGCAGCCGCCGCAGGTCTGACCCTCGTCCCGCAAGAAAGACGAAATCCGCTCACCGCCACCACTTTCGGCGTGGGGCAACTGATATTGGCGGCTGCCTCAGAAGGTGCGCGACACATCGTGCTCGGATTGGGCGGATCGGCAACGGTCGACGGCGGCGCAGGCGCTTGCGAGGCGCTCGGGGTGAGATTCGGCGTTGACCATATCGACGTGAGCCATATCGACAACAGGCTGAAAGACATCGACCTGCACCTCGCTTGCGATGTGACGGCTCCTTTCACCGGCGAGAAGGGAGCCGCCCGCGTGTTTGGTCCGCAAAAAGGGGCTGACCCGACGCAGGTGAAACTGCTCGAGGAAAGGCTTGAACGACTCAGACTGCTCATCCTCAGGCAATTCGGCATCGACCTCAACGAAGTGCCGGGCAGCGGGGCAGCCGGAGGTTGCGCCGGCGGACTCATGGCGCTCGCAGGGGGAAAGATCGAGAACGGGGCAGCCCTCGTGCTCGACTCGATCGGATTCGACCGCATCATCGCCGGCGCCGACCTCATGGTGACGGGCGAAGGAAGTGCCGACCGGCAGACCCTGATGGGAAAACTGCCGTCGGAGATACTGCGTCGCGGACAGAAGGCCGGCATTCCGGTGGCATTGGCAGCCGGACGCATAACCGACGCCGAAGCCCTGAGTGAAGCCGGATTCGCAGCCATCATCGACATCAATTCGGAAGCGAACGCACGGAGGAGCGGCACCGAGGGGCAGGAAGCGATGGATTCCGGAGTGGCAACGCGGCGGCTCCGGACATCGCTGTGGGATTACGTTCAGAACGGCAGGTCATAGTCGCGCGGGGAGGCCGGGTCAGGCTCCAACCGGAAAGGAAGTGGCTCGCGCAGCATGTCGCCCGCTATGGGGAAGAAGAACGTGTTGACGGCGCGGAAACCGCAGATGAAACTTCCGGTGCCCGTGTTGCGTCCTTTGCCCACAATCACCATCGCACGCCCCACTGTCGGCACATCGCGGAAGGGAGGCGGAAAACTTGCGCCTTCGGCCGGACGGTAGATCAGAAGCACCATGTCGGCCGCTTCCTCAATCTGTCCGGAATCGCGCAGACGCGACATGCCTGGCACCGGATTATGGCTGTCGCGGCTGAGCTGCGATATCAGTATGATCCAGATGTCGAGTTCGCGGGCAAGGTTCTTGAGCGTCCGCGCACATTGCGCCACCACCTGCTCGCGGCTCATGCGGGCATCCTTGATGTGAAGGAGCTGCAGATAGTCGATCACCACCCCCTTGATGCCGTGCCGCATCTTCATCCGCCTTATCGACGCCGCGATGCTGTCGAGATTGGCATTGGAACGAACGTCGAAGTATAGCCCGGCACCATCGACCGACACCATCGACCTGTCGACGCCATCTATCTTATCCTGCGTCAGCGACTTGTAGAGGATATGGCTCGAGGGAATACCCGACTGCATCGACGCGATGCGGGCAGCCAGTTCGCGGGCGCTCATCTCGAGCGAGTAGAATGCCACCCCGTGGCCGGCGCATACGGCCGAGAGGGCGAGCGCGGTGGCAAAGGAGGTCTTGCCCTGACTCGTCTCGGCACCCACCACTATCAGGTCGCCGCTTTTCAGGCCTCCGCAGCGGTCGATGAAGTCGAAACCGGTGGGCGACCCTACAATCTTTCCTTCCGGAATGTCGCGGTTTTCTATCATGCAGTCGTGCACCTCGGAGTAGGCATCGGAGAGGTTCTTCACGTTGGCGCCGGAGGGCTCGAAAATGCGGTTGAGCAGCTGCACGTTCCTGTCGCACACCTCCATCACGTCGTTGTCGCGGCTACCGATTTCTGAGGCCATGGCAAGGGCTATCTTCAATACCTCACGACGCTGCGAGAGGTTGCGCAGGAGGCGGGCACGGGCGCCGAGTTCGGCCGTGGTGGGCGAAAGGCACACCATCTCCGCCAGCATCGGGGTGCCGACGCCCGATTTCGACATTTCCAGCTCGTTGCTGACCGAGACCAGGTCTACGGAGCCCCCTTTTCTGTTGACGGCAGCGGCAGCCTTGAATATCTCGCGGCAGGCCAAGTCGGTGAAGCAATTCTCATCGAGGATGTCTTCCACGTCGAAGATGGCGTAGGGAGTGGCAATTAGCGACGCCACCACCATGCGCTCGCAATTCCGGTCGGCGAGCGATTTCATGTTTTCAGTGTTCATTTTCAGCTATTTTGACAGTAAAATATAATCATTTGAGCCCCGTTTGCAATTTG
>JAUNFY010000116.1 GCA_030524805.1 Bacteroidales bacterium | reverse complement strand
GGATTGCTCCACTGGTGTTTGAGACCAGCGCGTCTACCGATTCCGCCATCAGGGCGCTTTGCTGATGCAAAATTAATCGTTTTGCTCTAATTCTCCAAATTTTTCAATGTCTATTTTCTTTCAGCACCTCTTTTTTATATCCTGAGCCACTGAGTCGGAGGTGTTGGGACCTATTATCCTGCCGGCTATCGCCTTCACTTCGGCAACGGCATTGCCCACAGCAACGGCGTCGTCGGCGATTTTCAGTATCGGCATGTCGTTGATGTTGTCGCCGTAGGCCACTATGCGGTCGGCCCCCACCTCCCGCGCCAGAATCCTGACGGCATCGGCCTTCGACGCTTCCGGACAGAACACCTCCATTATCGCTATCTCCTCCCCGAAGAGGTCATGATAGAATATGGCCCGCAGATCGTCGGAATCCTTGATCTCATCGTAGACCGGCTCCACTTCCGAAGTAGGCCGCATGGAATAGAAGAGAAGCACTCGGTCGAGGCAATCGGAAGGTATCTGGCTCTCGCCCGAATCAGGAATGTGAAACTGCTTGAAGGGCGTGTCGGCGCGCTCGGCCACGAAGCGGCGTTCGAGATCGCTCATCGGCCCGATGTGATAGATATGGATTACATTGTCGGCGCCAAGCACATAGACAAAGGTACTCAGTCCATGGCTCCGGTAGACGTCGAGCAGACGGCGGGCCACGGATTCGCGATGGAAGCAGGCATGCAGGTAGCTGTTGGTGCGTGGATCCCAGATGGCGGCTCCCGTCATCACGATCAGCGGCACCTTGCAATCCACCTCGGCGAGCAGACGGGCTACAGTGGCCGGAGTGCGCGCCGTGGCCACACTGAAGAGAGCCCCGTGCGATATCGATTCGTTGAGCAATGCCACACTTTCACGGCTCACGCGGCTGTCGGCGCCGAGCAATGTGCCGTCGAGGTCGGAAACGAAAAGGGTAGGCATCACTTGTCTTGTTTTATTTCAATGATTTCAGCGTCGCTCACCTGCGATTCGCTGACATAACTTACTCGGCCGTCGTCTACGATGGTGGTTTCCGAATAGGTGCGGCTTTCGGTAAATTCCACATCCTCGGCATATTCCTTCGGAATCACCGGCTCGCGCCTTGCGGGCCTTCTGCCATATCTGTCACGGCTTCCGGCTTCCGACCGGCTGCGCTCCGATGAGCGGCGCGATTCGCGCCCGTCGTCGGGCGGCATGCCCATGGCGCGGCGGAAATAGGCCTGTGCGCGCCGCTGGGCCCAACGCATGAGCAGAGGGGAGAGCAGACGCCAGAGATACGGAAGGCCGAATATCAACAGTATGATTACCAGTAGTGCTGTCATGATCAAATGCTTTTACTTCTGCGGGCAAAGGCCAACGAAAGCAGTGCATAGAGCACTATCACCCAGAGCATGCCGGGAATGCCTAACACGCCGACCAGCGCCGCCGAACATAAGATAAGCAAATATCGCGCCACATTTTCGCGGAAACCCCATGTCTTGAACTTCAAAGATATCATAGGCACCTCCGAGACCATAAGCCAGGAAATAAAGACCAACGAGGGGATGAGCATCCACGGCGATGCAAGCCAGCAGGCGCCATCGCGGAAATATGCCACATAGCCGATCCAGAACACTGCGTTGGCCGGTACCGGCATCCCGAGGAAGCCGGTGGTCTGGCGCGTGTCGACGTTGAATTTGGCCAGCCTCAGGGCGGTGGCCACCGGTATGATGGCCGGAAGCACTGCAAGCCAGAAAGGCGCGGTGCCATAGAGCGTAAACGCGAGAAGCATAGCCGGAGCCACTCCAAAACTCACCTGATCAGACAGGGAGTCGAGGTCGGCGCCTATCGGACTTTTCACATGGAGCATGCGGGCGGCAAAGCCGTCGAAAAAATCAGCGGCCGCAGCAAGCACGATGAAGAGCATGCACCATTGCCAACCCTCAAGCCCCCACATAGTAGCGTTGTGCACCGAAGCGCACAGGATGGAAAGGGTGCCGAAAAGCACGTTGAGGCATGTGATGGAGTTGGGTATGTAATTCTTTATCTTAAATTCGGGTTTCATTACTTCTATGTTGATTATTGGGAGTCGCCACCGCACTCGGCCACGGCAGGCAGCGTAGCCACCTGAGTCTGGTCGCCGACCACACGCTGGCCCACACGCACGAGCGGCACGGAATCGGCCGGCAGATAAAGGTCTACCCTCGATCCGAACTTGATGAAGCCGAGATGCTCGTCAAACTCCACTTCCTCGCCGATCCTTGTGTAGGTGACGATGCGGCGGGCCATGGCTCCCGCCACCTGGCGCACAGTGATGCGATGTCCGTCGCGGGTGACTATTCCCACGGTGCTGCGTTCGTTTTCAAGGCTCGATTTGGGCAGCCAAGCCGAATAGAACCGGCCGGAGTGATGCCTTACATATTCCACCCGTCCCTCGGCGGGAACCCAGTTGGCATGCACATTGAGCGGCGACATGAACACCGATATCTGCAACGCCTCCGTGCCGAGATATTCCGGCTCGAACACCTTTTCTACCGCCACCACCTTGCCATCGACCGAACTCACCACCATCCCGTCGCGCGGCCCCTTGTAGCGGCGCGCCGGACAACGGAAAAAGTTGCAAACAAAGGAATACACCAGCACCGACAGGGCAGTGAGCACTGTCGGAAGGATCCAAGGCGGCAGAAACAACCATACCGGTATGTTGAGAGCCAGAAGCACTACTGCCAGCAATATTATTATATTCGTACCTTCGCGGTGTATCTTATACTTCAATCTTACAAAGTGGCGCAAATGGCGCTACATTGTGCAAATTTATAAAAAATCCCGCAAACTGGCAAATTTATCGTTTTTTTTTACTAATTTTGCGGCGCGAAGCCGCCAGCCAAATGGCCGCGGATGATTACATAACCCTAAGACCACGTCGATTATGCCATCTGCACTGATGTTGATCAACCCCATCTCGGGCACCCGCAACAAAAAGGAAATATCCGACCTCGCCCTGAAGCGACTGCAAAAGGCCGGCATCTCTCTTGAAATCGTCCACACACAGCATAAAGGCCATGGCGCGCAACTGGCCGCTGAAGCAGCCGCCCGAGGCACCGACATCGTGATCGTCGCAGGCGGCGACGGCACGGTCAACGAAGTAGCCTCTGCACTGCTCCACACCGACACCTCGCTCGGCATCATACCCTGCGGCAGCGGCAACGGCCTGGCACGCACTCTCGGAATATCGATGGACTTCGACCGCGCCATCGAGACAATAGCGCATTTCAAACCTTATTCGATCGACTGCGGAATAGTGGAGGGAAGACCTTTCTTCTGCACATTCGGCGTAGGATTCGACGCCGCCGTCACCGACAAATTCTCATGCGGCAAGCGCCGGGGGAAAATGCAATACGTAAGGAGCGCCCTGCTCGAATATCTCAACTTCTCGCCCGACAACTATGCCATAGAGATCGACGGAGAGATCTACACCGAGGAAGCGTTCCTCATTGCCGTTTGCAACACCTCGCAATATGGCAACAACGCCTACATCGCACCCCGCGCATCGCTGAGCGACGGCCTTCTCGACATCACCGTGATCCGAAACGGCTCACCCTTCGACCAGGCAATGGCCGGCATAGGCCTGCTGAGCGGCAAAATCGACACCCGCCGCATCATCGACACTTTCCGCGCGCACGACGTAAAGATACTGCGTCTCAAAGACGGCCCCGCACAGATCGACGGAGAGCCCCTGAGCATGGGGCGCAAGATATGCATCCACTGCGAGCAATCGAGCCTCAAGGTGCTCAGCGACGGCACCGAGCCCGAAGTGCGCCCCATCATCACCCCGATGCAGGCATTCTTCAACGACATGATCTCCGACCTCCGCTATCTCGTCCGCCCGAAATAGACCGGAAAACGCCTCCACCATCCTCGCTCCGCCCACTGTTTGTTCTTTCACGCCCCCTCGTTATCCTCTTTTCGGCTTCTCGTTATTCTCTTTTCGTCTCAGCTTTATCC
>JAUNFY010000033.1 GCA_030524805.1 Bacteroidales bacterium | reverse complement strand
ATCGCCACCTTACCGAGAGCCGAAGTTCAAAAGACTTCGGCTCTTTTTTTGTATAAATACCATGCTTTACTTTTCTTCGTCGGTGGTTTGAATTTTTTGGATGACAACACAAGTGCTCCACCTTTTCGCTATGTCCATATTTTGGGGAATTATGTGTGGTTTTTCAAAAAATTAACTTAATATCTCAACTTTTTTTTGTAATTTTGCCGCGTATTATGCAACGATTTTTCCTTATAATACTGGCATTGTCGTTTCTCGCAGTACTTTTTGCTCATCCCTCGATGCAGCATAATGCGGTAGACGGCTCTTTATCTGCTTCTTCTCAGGAAGTTGCAGACTCGACTTCGTTACCGGAAGTTGTTGCCACCAACATACCGGATTCAGTTGTAATGATTGGATTCAAACGTGACGCGATGGCAACTGATTCGATACTTTCTTCTTCGGATTCGATTTCAACTCGTCAAGATACACTAATGTCCGATTCTGTATCCTTCCTTGAAGAGATGGATACTGTTCCGGACGACAGGAAAAAGATAAATAGAATTAATCGAGATAAAGTTGACCTTGACAATGCAGTCGCTTTCTCTGCTAAGGATTCCGTTGTTATGGAGGGTAATAATCTTGCCTATCTGTTTGGTGAGAGTAGTGTAGACTATGGTCAGTATAAACTCAATGCTGACCAGATAAGGATGGTGATGGATTCGACCACTGTCTATGCTGTTGGTAGGCCAGATACGACCGGAGAGATTATCGGCAAACCTATTTTTCAGGATGGTGGCGAGCAGTATGAGTCGAAAAGCATGTCGTTTAATTTCAAGAATCAGCGTGGTTATATCACCGACGTCGTTACCGAGCAGGGGGAAGGTTATCTTGTAGGTGGCAGGGCGAAGAAGATGGAAGATGGTAGCTTTTTCGCAGAAAAGGCAAGATATACCACATGTGACGAGCATGATCATCCTCACTTTTACATGCAGCTTACCCGAGGCAAGATGCGTCCCGGAAAGGACGTTGTGTCCGGTCCGGCATATATGGTGGTGGCCGACGTGCCTTTGCCTATTGCGTTACCGTTCGGTTATTTCCCTTTCAGCAAGGAATATTCATCAGGTATCATATTCCCCACTTTCGGTGATGACTACAACCGTGGGTTCTATGCGCGCAATGGTGGCTACTATTTCGCATTCAGCGATTATGTCGATCTTGCCCTTACAGGAGAGATTTATACAAAAGGTTCATGGGGCTTGTCCGGACGTTCAACTTATAAGAAAAGGTATAGGTTCAACGGTTCGTTCAGTATCTCATATATTAGCACGGTGCTCGGCGACAAAGGTATGCCAGACTATTCAAAACAGAATAACTTTCAGGTGATATGGAGCCACAGTATGGACCAGAAGGCTAATCCCAACCTGAGTTTTTCTGCCTCGGTCAATTTCTCTACGTCCGGCTATACGCGCAATGACCTCGATTCATACTACAACAGCTCATTTACGGAGAATACAAAATCAAGTACGGTCAATCTGACGTATCGATTCCCCGGCACCAAGTGGTCGGCAAGTGCATCCATGAACATCTCGCAGCGAACGCAAGATGCCACATTGGCCGTATCTTTCCCTAACCTTAATGTGTCGATGAGTCAGACAGCTCCTTTCAAACGTAAGAAAGCAGCTGGAGCTGAGAAATGGTATGAGAAGATCAAGATGAGCTATACCGGCCAGTTGCAGAACTCGCTCACTGCAAAGCAGGATGAATTTTTCCATAAAAGTCTCATAAAAGACTGGCGTAACGGCATGAGGCATTCAATCCCGGTGTCGGCAACTTTCAGTGTGCTCAAATACGTGAACGTGTCGCCTTCTATCTCGATGAACGACCGCATGTATACATCTAAGATTAGGCGCGATTGGGATCCCAACAAATCGGCGGAAATTGCGGATACATGCTATGGCTTCTACAATCTTTTCGATTTCACAGCCTCGCTCTCGGCCGATACAAAGCTCTATGGTTTCTTCAAACCGATGAAGTTTCTCGGCGACAAGGTCCAGATGATACGCCACGTGCTCACTCCAAGTCTCTCGTTTAACTATTCGCCTGACTTTTCCGACCCGATGTGGGGCGTTTATGGACAATATTCGTATGTAGACAACGCCGGGCAGAATATAACGCGCAAGTATAATTACTTTCAGCATGGAGTTCTCGGCAGTCCCAGCAGTGGCCGCACGAGTTCCGTATCGCTCAACCTGAGCAATAACCTTGAAATGAAAGTTAAGAGCGACCAGGATTCTACCGGAGTGAAGAAAATATCGCTTATCGAGAACCTGTCGTTGAGCCAAAGCTACAATTTCGCTGCCGACTCCATGAACTGGAGCAATCTCAACACATCGATATTGCTACGGCTTACCAAAAGCTTCAATCTGAACCTCAGCGCTACATGGGATCCCTACACCTATGCGCTCAACTCAAGCGGCCAGCCCGTGAGAGTCAACAAGACACGTATCCAGGCTCACAAGGGCTGGGTGAAACTGACGTCGACCGGAACATCGTTCAGCTACACAATCAACAACAGCACTTTCAAGAAAAAAAATAAAGACGACAACAAGAAAAAAAACAACAGTGCCGACGATTACGATGATGAATATGACGAGGATTCGGAATTCGGCGAACTCGACAACCGAAGAAACTCCAGAAACCGTAATCAGGAAGAAGAGAAGAAAAACGATGCCGACGGATATGCACCATGGGAATGCCCGTGGAGCCTGTCGTTCAACTATTCTATTAACTACGGCCTGGGCGACTTCAACTATAAAAAGATGGACTATAACGGGCGATTCACCCAGAATCTCTCGATATCGGGCAATATAAGGCCCACAAAAAACTGGAACATATCGGCCTCGTGCAGCTACGATTTTCAGGCTAAGAAAATAGCCTATATGAACTTGAATGTCTCGAGAGATATGCACTGCTTCACCATGTCCTGCTCCATCATACCGGTGGGGATGTATAAGAGTTTCAATTTCAATGTTGCAGTGAAGTCGTCGTTGCTCAAGGATATCAAATACGACAAGCAGTCGACGCGCCTCAACGGCATTAATTGGTGATTTATTTGGAAATTACCGAAAAGTTTATTAATTTTGTAGAGATTTATCGCAGAATGGCTCGAGAGTTGACACGTATCATCGCAGATTTGCGCAAGAGACTTGCGGTTCTCGCCTCTCAGAGAGATGAGGCAAGAGGCGAGTGCGCGATTCTCAATGAAAAAGTGGCATCACTCACCGAGCAGTTGCAGCAGTGCCGCAGCGATCTGGCCATGAGCCGGATGGAAGTGGATTTCCTGACTGTTTCGCACCGCGCGGCCACGCCTGGCAATCTGATTGCCGCACGCCGCCGAGTGCAGCGGTTGATCGCAAAAATCGACAGATGCGTCGCTCTCCTCAAGGAAGACGCTGATATCAACTGATGAAGACTGACGAAATTAAGATGGATGTCAATATAGCCGGAGAGAGAATCTCTCTTTCCGTGCCATTCTCAAGGCAAGAGGCCGTGAGAAAAACCGAAGGTGAAATGAATGCTCTTTATCGTGCATTCGGTGAGGCTTTCCCAAAGAAAACGCCAAAAGAACTGCTAGCCATGGTGGCATATAAGTTTGCGGCGTCATATTTCGACATGCAGGAAGCCCGCGATGCCGATTTGCAGGAGGCGCTTGCATTGCTCGACGAGGCCGACAGATTATGTGTCTCCGGTGCTACTGATGGTGCTGATGCTCACGATAAGTATCCGTTGTATTGATTTCCAGCCGATTCCTCCGTTTTTATAGTTGATAAGAAGCGTTACCCTTCCAGCCTCTGCCGCCGGAAGGTTTTGGCGTATTGGTGTTTATGAACATTAATGTATACAAACAACTATAATAAAATATGATAGCAATATGGATAATAATAGCAGTCGTGGCGGCAATAGCCGGATATGCGGTTGCGATGGCCATGAGCAAAAATAATGCTCACAGCAGGGCCAATACCATTGTGGAAGATGCCCGCAAGGAAGCGGAGGTGATCAAAGAAAAGAAAGTGATCGAGGCCAAGGAACAGGAGGTCAAGATTCTTTCCGACGCTGAAAAGGCTGCGAATGCAAAGATGCAGAAAGCACAGGCCTCGGAGGCACGTGCCAAGCAGCGTGAGCTCCAGCTCAATCAGCAGCAGTCTGAACTTTCACGCCGCAAGAAGGAACTCGACGCGCAGAAGCAGAGCCTCGACACCCGTATCATGAATGCGGAGAATCTTGAGAAGACTCTCGAAACCCGTCAGAGCGAGGTGGAACATCTCTATCGTCAGGCACAGGAACAGCTCGAGCACATCTCCGGACTCTCGGCCGCCGAAGCGCGCGAACGTCTTGTGGAAAGCCTGAAGGATGAGGCGCGCACAGCAGCCCAGGGATATATCAACGATATCATGGACGAGGCAAAACTTACTGCCAACAAGGAAGCCAAGAAAATCGTGATACAGTCAATCCAGCGAGTTGCTACAGAAGCTGCCGTTGAGAATTCCGTCACAGTGTTCCATATCGAGAATGACGAGATCAAGGGACGCATTATCGGTCGCGAAGGACGCAACATCCGTGCGCTTGAGGCTGCCACCGGCATAGAAATCATCGTGGATGACACTCCCGAGGCAATCGTGCTTTCCGGCTTCGACCCCGTGCGCCGCGAGATAGCCCGCCTCGCACTTCATCAGCTCGTGCTCGATGGCCGTATCCATCCGGCACGTATCGAAGAAGTAGTGGCAAAGGTGCGCAAGCAGATTGAAGAGGAAATCAACGAAACAGGCAAACGTACCTGCATCGACCTCGGTATACATGGCCTGCATCCCGAGCTCATCAGGATGGTGGGCAAGATGAAATATCGTTCTTCCTACGGCCAGAATCTGCTCCAGCATGCCCGCGAAACAGCCAATCTCTGCGCCATCATGGCAGCCGAACTCGGCCTCAACCCGAAGAAAGCGCGTCGCGCAGGTCTGCTCCACGACATCGGCAAGGTGCCCGATGATGATCCCGAGATTCCGCATGCTATCTTTGGCATGAAACTCGCCGAGAAATTTAAGGAAAAACCCGATATCTGCAACGCCATCGGCGCACACCACGATGAAGTGGAGATGACATCATTGCTCTCGCCGATAGTTCAGGTGTGCGACGCCATCTCAGGTGCCCGTCCCGGTGCCCGCCGTGAGATTGTTGAGGCCTACATCAAGCGCCTCAACGACCTTGAGCAGCTTGCGATGTCGTATCCCGGTGTGATAAAGACCTACGCCATTCAGGCCGGCCGTGAGCTGCGCGTGATAGTGGGTGCCGATAAGATCTCCGACAAGGAAATCGACACACTCTCGGCCGACATAGCCAAGAAGATCCAAAACGAACTCACATATCCCGGTCAGGTAAAGATCACCGTGATCCGCGAGACTCGCGCCGTGGCATACGCCAAGTAAGGCGCGCTTGCGAAGAGTGGATATAAATTTCTAATTCCTTTCGCAAGCCCGGCGTAATGGCAGGGCTTGCGAAACTTAAATGTATGAGAATTGGCTGATTTTAAAGAAATAATACCTGACTGCACGGATTGCTCCGGATGTGATTCCGGATGTGGCTCGTCTTGCGGTTCCGGATGTGGGGCGGATTGCGCTTCAGCAGCCGCTCCCGACCAGTCTGATGCGGAGGCTACAGATACCGCCGGCGGTTGCGGCGGATGCTCATCGCGCAAAGTGATGGGATGGCGCCGTGAGCCGCGCGGAAAACTATATGCCAATAATTGGCTCGGCGATATCTCGACTTCCGCCGATTTCCCGGCCGTGCAGGTGCAGTTTAAAAATACAAGGGCCGGATTCTACGTGAATCCCTCCAAACTGAATCTGAAGATAGGCGACACTGTTGCCGTCGAAGCCGCCTCCGGTCACGACATAGGTCAGGTAGTCATGGTAGGCCCCCTCGTGAGGATGCAGATGGTGAAGGCAAAACTCGATCCGGACAATATGGATGCCCTCATGAAGGTGTTCAGGATTGCCAGGCAGTCTGACATCGATCGATTCAACGAGGCGAGAAGCAAGGAACACAGCACTATGATCCGCTCGCGCGCCATTGCCGAGGAACTCGGCCTCAATATGAAGATTGGCGACGTGGAGTATCAGGGTGATGGCGGCAAGGCTATATTCTATTATATAGCCGACGAACGTGTCGATTTCAGGAAACTCATCAGGATACTGGCTGAGGAATTCCATGTGCGTATCGAGATGAAGCAGATCGGAGCACGTCAGGAAACCGGCCGCATCGGCGGTATCGGCCCTTGCGGACGCCCGCTGTGCTGTTCAAGCTGGATGTCGCATTTCGTAAGTGTGGGCACCGGAGCCGCCCGTATGCAGGACCTCTCGATGAATCCTCAGAAACTCGCCGGGCAATGTGCGAAACTGAAGTGTTGCCTCAACTTTGAGATTGACTCTTACGCCGAGGCTTCGCGTCAGCTTCCACCTAAGGATGTGGTGCTCCAGACAAAAGACAGCGACTTCTATCTCTTCAAGACCGATATCCTCACCCGCATGCTCACCTACAGCAGCGACAGGCGCATGGGGTCGAATCTTGTCACTATCCCCGCATCGAGAGCTTTTGAGATCATAGCCCTCAACAAACAGGGAGTGAAGGTAGACCGCCTCGCCGAAGATGAGTCGGAAGTGGTGGAGAGCCGCGAATATATCGACCTCGCCGAGCAGGATGCCCTTACCCGCTTCGACAAAGCAAAGAAAAAGAAATCAAGACACAAAGCGCAGCGTCCTGCCGATAATGCCGCTTCCGACTCCGCGTCGGCCGATTCAGACAGAGGTCCGCGTCAGGACAACAGGCAGAATGCCCCGAAACGTCAGGACAGCAAGCATCGCATGAGGCGCCAGCGCAATAAAGAAAAGAAAAACGATCAGCAGAATCAGCAATAAACGTTGAGATGACAATGCCAACTATAATTGACGCGAAACTCCAGAATGAGGTGTTTCGGATCGTGGGCGAGACCGCCGATTCCATGGGCCTGGATGTCTATGTGGTCGGTGGCTACGTGCGTGATATTTTTCTCAGGCGTGATTCCGCTGATATCGATTTCGTCACAGTCGGCAGCGGTATAGAACTGGCCAAGGCTGTAGCCGCTCGGCTCGGGAAAAAGAAACGTCTGGCAATATATGCCAATTATGGCACTGCGCAAATTGCCCATCAGGGTATGGAACTTGAATTCGTCGGTGCCCGCAGGGAAAGCTATACCCGCGACTCACGCAACCCTATCGTGGAAGACGGAACCCTCGACGACGATCAGCGCCGACGCGATTTCACCATCAACGCAATGGCGATATGTCTTAACACCGACCGTTTCGGACAGCTTGTTGACCCCTTCGGGGGAATAGCCGACCTCAATGCCGGCATAATACGCACGCCGCTCGACCCCGACGTGACATTTAGCGACGACCCGTTGCGGATGATGCGCGCCATAAGGTTTGCCACCCAACTTGAATTCGAGATTCTTCCCGCTACTTTCGACGGAATCCGCCGCAATGCGTCGCGCATCGAGATCATAAGCAAGGAGCGAATCAACGACGAGCTCGGCAAGATCATGCGCTCACGCCGCCCCTCCATCGGTTTCCGTCTGCTCGACGAGAGCGGCCTTCTTCAGCTAATCATGCCCGAACTCCATGCGCTCAAGGGAGTGGAGGCAGTAGGGGGAAGGGCTCATAAAGATAATTTTTATCATACGCTGAAGGTAGTGGATAAAGTGGCGGCTCGCTCCGACAACGAATGGCTGCGCTGGGCTGCCTTGCTTCACGACATTGCCAAACCTGTTACAAAAAAATGGGATAACGCACAAGGGTGGACGTTCCACAATCATAATTTCATCGGAGAGAAGATGGTGCCGGTGATTTTCAAGAAAATGAAAATGCCGCTCAACGACAAGATGAAGTATGTGCAGAAACTCGTCGGCCTCCACATGCGTCCCCAGCAAGTAGGAGAGGAGGGGGTGAGTGATTCCGGAGTGCGCCGGCTCCTCACCGATGCCGGCGATGATGTCGACGACCTCATGATTCTTGCCGAGTCTGACCTCACGTCGGGCAATCCGGTAAAGGTGCGTACTGCTCTTGAAGGTTTCGCCGCTCTCAGGCAGAGAATGAAGGAGATAAGCGCTGCCGACGACTACCGTAAATGGAAAAACCCCATAGACGGCAACGAAATCATGGAGCGGCTCGGCATTCCTCCTTCGCAGGAGATATCAAGGCTCAAGCAGATAGTGAAAGACGCCATACTCGACGGCATAATTCCCAACGACCATGACGCTGCATGGGATTATCTTGTGGCACACAGGTCGGATGGGGTCACGCTTTCGTCCGATCAGGCATAATAAACGTATGGTTGAATTCGTTATCTCTTAAATGCAGGATAAGGAGACGAGGGGCCGCAAAGGCGGCTGCCCGCTCCAAGTGATAATTCAGATATAGTCATCAATAATTACTTATAATATATGTGTGGAATAGTAGGGTATGTAGGTGATTCAAATGCCTACGATATTCTGATAAAAGGCTTGCATCGACTGGAATATCGCGGTTACGACAGCGCCGGAGTGGCTCTGATCAACGCCGACGGAAAACTTAATGTGTATAAAGCTATAGGCAAGGTCTCTAATCTCGAAAGTTTCTGTACGGAGAAAGACGTCAAGGGAGGCACCGGTATCGCGCATACCCGTTGGGCTACCCATGGCGAACCTTCCGACTGCAACGCGCACCCGCATTTCAGCGAAGACGGCGAGATAGCGCTTGTCCACAACGGTACGATTGAAAACTACAAGGTGCTCAAGGATGCACTGATTGAAAACGGCTGCAAGTTCGTTTCGGAGACAGATACGGAGGTGCTCGTGCAGCTTATCGAGTATATCAAGAAGCACACCAAGTGTCCGCTGCTCGATGCTGTCAGGGAAGCCTTGCGTCAGGTGATCGGCGCTTATGCCATCGCCGTGATCGACAAGAATAATCCCGACACCATTATCGCAGCCCGCAAGAGCTCGCCTCTTGTGATCGGTATCGGTAATAATGAGATGTTTATCGGCAGCGACGCCACTCCTATTGTGGAATACACCAAGGAGGTGGTTTATCTCAACGATAATGAGATAGCTGTAGTGTCGAAAAACGCACCTCTCAAGATAATAAATCTCGACAACGAAGAGGCCAAGATAGATGTGCGCTCTCTCGAACTCTCAATCTCGCAGCTTGAGAAAGGGGGGTATCCCCATTTCATGCTGAAGGAAATATTCGAGCAGCACGCCACCCTGCGCGACTGCATACGTGGCCGCGTGATCGATGGCGGACGCAACGTGATAGTGTCGGGAGTGATGGACAGCAAGGAGAAATTCCTAAATGCCAAGAGGATTATCATAGTGGCATGCGGCACGTCATGGCATGCGGCGCTCATTGGCAAATATCTTTTCCAGGATATGTGCCGCATACCGGTAGAGGTGGAATACGCAAGCGAATTCCGCTACAGCAATCCGGTGATCGACGAGCGCGACCTTGTCATAGCCATTTCCCAGAGCGGTGAAACTGCCGACACCCTGGCCGCTATCCAGATGGCACGCGAGGCCGGCGCCTATGTATATGGCATCAGCAATGTGGTAGGTAGCTCCATCCCCAGAAATACGGATGCCGGCACCTATATACATGTAGGTCCTGAAATCGGCGTCGCATCCACCAAGGCCTTCACCGGCCAGGTGATGGTGCAGACTCTTATCGCCATGGCCATAGCCGAGCTCAAGGGCACCATGCCCAAGGAGAAGCTTGTGGAAATAGGGCAGGAGATTCTCAAGATACCAGAATACGTGAAGCAGACTCTTAAACTCAACGATCAGATCGAACGCCTGTCGCTCATCTTCACCTATGCCCACAATTTCCTATATCTCGGTCGCGGCTACAGCTATCCCGTAGCGCTCGAGGGAGCCTTGAAGCTGAAGGAAATCTCATATATACATGCCGAGGGATATCCGGCCGCTGAGATGAAACACGGCCCCATAGCGCTTATCGATGCCGAGATGCCGACAGTGATCATCGCGCCCAACGACCACCTTTACGAGAAAATCGTGAGCAACGTGCAGCAGGTGAAGGCGCGCCATGGCAGCGTCATTGCCATCGTGACAGAGGGCGACAAGGAAATCCGCAACCTTGCCGACCATGTGATAGAGGTGCCCGCGGTGCCCGAATGTCTCACGCCAATCATCACCAGCATCCCGCTTCAGTTGCTGTCTTATTACATTGCGGTCAACAAGGGCAAGAATGTGGATATGCCCCGAAATCTCGCAAAATCAGTGACTGTAGAGTGAGATATTAAAAAAAATGAGGTGCCTGATGAATTTTTTTGCTGAAAAATTTTGTGCATCCAAAATTTTGTTGTAACTTTGCACTCGGTTTCGGGACTGACCCGGAAGAAGTGAGCTTCGAAACCGAGAATGCCTCTTTAGCTCAGTTGGCCAGAGCACGTGATTTGTAATCTCGGGGTCGTTGGTTCGAATCCGACAAGAGGCTCAAGAACAATGAAATCAGGGCGAATACCAGAGTGGCCAAATGGGGCAGACTGTAAATCTGCTGGTTTATACCTTCGGTGGTTCGAATCCATCTTCGCCCACTACGATTGCGGAAGTAGCTCAGTTGGTAGAGCATTAGCCTTCCAAGCTAAGGGTCGCGAGTTCGAACCTCGTCTTCCGCTCAAAATTTCAAACAATGCCCATGTAGCTCAGGGGTAGAGCACTTCCTTGGTAAGGAAGAGGTCGCGGGTTCAAATCCCGCCATTGGCTCCATAGGGGACTCCTGTAGTCCCCGTAAACGTAAAAGAGAAATTTCAATAACAAAATAGATAGCAAACAACTATGGCTAAAGAAAAATTTGAAAGAACGAAACCGCATGTGAACATCGGTACGATCGGTCACGTTGACCACGGTAAGACTACTCTTACTGCTGCCATCACTAAGGTGCTCGCTGACAAGGGTCTCTCAGAGGCTCGTTCGTTCGACTCCATCGACAACGCTCCTGAGGAGAAAGAGCGTGGTATTACAATCAATACCGCTCACGTTGAATATCAGACTGCAAACCGCCACTACGCACACGTAGACTGCCCGGGACACGCCGACTATGTGAAGAACATGGTAACTGGTGCTGCTCAGATGGACGGCGCTATCATCGTTGTTGCTGCAACTGATGGTCCGATGCCCCAGACTCGTGAGCACATCCTTCTCGCTCGCCAGGTGAACGTGCCTGCACTCGTTGTTTTCATGAACAAGTGCGATATGGTAGACGACGCTGAAATGCTCGAGCTCGTTGAAATGGATATGCGCGACCTTCTTTCTCAGTATGACTATGATGGTGACAACACTCCCATCATCCAGGGTTCTGCTCTCGGCGCCCTCAACGGCGAACCTCAGTGGGTTGAGAAAGTTATGGAACTTATGGAAGCTGTCGATAACTGGGTTCCCCTGCCTCCGCGTGACGTTGATAAACCCTTCCTTATGCCTGTTGAAGACGTGTTCTCGATCACTGGTCGTGGCACAGTTGCTACCGGTCGTATCGAAGCTGGCCGCGTGAAAGTTGGCGACGAAGTTCAGATCCTCGGCCTTGGTGCTGACAAGAAGTCTGTCGTAACTGGCGTGGAAATGTTCCGCAAGATCCTCGACGAAGGTGAAGCTGGCGATAACGTTGGTCTGCTCCTCCGTGGTATCGACAAGAACGAAATCAAACGTGGTATGGTAATCTGCCACCCGGGTCAGGTTAAACCTCACGATCACTTCAAGGCTCAGGTTTATATCCTGAAGAAAGAAGAAGGTGGCCGTCACACTCCGTTCCACAACAAATACCGTCCTCAGTTCTACATCCGTACTCTTGACGTGACTGGTGAGATTACTCTCCCCGAAGGAACTGAAATGGTAATGCCTGGCGACAACGTTGAGATCGACGTTAAGCTCATCACTCCGGTAGCTTGCGACAAGGGTCTTCGTTTCGCAATCCGTGAAGGTGGCCGCACCGTTGGTTCTGGCCAGATCACAGACATCGTGGAAGATTAATCCTCCATCAGATATCAAAAGGGGTCTTGAAATATAGACCCCTACCTACGGGAATAGCTCAGTCGGTAGAGCACTGGTCTCCAAAACCAGGTGTCGGGAGTTCGAGCCTCTCTTCCCGTGCTAAAAATAAAACGACATGAATTTAGTAAAAGACATAAAGGAAAGCTACGATGAACTTGTTCATAAGGTTTCCTGGCCAACTCGAAAAAATCTGGTCAACTCCGCAGTGCTCGTGCTGATTGCTTCCATCATCATAGCCGTGTTCATCTGGGCTGTTGATAAGATTTTTAGTTTACTGATGGAGACTATTTATTCATTTAGTTTCTAATCTTAATTGTAGGTGTCAATGACTGAAAGAAAGTTTGAATGGTACGTGCTCCGCGCCATCTCCGGCAAGGAGGCTAAGGTGAAGGAGATTCTTGATGCAGCTATCAAGAATACGGATCTCGGCAAATATGTATCGGAAGTTTTGATTCCTACCGAAAAGGTCTATGTGACTCGCTCCGGAAAGAAGGTGGTCAAAGACCGCACTTTGTTCAGTGGTTATGTATTTGTAAAGTGCATTCTCACAGGTGAGGTGCAGTATGAACTGCGCAACACGAGCAACGTGATTGACTTCCTCCGCGGTCGTGCCAAGAATTCAGCTCCCGAATCGCTTCGCGAAAGTGAGGTGATGAATATGTTGGGTGCTGCTGACTCTCTCGAAGAGTCGCCTGAATCGACCGATGAGATTTACTACGAGGGCGAGGCCGTTAAGGTTACTTCCGGTCCTTTCTCCGGTTTCTCCGGAGTCATCAAGGAGGTTAATGCCGATAGGCTGAAGCTGAAGGTTGAGGTCAAGATCTTCGGCCGTCCTACAGACCTCGAGTTGGATAATTCCCAAGTGGAACGAGAATGATTGGTGAAGTCGCCTGATGTTACGCAGTCGACTTCTTTCGTGAGTTCTCAAGAGACTAATCAATTTTTAAAGTATTTAACAAAATGGCTAAAGAAATTGCTGGACAGATCAAATTGCAGATAAAAGGCGGTGCGGCAAACCCCTCGCCTCCGGTAGGACCGGCTCTCGGTTCGAAGGGTATAAACATCATGGAATTCTGCAAGCAGTTCAATGCCCGTACCCAAGATAAGGCCGGTAAGGTTCTTCCTGTGGTTATCACTTACTATACCGACAAGAGTTTCGACTTCATCGTCAAGACTCCCCCGGTAGCAGTACAGCTCAAGGAAGTTGCCAAGATAAAGAGCGGCTCAGCTCAGCCTAACCGTAAGAAGGTGGCTGAAATCACTTGGGATCAGGTGAAGACTATTGCTGAAGACAAGATGCCCGATTTGAACTGTTTTACTTTAGACTCGGCGATGCGAATGGTGGCCGGCACTGCAAGAAGCATGGGTATCACCGTCAAAGGAGCATTCCCTGAACTTAACTAATACTTCAATACGAAATGGGAAAACTGACAAAAAATCAAAAGTTGGCTCTGTCGAAGATTGAAGCTGGGAAAGCATACACTTTGGCAGAAGCTGCAGCACTGGTGAAAGAAATCACTTTCACAAAGTTTGACGCTTCTCTTGATATCGATGTACGTCTTGGTGTCGATCCTCGCAAGGCCGACCAGATGGTCCGCGGCGTAGTATCACTTCCCCACGGCACCGGTAAGGAAGTCAGAGTGCTCGTGCTCTGTAATCCTGATGCCGAGGCTGCTGCTAAGGAAGCAGGCGCCGACTATGTAGGCCTCGACGAGTATCTTCAGAAAATCAAAGGCGGTTGGACTGACGTTGATGTAATCATCACTCAGCCTTCTGTGATGGGTAAACTCGGCCCTCTCGGCCGTATCCTCGGCCCCCGCGGCCTTATGCCTAACCCCAAGAGTGGTACAGTGACTATGGATGTCGCTAAGGCTGTGAAGGAAGTTAAGCAGGGTAAGATTGACTTCAAGGTCGACAAGACCGGTATCGTTCACGCTTCAATCGGCAAGGTATCTTTCGACGCCGCTGCCATGCGTGACAATGCCAAGGAGTTTATCAACACACTCATCAAACTGAAACCCGCAACTGCCAAAGGTACTTATATCAAGAGCATCTATCTTTCAAGCACCATGAGCCCCGGTGTGAAGGTTGACACTAAGAGCATAGATGAATAACCCTCAAAACGACACTCAAGATGAAGAAAGAAGATAAGACACTGCTGATTGAAAAGATCGGCAATACTCTCAAAGAGTACAGTTGCGTTTATCTGGTTCAGTCCTCTGGTCTGAACGCAGAGAAAACAAGCGCTTTGCGTCGCGCTTGCTTCCAGGACGGCATCAAGATGCTGTGCGTAAAGAACACTCTTCTGAAGAAAGCGTTTGAGGCAAGTGATGTCGATTATTCAGAACTCTACGACCTGCTCCACGGCGAGACTACTCTTCTTCTCTCTAATGTAGGCAACGCGCCTGCTAAGATGATCAAGAAGTTCCGCGACAAAAAGGAGACTCTTCCTGCTCTCAAGGGTGCTTTCGTAGAGGAAAGCGTTTATGTCGGCGAGGAAATGTTGGATACCCTGGCCGCCATCAAGAGCAAAAACGAACTTATCGCAGATGTTGTGGCATTGCTGCAGTCGCCTGCTAAGAACGTTATCTCAGCCCTCAACAGTGGCGCCGGAAAACTTCACGGTATTCTGGAAACCCTCTCCAACAAGTAATAACCAATATTGTAAAATAATAAATAAACTATACAAAAATGGCAGATTTGAAAGCATTTGCAGAACAGCTCGTAAACCTCACTGTAAAGGAAGTAAACGAACTCGCTCAGATCCTCAAGGACGAATACGGTATCGAACCCGCAGCTGCAGCAGTAGCAGTAGCAGCTGGTCCCGCAGCAGGCGCACCCGCAGCTGAAGAAAAAACTAACTTTGACGTTATCCTCAAAGCAGCAGGCGCAAGCAAACTCGCTGTCGTTAAGCTCGTGAAGGAACTCACCGGCCTTGGCCTCAAGGAAGCTAAGGAACTCGTTGACGGCGCTCCCAGCACCGTTAAGGAAGGTCTTCCCAAGGCAGATGCTGAAGGCCTCAAGAAGCAGCTCGAAGAAGCTGGTGCTGAGGTTGAACTTAAGTAATTTCGCAGCAACCCTAATAACTGATTCCTCCGCTAATCTGCGGAGGAATCAGATTTTCAATAATCCATAGTGCGTATTTTGTCGACGGCGACGGCGCTTGTCATGCTCCCGACAGTTGGCAATCACGCAGGTTTTCAGATTCTTCGGTAGGCTTTACCGTAAGTCTGAAAATTATTTGTGTTTATATACGTAGCGTTAATTTGATGTTTTATGTATTTTTATGCTACGTTAACACTTTTTAAAGATTTCAGGAGCGCTTTTAGTTCCTCTCTCATAATTGGTTTCAATACTGATTAATCTTATTTTATGTCAAAGAATACAACCGCAAAACCTCGTGTAAATTTCGCGTCGGTGAAAAATCCGTATCCTTTTCCGGATTTCCTTGAGGTTCAGCTGAAGTCGTTTAGAGATTTCCTTCAGCTCGACACGCCCCCGGAGAACAGAAAGAACGAGGGTCTCTACAAGGTGTTTTCGGAGAATTTCCCCATCGCCGACACCCGCAACAATTTCGTGCTCGAATTTCTCGACTATTACATCGACCCTCCGCGCTATAGCATCGACGAGTGCTTTGAGCGTGGTCTGACATATAGTGTCCCCCTCAAGGCAAAGCTCAAGCTTTACTGCACCGACCCGGATCATGAGGATTTCGCCACAAGTATTCAGGACGTCTATCTCGGTCCTATTCCTTACATGACCGACCAGGGCACCTTCATCATCAACGGTGCTGAGCGCGTTGTTGTTTCTCAGCTCCACCGTAGCCCCGGCGTTTTCTTCGGCCAGAGCATGCACGCCAACGGTACTAAACTCTATTCAGCCCGTATCATTCCTTTCCGTGGAAGCTGGATTGAGTTCGCTACCGACATCAACAACGTGATGTATGCCTACATCGACCGTAAGAAAAAACTCCCCGTCACCACTCTGCTCCGTGCAATCGGCCTCGAAAGCGACAAGGATATCCTTCAGGCTTTCAACCTTGCCGAGGAAGTGAAGGTGACAAAACCCAATCTTAAGAAAGTTATCGGCCGCAAGCTCGCAGCCCGCATCATCAGATCGTGGGTAGAGGATATCAGCAGCGATGATATCGGTGAGGTGATCACTATCGAGCGTAATGAGGTTATCCTCGACCGCGACATCGAGATCAACGAAGAGAACATTGATGCCATCCTCGAATCGGGCGTGAAGACAATCGTGCTTGAGAAAGAGAATGTCAACGCTATTGACTTCAGCATCATTTTCAATACCCTCTCGAAAGACCCCTCAAACTCCGAGACCGAGGCCATCCAGTATATCTACAGGCAGCTGCGCAACGCCGAACCGCCAGATGACGCATCCGCACGAGAGGTGATCCAGAACCTCTTCTTCAGCGAGAAACGTTACGACCTCGGCGACGTTGGCCGCTACCGCATCAATAAGAAACTCGCGCTCTCCACTCCGATGAATGTGCGTGTCCTCACACGCGAAGACATCGTGGAGATCATCAAGTATCTTATCGAGCTTATCAACAACAAGAGCGACGTCGACGATATCGACCACTTGTCAAACCGTCGTGTCCGCACCGTTGGCGAGCAGCTCTACAACCAGTTCAACATCGGTCTGGCACGTATGAGCCGCACCATTCGCGAGCGTATGAACGTGCGCGACAATGAGGTCTTCACACCGACCGACCTCATCAACGCGAAGACAATCGCCGGTGTCATCAATTCATTCTTCGGCACCGACGCGCTGTCGCAGTTCATGGACCAGACCAACCCGCTGGCCGAGATCACCCATAAGCGTCGTCTGTCGGCCCTCGGTACCGGCGGTCTCAGCCGCGAGCGCGCAGGCTTCGAGGTGCGAGACGTGCACTATACTCATTACGGACGTCTTTGCCCGATCGAAACCCCTGAAGGCCCGAACATCGGTCTGATCTCCTCGCTCTGCGTTTACGCCAAGATCAATAATCTCGGCTTCATCGAGACTCCCTACCGCAAGGTTGAGAACAGCGTTGTAGATCTGAAGAACGAAGATGTGGTTTATCTCACGGCTGAGATGGAAGAAGGTCTCAACATCGCGCAAGGTAACGCGCCTCTCAACGACGACGGTTCGTTTATCCGCGACAAGGTGAAGGCCCGTCAGGATGCCGACTTCCCGATTGTGCCTCCTTCGGATATCAAGCTCATGGATGTGGCTCCTATCCAGATTGCATCGATCGCGGCATCGCTCATCCCCTTCCTCGAGCACGACGACGCCAACCGCGCCCTCATGGGATCAAACATGATGCGCCAGGCAGTGCCTTTGCTCCGCAGCGAGGCTCCTATCGTCGGCACAGGCATCGAAGGTCAGCTCATCCGCGACTCGCGCACCCAAATAATGGCTGAAGGCGACGGCGTGATCGACTACGTTGACGCTACTACAATCAAGATCAACTACGACCGCACCGACGACGAGGAATTCGTTGAATTCGAACCCTCGCTGAAGGAATACCGCATACCGAAGTTCCGCCGCACCAACCAGAGCACCACTATCGACCTCCGTCCCATCTGCCACGTAGGTCAGAAAGTGAAGAAGGGCGACATCCTCACCGAGGGTTACTCTACCGAAAACGGTGAGCTCGCTCTCGGCCGCAACCTCAAGGTGGCGTTCATGCCCTGGAAGGGTTACAACTATGAGGACGCCATCGTGCTCAACGAGCGCATGGTGAAGGAAGACATCCTTACTTCTGTGCACGTAGAGGAATTCAGCCTCGAAGTGCGTGAGACAAAGCGCGGCATGGAGGAACTCACTTCCGATATCCCCAACGTCAGCGAAGACGCTACAAAGGATCTCGACGAGAGAGGTATCATCCGCGTTGGTGCATACGTTGTGCCGGGCGACATCATGATCGGCAAAATCACTCCCAAGGGCGAGAGCGACCCCACACCGGAAGAAAAACTTCTGCGCGCCATCTTCGGCGACAAGGCCGGTGAGGTGAAAGACGCTTCTCTGAAGGCAAGCCCCTCGCTGAAGGGTGTGGTGATCGGCACCAACCTTTTCTCCAAGGCTGTCAAGTCGAAGAGCAACCGCAAATCCATTCAGGAACAGACCGAGCTTCTCGACACAGAATACAAGGAACGCCTCGACGCCCTCAAGGAAATCATGGTGGGCAAGATGCAGACACTGCTCAATGGTCAGGTTTCGGCTGGAGTGAAAGACTTCCTCGGCGACGAGATTGTTGCCGCCGGTCAGAAGTTCAACGGTGTCAACTGGGCCGACTTCAAATATGAGACAGTCAACCTCAGCAACTGGACAGACGACGAGCGCATCAACAACATGATAGTGAAACTTGTCACCAACTATCTGCGCAAGTCGAAGGAAATCGACAGCGAACTCCGCCGCAGGAAATTCGACATCACCATCGGCGACGAACTTCCCTCAGGCATCATGCAGATGGCAAAGGTCTATATCGCCAAAAAGCGTAAGATCGGTGTCGGCGACAAGATGGCAGGCCGCCACGGCAACAAGGGTATCGTTTCCCGCGTGGTGCGTCAGGAAGACATGCCGTTCCTCGAAGACGGTACTCCGGTCGACATTGTCCTCAACCCGCTTGGCGTGCCCTCGCGTATGAACCTCGGTCAGATTTTCGAGACCGTGCTCGGATGGGCAGGTCGCGAACTGGGTGAGAAATTCGCCACTCCTATCTTCGACGGCGCAAGTCTCGACGACCTCAACGAGTGGACCGACAAGGCCGGCCTTCCCCGCTATGGCAAGACCTACCTCTACGATGGCGGCACAGGCGACCGTTTCGACCAGCCTGCGACAGTCGGTGTGATCTACATGCTGAAACTCGGCCACATGGTTGAAGACAAGATGCATGCACGTTCCATCGGTCCCTACTCGCTCATCACCCAGCAGCCCCTCGGCGGTAAGGCCCAGTTCGGTGGCCAGCGTTTCGGTGAGATGGAGGTCTGGGCTCTGGAGGCATTCGGCGCAAGCCATATCCTGCAGGAGATCCTCACCATCAAGTCGGACGACGTCAACGGCCGTAGCAAAGCCTACGAGGCTATTGTCAAGGGCGACCCGATGCCTACTCCCGGCATTCCGGAATCGCTCAACGTGTTGCTCCACGAGCTCCGTGGTCTCGGCCTGAGTGTCACTCTCGACTGAAGTGTGTAGCCCTACGCCACATTAATGATATAATTTAGAAAGGAAACCTATGGCTTTCAAAAGAGATAACAAGATAAAGACTAATTTCACCAAGATCACCATCGGACTCGCTTCGCCCGAGAAGATCAAGGAAATGTCGAGCGGTGAGGTCCTCAAACCCGAGACCATCAACTACCGCACATATAAACCCGAGCGCGACGGCCTTTTCTGCGAAAAGATCTTCGGCCCGGTCAAGGACTATGAATGCCACTGCGGCAAATACAAACGTATCCGCTACAAGGGCATCGTCTGCGACCGCTGCGGCGTCGAGGTGACCGAAAAGAAAGTGCGCCGCGAGCGTATGGGCCACATCGAACTTGTGGTGCCCGTGGCTCACATCTGGTATTTCCGTTCCTTGCCCAACAAGATCGGCTATCTGCTCGGACTCCCCTCGAAGAAGCTCGACTCCGTCATCTACTATGAGCGCTACGTCGTGCTCCAGCCCGGTGCGGCAGCCAATGTCACCACCGACACCCGCGATGGCGAGAAGGTGGCTCCCAAGGACGCCGACAAAGGTATCGAGCGCCTCGACCTTCTTTCGGAGGAGGAATATCTCGACATTCTCGACAAACTCCCCGAAGACAACCAGCTGCTCCCCGACGACGACCCCAACAAGTTCATCGCAAAGATGGGCGCCGAGGCCGTATATGAGCTGCTTCAGAACATCGACCTCGAGTCGCTTGCAGCCAATCTGCGCAACAGGGCCCACACCGAAGGCTCTCAGCAGCGTAAGACCGAGGCTCTCAAGCGCCTGCAGGTGGTAAACTCCTTCCTCGCATCCAAAAATGTCAACAAACCCGAGTGGATGGTGCTCAAGGCTATCCCCGTGATTCCGCCCGAACTCCGCCCGCTCGTTCCGCTCGACGGTGGCCGTTTCGCCACTTCCGACCTCAACGATCTCTATCGTCGCGTGATCATCCGCAACAACCGTCTGAAACGCCTCATCGAGATCAAGGCTCCCGAAGTGATTCTCCGCAACGAGAAGCGTCTCCTTCAGGAGGCTGTCGACTCGCTGCTCGACAACTCGCGCAAGGCTTCAGCCGTGAAGAGCGATGTAAACCGCCCGCTCAAGTCGCTTTCCGACTCCCTCAAGGGTAAGCAGGGTCGTTTCCGTCAGAACCTTCTCGGTAAGCGTGTCGACTATTCCGCCCGTTCGGTAATCGTGGTCGGCCCTGAGCTCAAGATGCACGAATGCGGTATCCCCAAACTCATGGCTGCCGAACTCTACAAGCCCTTCGTGATCCGCAAGCTCATCGAGCGCGGCATCGTGAAGACCGTGAAGAGTGCGAAGAAGATCGTAGACCGCAAGGAACCCGTCGTGTGGGACATCCTCGAGCATGTGATGAAAGGTCACCCCGTGCTTCTCAACCGTGCTCCGACGCTTCACCGTCTCGGCATCCAGGCCTTCCAGCCCAAGATGATCGAAGGCAAGGCTATCCAGCTCCACCCGCTCGCATGTACGGCATTCAACGCCGACTTCGACGGCGACCAGATGGCAGTTCACTTGCCCCTCGGCAATGAGGCTATCCTCGAGGCACAGATGCTCATGCTCGGCGCTCACAACATCCTCAACCCTGCCAACGGCGCGCCTATCACAGTGCCTTCGCAGGACATGGTGCTCGGTTTGTACTACATCACCAAGCTCCGCCCCGGCACTAAGGGTGAGGGTACGGTTTTCTACGGTCCGGAAGAAGCTGAAATCGCATACAACGAAGGTCGCCTCGACCTCCACGCACCCGTGAAGGTGCTCGTCGACGACGTAGATGAGGAAGGTAACCCCGTGAAGGTATTGAAGGAAAACACTTCCGTAGGCCGCGTGCTCTTCAACCAGTTCGTGCCGAAAGAAATCGGATATGTCAACGAGATTATCTCAAAGAAATCTCTGCGCAACATCATCACCAAGGTCATCAAGACCTGCGGTGTGACACGTTCCGCACAGTTCCTCGACGATATCAAGAACCTCGGCTACAAGATGGCATTCCGCGGTGGTCTGTCGTTCAACCTTGGCGACGTCATCATCCCGAAGGAAAAAGCCGAATACGTGGCTGAAGGTAACGCCCAGATTGAGGAAATCCTCATGAACTATCAGATGGGTATGATCACCGGTAACGACCGTTACAACCAGGTGATCGATGTCTGGACCAACGTCAACAAACGTCTGGCCGACACCCTGATGAAGCAGATGGAGGAAGACCAGCAGGGCTTCAACTCTGTCTACATGATGCTCGACTCCGGTGCCCGTGGTTCGAAAGACCAGATCCGTCAGCTCTCCGGTATGCGTGGTCTTATGGCTAAGCCTCAGAAGGCCGGTGCCGAAGGTGGCCAGATCATCGAGAACCCGATTCTCGCCAACTTCAAGGAAGGCTTGAGCGTGCTCGAATACTTCATCTCCACCCACGGTGCACGTAAGGGTCTTGCCGACACCGCGCTGAAGACTGCCGACGCCGGTTATCTTACCCGTCGTCTGGTCGACGTGGCTCACGACGTGATCATCAACGAGGAAGACTGCGGCACTCTCCGCGGCCTCGTATGCACTGAAATCAAGAACAACGAGGAAGTGGTGGCCACTCTCTCCGAGCGTATCCTCGGACGCGTCTCGGTTCATGACGTGCACGACCCCCACGACGACTCCATCATCTTCGTGCATGCCGGTGAGGAAATCACTGAGGCAATCGCCGAGAAGATCGAGAATTCGGCCATCGAGTCGGTTGAGATTCGTTCGGTGCTCACTTGCGAGTCGAAGAAAGGTGTCTGCGCCAAGTGCTACGGCCGCAACCTCTCAAACCACCGCATGGTGCAGAAAGGTGAGGCTGTCGGCGTGATCGCCGCTCAGTCTATTGGCGAGCCCGGTACGCAGCTTACACTCCGTACGTTCCACGTCGGTGGTGTCGCCGGTAACGTTTCCGCTGTCAAGGACGTCACCGCACGCCACGATGGTAGACTCGAGATCGATGAACTCCGCACCATCAAGGACAAGGAAGGCGTAGACATCGTGGTAGGCCGTATGGGCGAGATGCGCATCGTAGAGCCGAAGAGCGGCATTGTGCTGACCAACGCCACAATCCCCTACGGCTCCAAGATATATTTCAAGGACGGCGACATGGTGTCGAAAGGCGACATGATCTGCGAATGGGACCCGTTCAACGCCGTGATCGTAGCCGAAGAAGGCGGTCGTGTTCAGTTTGAGAATGTCGAGGAAGGCGTCACTTATCGTGTCGAGTCTGACGAGGCATCCGGCATGCGCGACAAGATCATGATCGAGTCGAAAGACCGCAACAAGGTGCCTGCCGCTCACCTCATCGACAAGGATGGCGTAGAGATCCGCAGCTACTCTCTCCCTGTGGGCGCCCACCTCTTCATCAGCGAAGGTGAGGAGATTACTCCCGGTCAGGTCATCGTGCGTATCCCGCGCGCCGCAGGCAACGCCGGCGACATCACGGGCGGTCTGCCCCGTGTCACCGAGCTCTTCGAGGCCCGCAACCCGAGCAACCCTGCTGTGGTGAGCGAGATCGACGGCGAAGTGAAGTTCGGCAAGATCAAGCGAGGCAACCGCGAGATTTCCGTCACTTCCAAACTCGGCGAGAGAAAAGAATATCTCGTGCCCCTCTCGAAGCAGATCCTCGTGCAGGAGAACGACTACGTGCGTGCCGGAACACCGCTTTCCGACGGCGCTGTCACTCCGAGCGACATCCTCAACATCAAGGGCCCGACTGCAGTTCAGGAATATATCGTAAACGAGGTGCAGGACGTCTATCGTATGCAGGGTGTGAAGATCAACGACAAACACTTCGAGGTGATCGTGCGCCAGATGATGCGCAAGGTCAATATCCTCGACCCGGGCGATACCCGTTTCCTCGAGCAGCAGATTGTCGACAAACGCGACTTCATGGAGGAAAACGATGCTATCTGGGGCAAGAAGGTGATCACCGATGCCGGCGACTCCACCAACTATCTTGCAGGCCAGATCATCACCCTGCGCAAGCTCCGCGACGAGAACTCATCGCTCAAGCACAAAGACCTCAAGACCATGGAGGTTCGCGACGCGATGCCCGCCACTTCCGAGCAGGTGCTTCAGGGTATCACACGCGCCGCTCTCCAGACCTCGAGCTTCATGAGTGCCGCCTCCTTCCAGGAGACAACCAAGGTGCTCAACGAGGCTGCCATCAACGGTAAGACAGACTATCTCGAGGGCATGAAGGAGAACGTAATTTGCGGTCACCTGATTCCTGCCGGTACTGGTCTGCGCGAATACAACAAGATTGTAGTCGCCAACAAAGACGAGCTCGCCGCCATGAACATCACCGATGACTATGCATCGGTAGTGGTCAACGAGGCAGTCGAACTCGAAAAGACCGAAGCTAACGCTTAATTTCCAACCCCTACCATAAAGAAGAGGCAGACCCACGCGGGCCTGCCTCTTTTGCGTTGTGCCGTAATCGTCTGAAAAAAACGACTCAATTTCAAAAAAAAATCAAGTTGGATTTTTTCGGACGGTTAGGAATGGGTGTTGAGCGGTGCCTGGAATCCGGTGGGGCGGATATCCGGCTTTATTGGCAAACCTTCAGTTTCGCTTTTTTGCCATTGACGCGCATGGTTACTTTTGGATTGGAAAAACGGGTGAGATGTGGAAATGTCAGTGTCACTGTCGCTACTCCATTCTTTAACGTGGCCTTCACCGACGTGGCGGAATATTCCTTTCCTGATGTTTTCAGCTTGACGTCGGATACTGAGTAAGATCTGCCGGCATCTTCATCGGTGAAGACAATGGTCACCTTGTCGTCGTAGTTGTTGAACCCCTGACATTGAGGTTTCGCACAGGCAGCCATTGCGCATGCGAGGCATGCGATTGCAATTAAGTAATGTTTCATCGTGTTCGTTTTTTGAGGTCTATCAGTGCGTCGATCATGCTTTCGTCTATGTCAATGCCCTTTTCTTCCAGTTTGTCGTTGATTTTCTTCTTGGCGTCGCTGAGAATGCTGGTGTCGAGGTCTTCCCATGTGAGGATTTCTGTGCCGTCACTGTTGGTAGTGACGCGGGCATTTCGTTCGATAAGGTTACCGGCTGAGTCCGCTACATTGAAGATTACGACCGCTTCGAATCTTCCGCCATCGATCTCGTGGGTATTGGCGAGCCCGATATACTCCACAGTCGAGATGGAGTCGAGGCGTGCAAGTGTTGCATTGCCGATGTTTCGCTCGCGTACATCCCCGCGGCCCGCATTCCAGCCACACGATGTCAACGCTGCCAGGGCCATGAAAAGAGCGATGGCCGACATGTGAAATTTCTTTTTCATTTGCATCATATTTGTTTTGTTTGATGATGCAAATTTACGTCTTAAAAGGTCTTAACTCCAAATCCAAATGTCTAAATAAGATAAATGCAACCTACTGCTAATCAGAGGTTGCATCTATTAAAAGTCTTAATCCCGTTCCGACGGCCCTTAATCAACACTTAAGGGGTGAGGGATTGGCGGAGGAAGGCCACTATGTCTTGCTTTAGCGTGAGGATATTGCCATTCCGATCATAAAGAAAGAGGCAGCTCCATCTAGCATACCTCTTTTGCGTGGTGCCGGGTTTATTCCGGCTGTAAGTCAGTGGAAGATTTTATGCAATAGTGTCGCGAACAGGGATTGAGGCCTGTCGGTAACGTTCATGACGTGGATTATGAGTGCCGTGTGGTTGTCGCCGTTGTCTTTGGTCACATTGCGCAGAATCCTTACCTTCTCTTCCGCGCTGCCACCGGCATCGGAGAAAACATTGAGCAGGGTAGTACCGTCTTCCATGTCGGGCTGCTCCAGCATTCCGTCTGAGCAGAGGTAGAAATAGTCGCCGGGTCTGATGTCGGCGATGTGGTGGATGTCGGCCTTTGGGCGTGATTGCAGGTTGGGTTGCATCGCTCGGGTTATTACGTTCTTCTGCGGCGAAGTCCTTGCCTCCTCCTTCGTCAGTTCTCCGATTTTCACGAGGTCGTTGATCAGGGAATGGTCTTCTGTTTGAAAAAGAATTCGGGTAACATTGCCGTCGGCACCCAGACGTATGTGATACACGCGGCTGTCGCCGATATGCGCTATCGTAGCACCTTCGTTGTGAAGTTTCAGAAGTGTCATCGTCGTCCCCATCTTTTTCGCGGCGTAGGGGTCGTCTTTGCTGTCGAGGGCATCGAAAGCGTCGGTAATGGCTTTCCGGAGGTCTTCGTCGGTGAATATTCCGACGTCGTCATGGCCGTTGGCAATGATAGATTTCCCCATGGTCTCGCAAACGGTTGCGCTTGCCACTTCTCCCGCGTCGTGGCCGCCCATGCCGTCGCAGAGTATGAAGGTCCGGTCCGCGTCGCATAACTTGTCGGGCATCGGAAACGTGCAATCCTCCTGATGGGGATTGCCGTCGGCATCCTTGCGCCGGCCAAACTCTAATATGCTGTAGGTCTTAAGTCTGTATTTCATGCTTGGTTTATTTGGGTTGCGTCCTCATCCGGAATCTCAAACCGCAGTGTAGTGCCCGGCAGCCGCAGGGTGTCACCGTTGTTGAGAATCACCTTGTCGCCAAATTCCAGTTGCAGTTCGCCTATGAAGGTTGGGTTGATCTGGTGCTTGAAAAGCGAGGCGTAGTGCATCATCCCTTTCCCTGCAACGTATCTTACTTCCACCACCAGATGCTCGCGGCTCATTGTGTGGTCGTCGCCGGTCTCGATCGGGAAGTCGGCTGTCGATTTTGCCCATTTGCGGCCAATGATGTTTCTGCCCGCCTTCAGTTGATATGTCTGTCCCGATCCGGAAGCCATCAGTCGCCCTATGCTGTTGTTCATTGCCGGCATTTCAGTCGCCGTGTATTCCTCGTGTCGTCCTGTCATGCCTGGATATTCGGTATGGGTTTCGGAGGCTTGCAGGGACGCTGCGGCCTTGCGGAATGAGCTGAAAGGGTTTTTGTGGCTGCATATCGGGCATGTCACGTTTTTTGTCTCGATTCCCGCCTGATTCCTCACCGAGAGCACTGCGCCGCAGAATGGACATTTTATCTGGATTATCTCATTCATCGCCTTATACGCATGTTACGTCGAAGTCAGCTGTGTCGTTTGAAGCGCATAGATTGTCGGATGGATTTGTGAAGCCACCGAGATCGTCTACTGTCAGGCCACCATTGTGAATGTCGAATACCTCACCCTCGTCAAGCTGGCCGTTGGCGTTCATGTCTGCGGCAAGATAGTCAAACCGTAGGTCGTTGTCTACGTCGATCAGTATCACGCCTTGTCCGTCGATCGACATGCCTGCCACATTGGTGTTGTATTCCGGGTCGTGAACCACCCCGAGTATCTCTATATCAGGTTCGGCAGGCTGCGCTTCCGCCACCTGCACCTCGGCGTAAGCCTGAGTGTTGCCTGAATTGCCGGCATCTACCACCTCAACTTCTCCGGCCTCGTTTTGAGTCATTGCGTCGGCTGTATCGTCGTGGCTTGCATCAGGGGAGTGGTGGGCGATATCGCTGTGGGCACTGTCCTCATGGTTCCAGCTGAAATGGTTGTTGAAGTCGGCCCGTTCTTGCTCGGACATTCCGTTCCATTCGTCGCGGGTATATGTGGCATATACGTTGCCGTGCCATTCAAATGCGCCGCCGCTGCCTGTTTCCTGACGGGCGGATGCGAAAGCTTCGGCAAAAGTCATGTCGTCGTTCACGCCGGTTGCAATCTCAATGTCGCCTATTGCCCAGTCGGGAGTGGCAGCGTTGCTGGCACCGTTGCTGGTGTCTGTAGCCACTTCTCCTTCGGTTTCAGCGGCCTCGGCCTTAGAGGCACCCATCAGCAAAGTTGAGGCGCTCCCCAAGAGTACTCCGGCTGCAGTTCCGGCTGTTGCCTGTTTCCATGTGTTCCCCTTCTTCGCAATCGGTTTGGCAGCATCTGCAGATGCTGCATTTGCTATATAGTCGTTATTTATCACTGTGGCCTCGTCATCGCGGAAGGCGTTTCTTGAATTGGAATTGTAGTTCATATCCATTGTTTTTATTGAATTTCAAAGATGTACTGCGAATTTATAAACTTATAAACTCATGGCCCTATAACCATCAAATTTCACCAATCGGCGAAATTTGAATGTAAGTTGACAATGCAAAAATAGCGATATATTCTGGCATGTCAATGCCTCCGCGCCCTTCTTGTATGAAACACCCCGATTTTTACATCAAAACTTTCATAATTGTGGCTTTTGAATTTATAATTGAAGAATCTTTGACCCAATTCGCTATATTCGGGATTGAAATAGAAGTTATAAACCACTCTTATCACCAATATTATTATGCATACTTACTTTTCAGATTTTCAAGTTAAATCGTAATAAAAAACTAATACGCTACTCTTTATTCGGAGACTGCACGAACGGAACGCCCGTAGTATTTTTTGAACGGACTAATACCATGGTTATTCTTACTAAAATATAGGATGTCTGCGTTTTCGAAGTCTGTGTCGTTTGAAGAACTCCAATACCGTCCACTATTTTCTATGTAGTCATGTGATGATTTATTACGAAAGCCAGCAGCCGAAATAAAAATTGAATTTCCGTTGGGTCCAGTGACTTTATATCCATTTTTGCCATTTAGTGAAGTCCATTCCCATTTGCATTTGTTAGATAGTTCATCAAATTCTTCTTTGGTCGGCATTCGCCATGTAGATCCCCAGTTAGCTGAGGCTGCGTCGTACGATCTGTTAAGCTGCCCATAGGCGTCGATGATGCCTTCTTCCTTAAGTGTAGCAATGTCCTTTCCGTAGGTCAGACTATTGACTTCAGTGAATGTTGATTTTGTTTTGGTCTCGCCCCATGCATAGTAGTTGCCGTATGCTTCGGGGGTGGAGGCACCGACATTGCAGGTGGCCCATTTCAGACCGCTCGGGAGACCTAAATCTACCCATTCATGACCATTGATGTAGCCGGAAGTCGTTTTTTTTACCGGTTTAAGTTGAGATTGAGTTGTCTGTTGATCCTTTTTCTCCGGTTCAGGTTGAGATGGAGTCGACGGCTTAGTATCTTGTATTTGAATATTAGTTTGTTTTTTTGATTCAGATGATGATTTCTTACGATTTGTATTCTTTTGTCCGGTTGTCTTTGCTGTTTTTTGAGTCTTCTTTGTCGGTCCTGACACCACTCCTTGTGCAAATGCCTCCGGCATGCAAAAGTAGGTCAACACAAGAATCAAGGCTAATGCCAACGCTTGCTTGATATTTCGCTTCATGTTAGTATACTTATAAATTTATTCCTTTGTAATATTGTTTTCGACGTTAATTGTCTTATTCAAATGGTCGTTTGCTCAAGGATCTAATTCGAGGCCTTTTTGAAGAGCATGAGCCACGTTTGTTATTATATTTTTTAAATGAATGCTGTCTACATCAACCGTTTCATTTCCCAAAAATCCAATTTTGTTGCAAAACAAGGCTTGCTATAGTGTCGAAACTTCTAATTTGTTGGTCAGTG
>JAUNFY010000115.1 GCA_030524805.1 Bacteroidales bacterium | reverse complement strand
GTCAACAGTACCCGCCGCAGGGATACGGTCGGCAATACCCGCCGCAGGGATACGCTCAGCCACACAACCCGCACGCTCCGGGCAACCATCAGCGTCCGCCCCATCATAACGGCGAACCGCAGAATCCGGCTCACGACCCCCGAGCCGCCCACGCCATGCAAAGCAATCCCGCCAATCAGCCTGCTGACAGTCCCGCGCCCGATACCTCGAATGCGCCGAAGCTGAAGGTGCTCATTGCCGAAGACAATGAAAGCAACTTCATCCTCTATGAGAACATGCTTGCCGGAAACTTCGAGATCACCCATGCCTGGAACGGAGAGGAAGCCGTGGAACTCTTCGCACAGACCAACCCCGACGTGATTCTGATGGACATCAACATGCCGAAGATGGACGGCTACGAGGCTACGGCAGAGATCAAACGCATGAACCCCAACGTGCCTATCATCGCTGTCACTGCCTACGCCTTCGCCACCGACAAGGAACGGATGCTTGAAAGCGGCTTCAATGGCTACGTGTCTAAGCCCATCAACCTCAGCAAACTGAAAGATGAAATCAATTACGTCATGAGAAAAGCGCAGGCGTATGAATAAGATATTGAAACTGTTATTGATCCTGTGCGTTGCCGTGGCCTGCGGCGGCGGAATAGCCCATGCGGCTCCCGCCGACAGCAAGAGCGGCAAGACAGCCGCCCCCGCCGACAGCCGGCAGCTCAAACAACTCGCCGTGATCAATTCCTACAACGAGAACACTCCCTGGACCCGCCACTTCATCAACATGATCATCTCCGAGATGAGCCTGCACAACGATTTCGGCCCCGTAAAGGTAGCGCATCTCAACAACGAAGTGATCATCAACGAATCAGACTACGAGGCCCTGCAGGACCGCTTCCTCGACTTCTTCGCCGACCGCAAGCCCGACTATCTCGTGATGATCGGCAACTTCGCTTTCATGCTCCGCGACAAAATCAAGGCGGAGTTCGGCGACATCCCGATGCTTATCATCTCGCAAAACGACAAGTATGGCCCGCTCGACTACTATTTCACCAGCATGACCAACAACGACGAGCAGACCCCTCCCAAGATGCAGCCTCTCGAAAACCTGCAGAAAGACTATAATTTCACTGTCGTGGTCACTCCCAGCAGATATCGCGAGACGGTAGACATGATGTTCGGAATGTATCCCGACATGAAGAAATTCGTGTTCATGGGCGACGGCTCCTACTCCAACCGCAGGCTCAGCTTCCTCATCCGTGAATACCTGAAGCTCGCGCACCCCGACGTGGAATACAAATGGCTCATCGCCAACGTCAACGGCGAGATGGTGCCCTACCTCAACGACACCGACCCCAACGTGGGGCTCCTGCTCTCGAAATGGAACTATTCCATTCCGGGCATCAACGGCACACCTCTCTACACCGCCGGCGACAGCTACCTCATCAAGGGCGCCAAACGCCCGGTATTCGGAATGCGCTATTCCTATCTCAACTACGGCATCCTCGGCGGATATTTCACCTCGCCCGAAGCGACCAATGCCGCCGTGCTCTCTCGCCTCTCCGACTTGATCGCCGGCAAAAGCATGAGGGATATACCCGTCACCGTGGTGAAGGAAAGCGCTCCATATATCGACTACAACAAGCTGCAGGAACTCAACATCCCCGAAAGCATCTGCCCCGAGGGCACCATCTACCTCAACCGGACGATAACGCCCTGGGACCGATATAAGAATTACTACTATGCCGGCATCATAGCCGCCGTGCTCATCATCATTGCCCTGGTGATCTTCATCCTCACCCGCAGGCGCCCCCTCATGCGCCGCGACTACGACAGCCTCGTCGACACCATGCCGCTCGGCTTCATGCAGGTGCTTCTCTCGCTCGACAAGGACGGAAAGATAAAGAAAGTGGAATATTCCGAACAGAACAGCACCCTGCGCGAGATAATAGAAGGCCACAACCTCCGCGAGCAGATCAAGGACAAGACTTTCGTGCGATGGCAGGAAACCTACGATGCAATTTCCGCCGATTTCCAGCCGAAGGGAATTGTGGTGAGGGTGTCCGACACCGATATCTACTACGAATTCATCGTCAGCCCCGACAAGCACTCCACCGAGGCTTATTTCCTCGCCAACATCTATGTAATCGACATCAGCGACAAGATGAAGATAGAGAACGTGCTGCGCGAGACGGCCCGCAAGGCGATCGAGGCCGACAACATGAAGACGGCTTTCCTCGCCAACATGAGCCATGAGATACGAACTCCGCTCAACGCTATCGTCGGCTTCTCCCACCTCCTCTGCCGCACCACCGACAGGAAGAAGATCGACCAGTTTATAGAGATTATCGAGACCAACAACCAGCTTCTGCTAAAACTAATAGGCGACGTGCTCGACATCTCGAAGGCCGACAGCAACAAGCTCGTATTCAACATGCAGACGGTCGACGTCAACGCCATCCTGCAATCCGTATGCCGGAGCACCGACATCAGCCAGCGCCCCGACGTGATGGTGGAGGTGCAGCCCGGCATGAAGGAATGCTTCGTCACCACCGACCCCTACCGCCTCACCCAGGTGCTCACCAACCTGCTCACCAATGCCATCAAGTTCACCGAAAGAGGGCACATCGAGATTGGCTACCGACAGCAGGGCGAGATGTTGCAGTTCTTTGTCAGCGACACAGGTCTCGGACTCTCCGATTCGGATAAGTCAAAGCTTTTCAGCCGTTTCACCAAACTAAATTCTTTCAGCCAGGGCACCGGACTCGGACTCTCCATAAGCCAGGCGATTGTGGAGAAACTCGGCGGCTCAATGAAGGCGGAGTCGGCCGGACGGGGAAAGGGATCGGTCTTCTCCTTCACCATTCCCTACGTGCTCAAGGCCGATCATGAGGAGGAACCGCCTGCAGATAAGAAATCCGACGAGCAACGCCTCGCCGAGCTGAAAAACAAGGTGGGCAACCGCCCCGCAGAACCGGACGCGGATGTCTCTGTCGATGAAAGCGCCCCGAGACGTGACCCGGCCCCGCATGCCGTCACCAACATGGGCAGCTACAAGCATGAGAAAAAGAAGATTCTCGTGGTGGAAGACAATTCAAGCAATTATCTGCTCATCGAGGCGATGATCGACAACCGCTATGAGCTAATCCACGCATGGGACGGCGAGGAGGCTATACGTTTGTTTGCACGCAGCACCCCCGACCTCGTGCTGATGGACATAAACCTTCCGCTCAAAAACGGATATGAAGCCACCTCCGAAATCCGTCTTCTATCCAAGACCGTGCCCATAATCGCTGTCACGGCCTACGCACAGACCGCCGACCGCGAGAAAGTGCTGAAGAGCGGCTTCAACGGCTACCTCTCGAAGCCCGTGGATGAAGATGAACTGCTCAACGTGCTCCGGAAATTCCTTTGACCGGCATCCTCCGACAATACGCATCTCCCCTCCGACAATACGCATCAAATAAGGCCGCCCCACACTTCACAACTGCAGTTGGTTGAAGTGTGGGACGGCTGTTATAAGCTTTATTCTCAGTCGGGGCTGAATATGTTTGGTTTCAGTCGGGGCTGAAAATATTTATTCTCAGTCGAGGCAGAGATCGAGGGCTGCCGTGATGGCCTTTCGGTCCATGTTTTTGCCGATGAAGACAAGTTTTATCATCCTGTCGCCATATTCCGGGTCCCAGTCGCGCTTCAGGCCCGGCTCTTTCTCAAAGAAACGCTCCAGCTCGTCTTCCGGAGCCGTGGCATACCATTGGCCGCACTCGGTGAGCCGTTTCTGCACTCCGGCTTGCTCGAAAAGGCAACTCATGTCGGGGTCGTTGTTGAAGTAGCAGATACCCTTGCAGCGTATCACGCTCTTCGGCCAGTTGCGATGGCAATAGAAATCAAATTTATTGAGGTCAAACGGCTTGCGACGGTAATACACGAAGGTCGAGATGCCATATTCCTCCGCCTCTCCCTCGCCATGATGGTGATGATGGTGATGGCAATGGCAGGTGTGCCCATCCTCATGCTCATGGTCGCAATGCTCATGTTCAGGGTCATGGTCATGCTC
>JAUNFY010000032.1:23961-28997 GCA_030524805.1 Bacteroidales bacterium | reverse complement strand
GCAACATTATTATGGCGATAAGGTGAAGGGGGTGATGGAGAACGGTTAAATTTGCGTCGTAAACATCAAATTTTGCGACATGAATTACATCTTTTTTATCAATAATTCGGGGCGTATGGAACCTTTCGGAACGGTCTGCACAAACGACCGTGCACTGTCGCGTTATCCGCTCATACAATACCAGTTAGGACGACGCCGACATCGCTTCCCCATCTCAATGCGACAGATGGATGTCGCATTGAGTGTCACTTACGATGCCATTTGCGTGCCATTTAGGTGACGATTAAAGGACACTTTTCGGGGCAACAAAAACGCATCTGCATCTCGCTGTAAATGCGATGCTTATCAAGCATTATTGCACAATAAGGAACACTTCGGGTGCAACATCAGGTACACTTTCAGTCCCACATCAGGTACACTTTCAGGTCCACATTAGGTCCACATTACTACCCATATTAAAAGAGTATAAACAATAAACGTAAACTATAAAAAAACACTCTATCGAGTGTAAAAAAAGCGAAAGAGATTTTCATGAGAAGGCGGATATCTAATGCCGGGGAGTGATCTTTGTCATCCCTTTCCGCTGCTTCGGAAGAATTCCATCCTGATTTATTGCGGCGGCGGGCGGGCGGCGCGGCTTGCTTTGGGCGGCTTGTGTTATTTACACCGCACCTTGTGCGGCGCACAGTAACAGATATCACCGACTCACGTGGGGGGAATGGCAGCTTCGGCGCGGCTTGTGTTATTTACGCCGCACCTTGTGCGGCGCACAGTAACAGATATCACCGACTCCGGTGGGAGGGGGCGCGGCAAGTGTCGGCTCGGCGGCGGGATGGCGGCAGGTGCTTTGGGACGCCGCTCGGAGAGCGGCGGGGTACCGGTGGACTAAGCGGGCGGCGGGGTGGAAATGGCAAAGGGGGGCATGTGGGTTTGCGAAACTTGATTTTTTTTATTAACTTTGTGGTTCAAACTTGAAGTGATCTCAACACACGATGAATAAAGCAAATATATTGCGCATTTTTCCGGCTCTTTTTGCCGTCTTCGCCATGCTTATGGCGTGCGGCGCCACCAAAAGCAACTCCTCGTCCGATTCGTCTGACTCCTCCGATGACGTAGCTGCCAACGCAGAGCGGCCGGCGCTCGCTTTTTCCGCCGACAGCGCCTACAGCTACGCCGCGCGTCAGGTGGCTTTCGGTCCGCGCGTGCCGGGGTCGGACGCCCACCGGAAATGCGGCGAATGGCTCGCCTCGACATTGCGGAGCCACGGCGCCGAAGTGGAGCAGCAGACATCGACCCTCACCACCTTCGACGGCACCAGCATCCCGATGCGCAACATTATAGCCCGCATCAACCCCTCCTCGTCCGAGAGAGTCCTCCTGCTCGCCCACTGGGACTCTCGCCCCTGGGCCGACAATGACCCCGATCCGGCGAAGCACGACACCCCCGTAGACGGAGCCAACGACGGAGCAAGCGGCACTGCGCTGCTGCTCGAGCTCTCGCGGGTGCTCGCCCAAGACTCAACCTTCAGCAGCACCGGCGTCGACATCCTCCTCTGCGACGCGGAAGACTGGGGCACGGAAAACAACGACGAGAGCTGGGCCATGGGCGCCCGATACTTCGCCCGCGATGCCGCCGCCAAGGGCTACATGCCGAAAGCGGCGATACTCGTAGACATGGTGGGTGCTCCCGACGCCACTTTCATGCGGGAATATTTCTCGCAGCAGGCCGCCCCGGCCCTCGCCGACGAGATATGGAACATCGCCGCCTCGCTCGGCTACGCGTCGATGTTTCCCAACCGCATGGGATCGGCCGTGAACGACGACCACGTGGAGCTGATCAAAGCCGGCATCCCGGCCATCGACATCATCGACTATCGCGAAGGCTCCGGGTTCTTCCCCGCATGGCACACCACGGCCGACAATCTCGACGCCATCTGCCCCGCGACCCTCGGAGCCGTAGGCTCAGTGCTCGAGCACTACCTGCGATATAATAATTAAATTCAAGTTTCGCTATCGCTCAACTTGAAGGTTATATGGTTATGGGGTTATATGGTTATGAGGTTAGGTTATGAGCAACCTCTTTTGCAAAACCAACTCAATGCCAAGATTATCAATATAATACATAAGATGCAAAACTTGAGTAAACAAACAATTCAGGAATAAAAACAAAAACAGCATACAGAAATGAATTTCATCGAAGAACTTACATGGCGCGGCATGATACACACCGTGATGCCCGGCACCGAAGAACAACTCAATAAGGAAATGACCACGGCCTACCTCGGCATCGACCCGACTGCCGACTCCCTCCACATCGGCCACCTCTGCGGCGTGATGATGCTCCGCCATTTCCAGCGTTGCGGCCACAAGCCCATCGCGCTCATCGGCGGCGCCACCGGCATGATCGGCGACCCCTCGGGCAAAAGCGCCGAACGCAACCTCCTCGACGAGGCCACCCTCCGCCACAATCAGGAAGCCATCAAGGCGCAACTCTCGCGCTTCCTCGACTTCGAGAGCGACGCGGCCAACAAAGCCGAGATGGTGAACAACTACGACTGGATGAAGGACTTCTCCTTCCTCGACTTCGCACGCGAGATAGGCAAGCACATCACCGTCAACTACATGATGGCGAAGGAGTCGGTGCAGAAACGCCTCAACGGCGAAGCCCGCGACGGCCTCAGCTTCACCGAATTCACCTACCAGCTGCTTCAGGGCTACGACTTCCTCCACCTCTACGAATCGAAAGGCTGCAAGCTGCAGCTCGGCGGCAGCGACCAGTGGGGCAACATCACCACCGGCGGCGAACTCATACGCCGCAAGCTCGGCGGAGAGGTGTATGCACTCACCTGCCCCCTCATCACCAAACCCGACGGCGGAAAATTCGGCAAGACCGAGAGCGGCAACGTATGGCTCGACGCCCGCTACACCTCGCCCTACAAGTTCTATCAGTTCTGGCTCAACGTCGGCGACGCCGAGGCTGAGAAATACCTGAAGATCTTCACCTTCCTCTCGAAGGAGGAGATAGAAGCGCTCGCCGCCGAACACGCCAAAGACCCCGGCCTGCGTCCGCTCCAGAAGAAGCTCGCCGAGGAAGTAACCGTGATGGTGCACGGCCGGGAGGCTTACGACGCCGCCGTGGCAGCCAGCAAGATACTCTTCAGCAACACCGCCGTTGAGGAACTCCACCACATCGATGAGCAGACCCTTCTCGACCTCTTCGAGGGCGTGCCCCGCTTCGAGGTGCCGATGGCCGACATCGAGGCCGGCATCCCCGCCCTCGACTTCCTCGCCGAGAAGACATCCGTGTTCCCCTCCAAGGGCGAGGCACGCAAGATGATACAGGGCAACGGAGTGAGCATCAACAAGGTGAAACTCACCGACCCGGCCGCCCTGATAGGCAAGGAGCATCTGCTCGGCGGCAAATACATCCTGGCCCAGCGCGGCAAGAAGAACTATTATCTGGTGGTCGCTGTCTGACGGCAGCGGCTCCCGGAAGCCTCATGAAATTCCCATCAGTTAGACTTTCTGCAAATGGCGGAATTTGACATTCACGGTTCGGGCGAGTCGCCGCGCGGCAGCGACCGCGACATCGAAAAGGCCCTCCGGCCCTTGAGCTTCGACGACTTTTCCGGACAAGACAAGATAGTGGCCAACCTGCGCGTCTTCGTGCAGGCTGCCCGCATGCGTGGCGAGGCCCTCGACCACACCCTTCTCCACGGCCCTCCGGGCCTGGGGAAAACCACGCTCAGCAACATCGTGGCCAACGAGCTGAACGTCGGGTTCAAGGTCACTTCCGGGCCTGTGCTCGACAAGCCCGGCGACCTTGCCGGCATCCTCATGAGCCTCGAGCCCCACGACGTGCTTTTCATCGACGAGATCCATCGTCTGCATCCGATAGTGGAGGAATATCTCTACTCCGCGATGGAAGACTACCGGATCGACATAATGCTCGACAAGGGTCCGGGAGCGAAATCGGTGCAGCTCACCATCTCCCCTTTCACCCTCGTGGGAGCCACCACGCGCAGCGGCCTTCTCACGGCGCCGCTCCGCGCCCGCTTCGGCATCAACTGCCACCTCGAATATTACGACCACGACACGCTGACGGGCATCGTGAAGCGCTCTGCCGGGCTGCTGAAGACGGCCATCGACGACGACGCGGCCCTCGAGATAGCCATGCGCAGCCGCGGCACCCCGCGCATCGCCAACGCCCTGCTGCGCCGTGTGAGAGACTTCGCCATGGTGCGCGGCGACGGCACAGTGAACCTGCCTACGGCACGCATGTCGCTCGAAGCGCTCAACATCGACACCCACGGCCTCGATGAAATCGACAACCGCATCCTCACCACCATCATCGACAAGTTCGGCGGCGGACCGGTGGGACTGACCACGATCGCCACCGCGCTCGGCGAAGACAGCGGCACCATCGAGGAAGTATACGAACCGTTCCTCATCAAGGAAGGATTCCTGAAGCGCACCCCCCGAGGCCGGGAAGTGACTGAACTCGCGTTCAGGCATCTCGGCCGATACCCGAAATCATCCGAACCAACATTATTCGACTGAAGTGGCTGGTATAAAATCATTGGTGAAAGACACCGCCGTCTATGGCCTGAGCAGCATCATCGGGCGGTTTCTCAACTGGGGTCTCGTGCCCCTCTACACTTATCTCTTCGACGCCGCCCAATACGGAGTGGTGAGCTACATCTACTCCTTCGTGGCGGTGCTGATAGTGGTGCTCAACTACGGCATGGAGACCGGATTCTTCCGCTATGCCAACAAGGAGAAGGACAGCATGCGGGTCTACAGCACCGCGCTCATGTCGCTGAGCGCCACGTCGCTGCTCTTCGTGATGCTTCTCACCCTTTTCCTCCATCCCGTATCGTCGGCGCTGAAACTGCCGCATCATCCCGACTTCGTGTGGATGATGGGCTTCACCGTGGCCATCGACGCGATCGCCAACCTCCCCTTCGCCTATCTGCGGTTCAGACGCAAGGCATGGGTCTTCGCTGGGATAAAGCTGATCAACATCGGCCTCAACAT
>JAUNFY010000032.1:0-23951 GCA_030524805.1 Bacteroidales bacterium | reverse complement strand
CTGCCATCGACAGGCATTGCCCGCAACTGATCGGCTGGTTCTACGGACCGCTCGGAGGGGCCGCCTTCGGAGTGGGCTGGATATTCCTTGCCAACGTGATCAGCTCGCTGGCTGTGCTCGCCTGCCTCGTGCCCTGGATGAGGGTCGGCAAGGTGGTGTGCGACTTCAGCCTGCTGCGGTCGATGGTGCGCTACTCGTGGCCGTTGCTCGTGCTTGGCGTCGCCGGCAACCTGAGCCAGGGAATGGGGCAGCTCATCATCCCCTACATCTTCCCCGACAATGTGGAGGCAGCGCGCACCATGGTGGGGCTCTACGGCGCCAACATCAAGATAGCCGTGGTGATGATGATGTTCACCCAGGCTTTCCGCTACGCCTACGAGCCCTTCATCTTCTCGAAGGCCGAGCGCATGGGGGAGGACAAGACGCAGGCATATTGCGACGCCATGAAGTTTTTCGTGGTTTTCGGTCTCGCCATTTTCCTCGGCGTGATGTATTTCCTCCCGGTCATCAAGCACTTCATCGCCCCCTCCTACTGGGAGGGTCTGCGGGTGGTGCCGATCATGATGATAGCCGACCTCTGCTTCGGCGTCTACTTCAACCTCTCGCTCTGGTATAAGCTGACCGACCGCACCATCTGGGGCATGTATCTCTCGCTGCTCGGCTTCGTGCTGATGCTTGCGGGCAACCTCATCCTGGTGCCGATGATCGGCATTCCTGACGGATATATGGGCAGCGCATGGGCGGCACTCATCTCCTACGCCTCCATAATGGCCGTCAGCTACCTTCTGGGCCGTAAATACTATCCCATCCCCTACCCGATGCGCCGGATGGGCCTCTACACCCTTCTCGCGGCCGCCTTATGGGGCATCGGGGCGCTTTGCGAGTTCCCCTACGCTATGCTCGGCACCTACACCATCCGCCTGCTCCTGCTCGCCCTCTACATCATGGTGGTGGGCTACTACGAGCCTGTGCCGCTGCTGAGCCCGGCGCTGCGCCGCCTTCTCCAGAAGATAGCGCGATAAGCGCTCCGGGAGGCCGCATCCGCCCTGCAATCCATCACACGCACGCCATACAATAAAAGCCATGACCGCAGTCGGTCATGGCTTTTATATCTATCCGGCGCTTGGTTTCGCTCCGGTGGCTTCTGAGCCTTTCCTTATTTTGCGAGGCGGGCACGCATAGCCTCGGTCTCCTTCTCATAGCCGGGCTTGCCGAGAAGAGCGAACATGTTCTTCTTGTAAGCCTCCACGCCGGGCTGGTTGAAAGGATTCACACCGAGCATATAGCCTGAGATGCCGCAAGCCTTCTCGAAGAAGTAGATGAGGGCGCCGAGAGTGTATTCCTCAAGGCAGTTGATCTCAATCTTGATGTTGGGCACGCCGCCGTCGACATGGGCGAGCATGGTGCCGAGCTCAGCGTTCTTGTTCACCTCGTCAACTCTCTTTCCTTCAAGGAAGTTGAGGCCGTCGAGATTCTGGGGGTCGCCGGGGATGCTCTTCTCGCGGGTGGGTTCCTTGACGGAGATCACGGTCTCGAAGATGGTGCGCTCGCCATCCTGAATCCACTGGCCCATCGAGTGCAGGTCGGTGGTGAAGTCGACGCTTGCGGGGAAGATGCCCTTGCCGTCCTTGCCTTCGCTTTCGCCGTAGAGCTGTTTCCACCACTCAGCGAAGTAATGGAGCTTCGGATTGAAGTTGGCGAGGATCTCAATCTTCTTTCCGCTTGCATAGAGGGCGTTGCGCATGCGGGCGTAGGTCTCGGCGATGTTGTCGGGGCCTGCTTCCTTGGTGTCTTTCTCCATCTCAGCGGCACCTGCCACGAGCTTTGCGATGTCGAAGCCTGCCACGGCGATGGGAAGAAGACCCACCGGGGTGAGCACCGAGAAGCGACCTCCCACGTTGTCGGGAATCACGTATGTCTCGTAGCCTTCCTGAGTGGCGAGAGTGCGGAGCGCGCCCTTCTTGGCATCGGTCACGGCCACGATGAGGTTCTTGGCGGCTTCCTTGCCCACCTGCGCCTCGAGCTGCTCGCGAAGCAGACGGAATGCGATGGCAGGCTCGGTTGTGGTGCCCGACTTCGAGATCACGATGATGCCGAATTTCTTATCCTTGAGGAAGTCCTGGAGTTCGGCGGTATATTCCTCGCCGATGTTCTGGCCGGCATAAAGCACCTTTGCGTGCTTAGGAGTGGGCTCGTTGATGAAATCGGCGAAATTGTTGCTCAGGGCTGTGATGACGGCCTTCGCTCCGAGGTAGGAGCCGCCGATGCCGATGCAGACCACGTAGTCGCACTCAGCCTTCAGGCGGTCGGCAGTCTTGTTGATGCTATCGATAAGAGCGGACTCGATATCAGAGGGGAGGTTTACCCAACCGAGGAAGTCGTTGCCTGCGGCGCGTCCTGTGTTCACGTCGGTGATGGCCTCGATAGCGGCGCTTTCATTGTCGGCCAACTGTTTTTCTGCGAAAAACTTGGCGTTTGTGATGTCTAAACAGATGTTTTTCATTTTTTATTTAGTTTTTAGATTTTAATCATGCGAATGTGTCGGCAAGCGAGGTCATGGCGCGTCGCACATTCACCCCTTCGTAGAGCACCGAATGCACCATGTCGAGAATCGGCATCTCCACCCTGAGGTCGGGGCGTTTGTTGATTTCATACATGCACTTGGTGCCGTAGTAGCCTTCGGCCACCATGTTCATCTCCATCATGGCCACTTTCACGCTGTAGCCCTTGCCGATCATCGAGCCGAAATTATGGTTGCGCGAGAAACGGCTGTAGGCCGTCACGAGCAGGTCGCCCAGATAAGCTGAGAGGTCGATGTCGCGTGGCATAGGGGCTATGGTGTCGACAAACTTCCGCATCTCCCTGATGGAGTTGCTCACGAGCATTGCCATGAAGTTGTCGCCCGATTTCATGCCGTTGACCATGCCTGCCGCGATGGCATACACGTTCTTGAGCACGGCGGCATACTCGATGCCGTCTACGTCGTCGGAAATGATGGTCTTCATCCTCGACGACGCGAGGAGGGCTGAGAAAGCGCGGGCCTTATCCACATCGCGGCAGCCGATGGTGAGATAACTGAGGCGCTCGAGGGCCACTTCCTCGGCATGACAGGGACCTCCGATCACGAGCATGTTGCTGCGGTCGACGCCCCGCTCCTGCTCCAGATAGTCGGTGATGATCATGTTCTTGTCGGGGACTATGCCCTTCACCGCCGACACCACGTTCTTCCGGGAGATGTCCTCCCGGAGATGGCTGAATTCGGGCAGGAAGTAGGGCGAAGGCATCGCCACCACCAACGTGTCGGCCCCTTTTGCCACCTGATTGATGTCGGAAGAGAATTCAATCCGCGACGTGTCGAACGCCACATCCGTCAGATACGACGGGTTATGGCCGGTCTTGCGGAACTCCTCGATCTTGTCGTCGCTCCGCATATACCAACCTATCCGGCCGCAATTCTGCAGGAGCAGCTTGGCCAGCGCAGTGGCCCAGCTACCGCCTCCCAGAACAGCAACCCTATTCAACTCGCAATCCATAATTGTCTCAAATAAATTATTCAAGTTTCGCAAGCTCAACTTGAAGGTTATGAGGTATTTGGTTATTAGGCTATTTTACGTATGACTCCTCTCCGGACATTACCAGAGGCCGGAGTCATACTTCCGCTGCCACCTCGGCTGCCTCCTCGGCTTTCTGCTGCTTCTTCTCCGGACGCATCTGGGGGAAGAAGAGCACTTCCTGGATGGCAGTCTGGCCGGTCATGAGCATCGTGAGGCGGTCCATGCCGATTCCGAGGCCCGATGTGGGGGGCATGCCGTATTCGAGAGCGCGCACGAAGTCATGGTCGATCACCATCGCCTCGTCGTCGCCCTTGTCGGCAAGGTTCATCTGCTCTACAAAACGCTCATACTGGTCGATTGGATCATTGAGCTCGGAATAAGCGTTGCAAAGTTCCTTGCCGTTGACCATGAGCTCGAAGCGCTCGGTGAGCTCCGGATTCTCGCGGTGCTTCTTGGTGAGCGGCGACATCTCCACGGGATAGTCGGTGATGAAAGTAGGCTGGATATAGGTGCCCTCGCACTTCTCGCCGAAGATCTCGTCGATGAGCTTGCCCTTGCCCCATGAGGGTTCCACCTCGATGTGCGCTTCCTTGCAGAACGCGCGGAGTTCCTCCTCGCTCTTGCCTGTGATGTCGAAGCCGGTGTGCTCCTTGATGGCGTCGGTCATGGTGACGCGGCGGAAGGGAGCCTTGAACGACACGGTGTTGTCGCCGATCTGCACGTCGGTGGTGCCGTTGACGTCGAGGCATATCTTCTCGAGCATGTTTTCCACAAACTTCATCATCCAGTTGTAGTCCTTGTAGGCCACATATACCTCCATGCAGGTGAATTCGGGGTTGTGGTTGCGGTCCATGCCTTCGTTGCGGAAGTCTTTGGCGAACTCATACACTCCGTCGAAGCCGCCCACGATGAGGCGCTTGAGGTAAAGCTCGTTGGCGATGCGGAGATAGAGGGGAATGTCGAGCGCGTTGTGGTGGGTGATGAAGGGTCGCGCGGCGGCACCGCCGGGGATGGCCTGGAGTATCGGGGTCTCGACCTCCATCAGTCCGTTGTCGTTGAAATACTGGCGCATCGAGTTGAAGATCTTGTTGCGCTTGATGAAGATTTCCTTCACTTTGGGATTGACCACGAGGTCGACGTAGCGCTGGCGGTAGCGCTGTTCGGGATCGGTGAATGCGTCGTAGGCCTTGCCGTCTTTCATCTTCACCATCGGGAGGGGACGGAGGCTCTTGCTGAGCACCGTGATTTCCTGCGCGTGGATGGTGATCTCGCCCATCTGGGTGCGGAACACGAAACCTTTCACGCCGATGAAGTCGCCGATGTCGAGAAGCTTCTTGAAGACGACGTTATACATGTCCTTGTCTTCGCCGGGGCAGAGGTCGTCGCGGCTGATGTAGACCTGGATTCGGCCGTCGGCATCCTGCAGCTCCACGAAAGAAGCCTTGCCCATGATGCGGCGGCTCATGATGCGGCCGGCCACGCACACCTCACGCCGGGGCGCGTCGTCGCTGAAATTGTCTTTGATTTCCTTGCTGTGTCCGGTCACTACGTATTCTGCCGCGGGATATGGTTCGATACCACGGTCGCGGAGCGCCTGCATACTGTTGCGGCGCACTACTTCCTGTTCGCTCAGTTCCTGATTTGCCATTATATTCGGGTTTTATTATACTTATTTCTTCCTGTATGCTTTATCGTTATGCCGCCTCGCATCATTGCCGGCAATGATACGGGCCACATCAATTTGCAAATATAGCGAAAAAAATTGAAACATCCCGAATTTTAACCGAGATTATAGTTTTTTATCCCTATTTTTCTGAAATTTCCATCTCCTTTCCGCCTGAATGCCGGGCGACCGGTGAAAACCTCTATAGAAAAACCGGATTAGTTATCATGCCGGTGTGGGAATCTCACGATTTTTATGTATATTTGCATGTCAAAACAATATGAGGTCATGAAAAAGATAAAAGTGAATCTTCTGGTCAAGATCCTGATCGCGATCGGACTCGGCATCCTGGCGGGGTTAGTGCTACCTGAATGGGCAGGGCGGCTCTTCGCCACCTTCAACGCCATATTCTCGCAATTCCTGTCGTTTCTGATACCGCTCATCATCGTCGGCTTCGTGGTTCCGGCGATCGCCGACGTGGGGAAGAACGCCGGAAAGATTCTCGTGGCCACGGCGCTGCTGGCCTACACCTTCACGAGCATGTCGGGCTTCTTCAGCTATGCCGTGGGGAGCTGGCTCTTCCCGGGGCTTGTGGCTCCCGCCGACCTGACCGGCCCGATGAAGGAAGCGGCCGACCTCACCCCTTACTTCACCATCACGATGCCGCCGCTCTTCGACGTGATGTCGGCGCTCGTGCTCTCGTTTCTGCTCGGCATAAGCATGGCCTATCTCAACACGCCGACGCTCAGGAAGGGGGCCGTGGAATTCAACTACATAGTGGCCAAGACCATCAGCGGCGTCATCATCCCCCTCCTACCGCTCTACATCTTCGGCATCTTCCTCAACATGACGGTGGCGGGGCAGGTGATGACCGTGCTCGGCACATTCGCCTCCATCATAGGCATCATCTTCGCGATGCATATCTTCCTGCTCATCTTCCAGTATTGCGTGGCCGCATGCTTCGCGCGGGTGAATCCCTTCAGGAGCCTGCTCACCATGATGCCGGCCTATTTCACGGCGCTGGGCACCCAGTCGTCGGCAGCCACCATCCCGGTCACGCTGCGGCAGGCGGTGAAGATCGGGGTGAGGGAAGACATCGCGGGCTTCGTGATTCCGCTCTGCGCCACCATCCACATGTCGGGGAGCGCCATGAAGATTGTGGCGTGCGCGCTTGCCATAATGATAATGCAGGGCATGCCGGTAGACCCGATGAATTTCTCGGGCTTCATCCTGATGCTCGGCATCACCATGGTGGCGGCACCCGGAGTGCCGGGCGGCTGCATCATGGCGGCCTTGGGGCTGCTCTCAAGTTTCCTCGGCTTCAACGAATCGCAGCTCGCGCTGATGATAGCCCTCTACATAGCGATGGACAGTTTCGGCACTGCCTGCAACGTGACGGGCGACGGCGCCGTGGCCCTCATCATCAACCGCTTCTTCGGCAAGTCCTCCTCCAAGGAAACCGTGAAGACAGAAAACGCCATAGCCGCCGAGCTGGAAAAATGAATTTTATCACCGGCAGGCAAGGTTGGTAAGCTTCTTTTTATTAAATTTGCAACTTAAATCTGCAACTCAAAAGCGACAGCATGAAAAAAATCAGCATACAGAACATAGCGGACATCGACAACGCCGCGCGCCAACTGCTTGAGGAGATAGGGGAAAGGCGCGTCGTGGCGCTGAGCGGCAAGATGGGAGCCGGAAAGACCACCCTCACCTCGGCCATGATGCGGGTGCTGGGCATGGACGACGAGGCATCCTCGCCCACTTTCGCCATAGTGAACGAATATCATTCCTCGAAGACCGGACAGACAGTGTATCACTTCGATTTCTACCGTCTGGAATCGCCTGCCGAGGCGCTGGAGATCGGAATAGAAGACTATTGGGAAAGCGGCAGCCTCTGCATAATGGAATGGACCGAGAACATCGAGGCCATCCTGCCGGACGACACCCTGACGGTGGAGATACGCGAACTTGACGACCATTCACGCGAGATAACGGTATGCGACTGATCTGGCTCGACGAGGTGGACTCCACCAACTCCTATCTGGAGAGGAACGCCCGCGACATCGCCGACACGGTGATGATAGCCGCCCGCAAGCAAACGGCCGGCCACGGCCAGAGGGGCAACTCATGGGAATCGGCACCCGACGAGAACCTCACCTTCTCGGTGCTCTACCATCCGAAGGAATTCAAGGCCATCGACCAGTTCGCCATCTCGGAAGCGACGGCGCTCGCCGTGACCGACATGCTCGCGCTCCACGGCATCCACGCCAACGTGAAGTGGCCCAACGACATCTATGCCTCCGACAGGAAAATATGCGGCATCCTCATCAAGCATTCGCTGACAGGGAAAGAGATATCCCACTCCATCATAGGCGTGGGCATCAACATCAACCAGACGGAGTTTCTCAGCGACGCCCCCAACCCGGTATCGCTGAAGCAACTCACGGGCGAGAACTTCGACCTCGAATCGCTTGCCACGGAGACGGCGGAGTGCCTGAACCGGAGGCTCGAGATGATCTACGGCAGCCGCCACCGCCGGGAACTGCACAACGAATTCCTGTGCCGGCTCTGGAGGGGCGACGGCGGCTACTATCCCTTCCGCGACACCGCGAGCGGTGAGAATTTCGAGGCCGCCATCGACGCCATAGGGCCCGACGGCCTGATGACGCTCCGCCTTCACAATGATTCCACCCGAAGCTACCGCTTCAAGGAGGTGGCATTTCTCTGAGAACCGGCTTTTTGAGAGCCGACCTTTCTCATAGAGGTTGCCATCTCTGACCAAACCATTCAAAAACTTCGGCTACAGGAGAGTGACAGCCCTCCCGTGGCCGCCCAATGCGCAATAAACTTCAAATGACAGAGCAACTAAAATGGATTGCGGGCGCACTGCTCGCCGGCTGCTGCATCGGCATCGCCGCCACCACTTATCTCACTTTAGGAGGCCTTCCGGGCCAGGTGATGTTCGCGTTCGGACTCATGACCGTGGTCATGTTCGGATTCGCCCTCTTCACCGGGAGGTCGGGGTTCACTACGGGGCGGGCCATCCTCACCCTGCTGCCGATGCTGGCGCTCAACATCGCGGGATGCGCCCTTGTGGCATACGTCACCGGCAACGACGCGCTCACGGCTGCCTCGGAGGCCATAGTGGCAAAACGTCTGGCGGCGGGATGGCTCAGATGCGGCATCCTTGCCATAGGGTGCGGATTCATCATGACGGCCGCCGTGTATGGTAAAAAGGTGAAGGACACATGGTTGCCGCTCATCTTCGGGGTGCCTACCTTCATCATCTGCGGATTTCCTCACTGCGTGGCCGACGTGTATTATTACGCCCTGTACCTGGCCTCCAATCCGATGAGCGGCGAGCTCGCAGGGTGCTATCTGGCCTCAGTGGCGGGCAACTACATAGGGTGCAACCTCTACCGGCTCCACAGCAGCCCCTCTCCGGCTCCGCAGCCCGGGAAACAGGCCTCATGACCGCGCACCGCATTCACGACAAACCTCCTGCTACAAACCACCTGCGACGACTTTTTTGACAAACTCTTTCGACAAACCCTTTCGACCACACACCATGCGAAACTTGCTTTATCCCTTCATACTCTCCGCCACATTGCCGATATTCGCCCAGCAACCTATATCGCTGAAGTGGACCACGGGTGAGGAAACCGGCGACGGAAGCCGCCTCAACCATCTCACCATCATCAACAACTCCGCCGACACCATCCGCGCTCCCTGGCAGCTCTATTACGGCAGCCAGTCGCCGGTGCTCGTGTCGCGGTCGCCGCTTGCCGAGGCCGTGCAGATATGCGGCACCCACCATGCCATCCGCTCCCTCTCCGACGAGGCCGCGATAGCGCCGGGCGACTCGCTCGCGCTCTCCCTCTCGGGCTATTATTTCCACAACCTGTCGTTTTTCCCCGAGAATCCTTACCTCATCGCAGTCGACGGGCGGGGCGGCTCGACATGGCCTATAAGAATCGACCTGCAATACCGCGAAGCCGACCACCGCGAGATGGCGGGCAGGATTGACAACTATCCCGACGGTCCGCGCACCTACGAACGCAACGCTCGCTTCACTCCCACCACTTCACTCTCACCCTACCATATCATCCCGGAGATGAAGTCGGTCAGCGCGGTCGCCGCCGAAGGACCGTGCGTCATATCGGGCGCCATAACGGTGAAGGCTCCGGAAGCGCTGTCGAAAGAAAAGAGGATACTTGAGGAGATGCTGCGGCGCCAGGGGGTGAAGGTGGATGGCGAGGGCGCGACTGCGGTGACACTTGAAATCGACGGCAGCATCAAGGATGGCGACGAAAGCTACCGCATGAGCATCCGCCCCGGCGGGATAGTCATTTCCGCCCCCGCTCCGGCAGGCGTCTTCCTCGGAGGCTCGTCGCTGCTCGCCATCCTGGCCGGTCAGACCTTCCCCCTCACGCTGGAGGCCGCCGACATAGAAGACCGCCCCGACTTCGGCTACCGCGGCCTGCATTTCGACGTGGCGCGCAACTTCACGGGCAAGGAAGACATAAAGAAGATAATCGACCTGATGACGCTCTACAAGATGAACGTGCTCCACTTCCATCTTGTAGACGACGAGGGGTGGCGCCTCGCCATCGACGGCATCGACGAACTGACCGAAACGGGGTCGCGGCGCACCTATGCGGCCGATGCGGCCTCCAGCCTGCTGCCGGCCTACGGCAGCGGCATCGACGGCGGGAAATCGGGCAACGGTTTCTACTCACGCGATGAGTTCAAGGATATACTCCGCTATGCGGCCGACCGCAACATCAGGGTGATTCCCGAAATAGAACTGCCCGGACACGCCCGGGCAGCCATAATGGCGATGAACCGCCGCCATGAGCGGTATAAGGATTCCGACCCCGCCAAGGCTGAAGAATATCTGCTCGCCGACTTCAACGACAGGTCGGAATACACCTCGGCGCAGGACTACCACGACTGCGTGATCAACATCGCGCTCCCCTCGGCCTTCAACTTCGTGAGGGACGTGATGGCCGACATCATCAGGATGTATGCCGAGGCCGGCGCACCGCTCGAAGTGATACATGTGGGGGGCGACGAAGTGGCGGCCGGAGCATGGGAAGGATCGCCCGTGGCCCTAAAATACATGAAGGAGAAGGGGATGGAATCCACCCAGGAACTGCGCGACGAGTTCCTGATGAAGATACAGCAATGGCTTGAGCCGCAGGGCATCGCCGTGGCCGGATGGCAGGACATAGTGACACGCAACGGCGGCAAGGAGGTGAACACCTCGCTCCCGGTGGAGAAAATGATATCCTACAGCTGGAACACCCAGCCCTACGGCGACATGGACCAGATGACTTATTCGATGGTGAATGCCGGCTGCCCGACGGTGCTCTGCAATGTCAATAACCTCTACATGGACCTCGCCTACAGCGCCAACGTGATGGACGGCGGGCTGCACTGGGGAGGATATGTGGATGAGTTCGCCACTTTCGCCACCAATCCCTACGACATCTACGCGTCGGCCGTTAATCCCGACGACCCTCAGTCGTGGAATCCGGAGGCCTACTCGGGCAAGGTATGCCTCGACCCGGCAATGGCGAAAAACATTCTCGGCGTGCAGGGCCAGATGTGGGCGGAGACCTACCGCGACTTCGACATGGTGACGGAGCGCATGATGCCCAAACTGCTCGGGGTGGCCGAACGCGGATGGAACGCCCGTCCGCGCTGGAACTCCTTCGGCGAGTTCATGTCGGCCTGCTCGGATTATGCCTCGCGCACGGCGCTCAACGAATTCGACCGGGCGGCGATGATGGGCATAAACTATCATGTGGCGCCTCCGGGACTGAAGATGGAAGGAGCGCTCCTTCTCGCCAACTCCCCTTACCCCAACGCAACGATCCGCTACACCCTCGACAACACGGAGCCTGACGAGAATTCGCCGCTATGGACGGGACCGGTGCGCATCGGCGCGGAAACGGAAGCTGTAAAGGCGCGCTCCTTCATCAATGGCCGCGCAAGCGTGACCACGGAATTATTTCTGCCGCAGAGCCCTGCTCCGCAGAAGTGATTCAAGATAATAGTAGTCGGCATAGACGAGGGGCACGTCGATCTCGCTTCCTGCCGGATGATGCCCTGTGGAGTGGTCGAGGAGGAAACCGTGTTTCTCACCTGCCGGCACCAGATAGGCATCGGTGAGCGACCGCCGCATCTTGTCGGCTGCCGCAACGTAGCGCGCGCCGCTTTCCTCATCGACATATTCCGACAGCTCGTAAAGGGCCGAGGCTATGATGGCAGCTGCCGAGGCATCCCTCGCGACGCCGGCATTGTCGGGCCTATCCGTTCCGGGCGCCTTCATATCCCAATAGGGCACGAGGTCGGCAGGCATGTTGGGAAGCGCGAGATACCAGTCGGCTATGGCGCGGGCCTGATCGAGATATTTCGGGTCGCGCGTGTAGCGGTAGCACAACGTGTATCCATATATTGCCCATCCCTGGCCGCGGCTCCAGAACGAGTCGTCGGCATATCCCTGCGCAGTCTGTTTCTTACGCACCTCCCCAGTAGCCGGGTCGTAATCCACCACATGGAATGATGAACAGTCGGGGCGGAAATGGTTTTTCATCGTCACGTCGGCATGACTCACAGCTATGTCGCGATAGCGGCTGTCGCCGGTAGCCTCGGCCATCTCAAACAGCATCTCGAGATTCATCATGTTGTCGATGATGACCGGATATTTCCATTCCTCCGGATTGTGGTCCCACGAGCGTATCACTCCCGTAGCGGGATTGAAGCGGGTAGTCAAGGTCTCGGCCGCCTGACGCACCACGTCGAAATAGCTGCGCTCACCTGTCTGCTTCCAGGCCTTGCCGAAACTGTCGCCGATCATGAATCCGAGGTCGTGGGTGCCGCGATGCCATTTCGCTTCCTCGATGGGCCAGGTGAAGCTGATGGCCTGACGGCGCCACCAGGGGTCGTTGGTGAATTCATACATCTGCCATAGCTCGCCGGGGAAGAAGCCGGAAGTCCAGTCGTGGGGATGCACCAGGGCGAGGGATCCATCGGGGTCGACCGTGCGCGGGCTCACCTTCCGCTTCGCGGCATTGCGCTCGAGTTTCTTCTCGTCGGTGGTCCTGGCAATGGCGAAGTTGAGCTGATCGGCTGCAAGAGTGAAAGCGTCGTCAAACTCATCCGGAGTGTAATAGAGGAGGGTGAAGCGTGAGGAGGGGTCGAAGACGCGGTGCTTCTGATAAAGCTGCCGGTAGTCGCGGCGTGTGGTGTCGACAAAAGCGGCCACCCGCCAGAGGTCTTCGGCCACTTTCCGCTGAGTCTGCTCCCAGCCATGCAACTGCTGCCCGGGCCATTCGGCAGCACCCTTGCCGAGATATGCCGCAAGGAGGTCCATCGCCTTGTAGAAGCTGCGGCCGTCGGCCGAGGAGGCGCCGTCGATTCCGACGCCTGCCTTGCGGGCCATGAGGAAGATGTCGATGAGATGGGAGAGATTATATTGGGAATAGTGATAAGACAATGTGCGGCCCATCTCGTGAGGCTGGGTGCCGTCGGGCGCTATCTGCGCGAAGATGCGGCGTTCCGGAACGCGGTCGAGAATCTCGCGTGTGGTCTTGAGATCGCCGACATACAATGCGATGGCAATGGCCTGCGCGTCGAAGGCGATGGAATGGTTGTTGGCAGCGGCAGCCTCTTCCTGCCCCTGGGGCGACGTGAGCATCCAGTGTAGCATTTCCGACATCCACTTCTTGAGCCGCCTGTCGTCGGAAGCAGACCATGCTCCCGAGTCGCGGAGCAGGCTCACGGCGTCGAGCATCGAAATGAAGGAGTAGCCGTCGAGCACACCATACGAACGCCCTTTGTTGCCGTTGACTCCGGGCACCATCTGCGCATATTCGAAGTTGGGGTTCATGCGGGTGGCGGGGTCGATAAACCATGTCTTCAGCAGGCGGGCGGCCTTATCGGCATAGCGCTTGTCGCCACTGAAGAACCATGCGAGAGCGAGAGTGGTGACGCGGTCGGCGGTTGTGCCGAGATTCTCGCGGTCGTAGAGCGCTATCTCGGGGTTTGTGATTCCGTCGCGGTTCACATACGGGAGGCCGTCGGGTTTGGAGGGGTCGGGATGGAAATAGCGTGCAAGGCTCGTGTAGTCGTGGTTGTCGCCGCTCGGCGCGGGAAGCCGCTTCGACATCACGCTCAGCGGCTCCGCATCGAGCAGGAGGTCGGCATCGGCCATCAGCCGGCTGCCGGCTTTGGCATACATGGGGCGGTCGAGCTGTGTGCGCACGTTTTCGAGATGAGTGCGGTCGAGCACCGACTGGGACACGGCCGTCAGCGACATTGCCATTCCCAGGGCTGCAAGCATATATTTCTTCATATTGTCAGGAGTATGTTTTTTGTCAGAGATATGTTTTTCTCGGAAATATTTATAGTAAACATGTCAGAGGCGGCGGATTTTGATTGCCGAGAGGAGGGTCTGGCCTTCTGACGAGGGGGTGAATTCCACAAGGAGTTGTCCCGACTCGTCGACGCGGGCGAGGTAGCGGCGGCTGACACGGCTTTTCACACCACCCGAGGCTGCCGGAGCGAACGCCCGCTCCGCCGGCACGCCGTTGATGTCAATATCCATCACCGCGGGGGTGTCGCCGCTGTTGCCGGCATTGCCGCCGAGCATATATGCCGAGAGGGCTGAGGGCGATGAAAGGTCGGCGAAAAGGAGCTCCACCTCATAACGGCCCGGAGCGACGTCGAACCGGTAGGCCCGGATATCGGCGGCGGCGTGCTGCAGGAGGGGCTGGTCGGCGGTGAGGGCAATCTCATCCTGACTCACTATGTCGTGTCCGCCGATGCGGCCGAACAGCGAGCCGGGGGAATATTCCCTGTCGGGCAGCCATGTAAGGGCGTCGGCATCGCTGGTGAAATAGCAATTCGAGCCGACGTTGACCGCGAGTTCTTCGGCTGCAAGCTCTATCCTCCCCTCTTCTGCCGGAATCGCACTGAGGCTGACCACCATCGCATCGAGCGAACGCCCGGGTGCGGAGGGATCGGATATCTCAAGCAGGTTGCTTCCGGGGGTGAGGGCCACGTCGAAGACTGCCGAGAAGTTTTCCACCTTTTTCGCGCCATATTCTGTCGCGTTGCATCGCAATGCTATCTCGGGAAGGTTGGTGTAGACCTTTATGGGGCGCACCACCTGGCCGCCGGGCGGCATCAGCTCGGTGCGGTGAGGCCAGTCGCGCGATGCAATGTAGGCCACGGTGTCGGCAGCCGGGTTGTGCCATGCCGCACGGTAGTAGTGATATACGTCTTTGAGGCGGCGGCTGTTGGTGACCAGTCCCTTGTTGTTGATGTGCGGCATCGATTCGGCACGGTTGGCCGAGGAGAAGTCGATGAAATTCCAATGTGAAGCGCCGGCCACGAAGACAGAATCCTCGATGACTGGGAGATAATGCTCGAGATATCGCTGCTGATACTCCATGCTGAAGTCGAAGGGGCGGGGATCGAGCGAGTGAAGGCGGAGGTCGCTTCCGGCACCGTATTCGCTGACAATCAGCCGATGGGCTGGATGCGCGGCGTGCTGCCCGGAGAGAAACTTTTCGAAATCGGAGAGGTCTCCGCCATACCATCCGCTGTAGAGATTCCAGCCCTTGATGTCGGTGATGTCGGCGAGTCCGGACTCATTGTAGACGTCGCTGCCGTGGAAGGCCATCGTGGTGAGGCGGCCGGGGTCTTCGTCGCGCACCGCGTCTTCGAGGCGGCGTGCGAGCCGGAGCGTGCGGTCGCGGAGCTCATCGCGGTCGCCAGAGGGACGGAGCAGGATCTCGTTCATATATCCCCACATCGCCACTGAGGGATGGTTGCGGTGGAAGCGTATCATGTCGCGCAGCATGGTCTCGGCATTGTCGGCAAACCGTGGCGAGTCGGGCACGAAGTCGATGACCGGTATCTCTTCCCACGCAATGAGCCCGAGGCGGTCGCACATCTCCAGAATGGCGTCGTCCTGCGGGTAATGGCTTATCCTTATGAAGTTTGCGCCGAGGTCTTTTATGAGCTGCATGTCGTGCCTGTGCTGGGCGTCGCTGAGGGCTATGCCGAAGGGCGCTTTATCCTGATGGCGGCACATGCCGCGGAGTTTCAGCGGCTCGCCGTTAACGAGAAACCGGCCCCGGTCGTCGAACGCGAAAGTCCGGAAACCTGTGGTCTGCCATGTTTCGTCGAGGATCTCATCGCCGGCTTTGAGCACTACATGAAGGGTGTAGAGAGAGGGGCTGTCGGGGTGCCAGAGGCTGATGTCGCGGAGGGTCGGGAAAGAGATGCTGAATTCATTGCCCTTCCTGATTTTCTGCGTTTTGTCGGCGATGACCTCCCCGTCGGGACCAAGCAACCGGGCTTCGACGGCGAGATTGGCCGGAAGTTTGCCCGGGGCCGCTATCGTGCCGCGGGCATCGAGTCGGCAGAGGCCGGAGGCAAGCACTTCGGTGGCGACCTTCACGGGGACTCCCCCGGAGAAGTCGAGATGCACGGGATTTGCGGCTATCAGCCACGCATCGCGGTAGAGGCCTCCCATGAAAGAGAAGTCGGCGGAATAGGGAGGTATGTCGGGGTCGGAGTTGTCTACCTTCACGGTAATTTCATGCGGGTTGCCGTCGCCGACAAATTGCGTGATTTCCAAGGTGTGGGGTGAATAACCGCCGATGTGGCTTCCGGCGTGGCGGCCGTCGATGAAGACATCCGACCTGTTGGCTGCGCCGTCAAACTTAAGGAACAGCCGGCGGCCGTTGATGCGCTCGGGGATGGTGAGGGTGCGGGAATAGGTGGCTCCGCCCCGGTAATAGTTTCTTGTGGAGTAGGCGTCGGCATTCCAGCTGTGGGGCAGATGCACGGCGGCGGCGATGGAGTCGGTAGCTTTGCGGAAGGTCCAGCCATCGCAGATGGCGAGCGCCTCATGGGCCGAGGCGCTGAAGGCGAGAGCCATAAGGGAGCAGAGCAGGGTTATATATGTCCGTTTCATTGCGAATGATTAGTAAAGAATTCAATCACAAAGATAAGCGGATTGAGAGGGCTGCGCAAAGATTGTAAAAGGAAATGTAAGTTGTCTTAAAACCTACACTGCGACATATCAAGCAATTACAAATTCCCTGCCCATAATTTTGGTAAGTAGCGGTCGGGAATGGATAAGTATATTTCCGGGAATTCCATCAACGGCTAAGCCGCATGCAGTCGATAGTCGGCATCCATCCTTCAGCCGGAGTATACAGGCCGACAATGTTGTTTCCACTGTCAAGATGTATCGGGAATGACAAATCGGCTTCGCTGTCGATCCGGTGTATATCTTTCCCGTTGACCGTAACTATCACAGGGACCGACAACTCTCCGACAACAGATAAGGAGCAATGGTATTCACCCCCATCGAATGCGAATACATCGCGCCATTGAAGGTCGTTGTCAGGACGCATCCCGAGGAAAGCGACGCCCATTCCCCCGCTGCATGAATCATCCTGTATATAAACAGGAGAACATACGGCCTGATTATTATCCAATTCCTGATAACGGGAAAGATATGCTGTTTCCGCTTCATAAATGCCGCGCATCAGACGATTATCGGCATCAAGGCTCATTATCCTTGTGCCATGTGGCTCCACTTCCAATTCCATCGACTCCCTTCTGACGCCCATATCCTCGCGGGCAAACAAATCTCTGACACGTATGTCGCCTCCAAGATCTACATCCCTGAAATTCAGTCTGAACGTTTGCTTCTCATCGGTAGAGTTATAAACGGCAACCGCCCTTGTGGTGCCGTATCTTTCCTTTATGTCTTTGACGAGCAGATACACACCGCCAACGTTTTCAGCAACGTAAGCCTGCAGGGCGAGGGGGTCTTGATTGAGCGATATCAGTTCTTCATTCTTGAGCAGGTCAAGGGTCTCGGGCTTGATTGAATTCAGGTCGCAACCGATCAACAACGGACTGCTCATGATGCACCAAAGGCCAAAATGCGTCTTGTCTTCCACCATCGACATACCCCGCCCGACCTCAAGCATATCCATGTCGTTGTAGTGTCCATCGCTGGCATAGGCGGAAAGGTATAGATTCTGGCCGATTATATTCTTAAGCGACGACCATCGCGGCCGGATGTCCTGACTGATTCGCCAGGAATCGCCTACGCTGCCCACCCAAGTGCCCGGATAATCCCACCGGCATATATTTATGCGCACATCCTTCCGTCCGGTCGCATCTATTGCCTTGCGTATCGCAGTATAACGTTCTTTCTCGTCAAGGTCAAGACGCTCGTGGTTGCCTTTGGGATCTCCGCCGCAAAAGTCGATCTTTATGAAATCGAAACCACATTCCTTGAAAAAAAAGTCGGCATCCTGCCTGTCATGACCGTAGAAACCTACACCGACCGCTATCGTATCGTTGTCGTAATAGTTGCCGCAGGTGTTGCGGCCGCCGTCGCTATAGATACCGGCCTTCAGTCCGAGGCCGTGTATGTGATCGGCAACCGGTTTCAGTCCATCAGGGAAACGCACAGGATGGACAAGGAGTTTTCCGTCTGAATCGCGTCCACCAAAGAACCCATCATCAATGTTGATGTAACGGTAGCCTGCATCTTTGAGCCCGAGCTCCACCATAGCGTCAGCCTGGCTCCTGATGAGCGGGTCGGAGATATCGACATGATACGTATTCCATGAGCTCCAACCCATAACCGGAGTTTTCACGGCGTGCCCGGCAGTTTGTCCGGCCTCAAAAGCATGCTTTCCTGATCCTACCGACCGCACTTCTCCCGACGGGAGATAAATGTCGGCTGTGGTGTTGTGGGGAATATTCACTTCAATGAGATATCCGTCACCTTTCAATTCCCATTTGGCCGAAATGACACCATAGGGCGACGGATGGCTGACTTCCGCTCCCGAAAGAGCCTTCACACTATAGTCGGGCTTATATATGATGTGCTTGAAACCGGGATTGGCGGCATCCGGTCTGATGCCTCCGATATATTCATAACACCAGATGAGGAAATCGCCGAGAAGCATCACATGATTGCAGCTGTTCATAGAGGGATCGGCAGTGTCTCCATTCCATAATTCCCAGATAGTTGTCGCTCCTTGTTCAACCATATAGCCCCATCCGGGATAGTCGCGGTTTGTGGCAATCCGATATGCAAGATCTCCATTTCCCGATTCAGAAAGATATCGCATCAGCCACTGAATACCGATGACGCCGGTACTGATATGACTGTCGTTGACCTCGACGATGGTCTTTATAAGGCTATCGGCAACCTGCTGCCGGTCAGCAGCCTCCACAAGCCCCATCGATAAAGGCAGAAGATTGGCAGTGACGGTGCCGTTGGAATATTTCCCGTCCGACCAAAAACGGCGGTTGAAAGCTTTCCCGGAAATATCCGCCTCCTTGCCGAAATATCGGGCATCATCATCGCCGGCGCCAATGATGCCGGCATATCTTTCCATCAACCGACACAGATATATATAGTAGGCTGTCGAGATCAGGCTGCCATCCGTCTTGCGGGCTGGATCCTTGCTATGTATAAGTTCCGGCGATTCGGGCGGCACACACCAATCGCCATATTTATCGAAAACGATGATTCCGTCTTCATATTTGTTGTTTTTCAGAAACAGCAGGAATTTCTTTATATTATCATAGCAATCGGTCATCGGCCTTAAATCGCCATACTGACGATAGAGCATGTCGCATGCGAAGGGAAGAGCGGCGGGCCATGTCACATTTCCATTGTATAATCTCCAGTAGGCCGGAGAGACATCGCTGATATTGCCATCTTTTCGTTGTGAGTCGCATATATCTTTCACCCATTTTGAATAAAGGGCATGATTGCCCACCATATAGCTCTCACCTATGCAGCCGGTGGTGCGGTCGCCCAACCATGGCATCCTTTCGTCGCGCTGGGGGCAGTCCACGGGCATTCCTTTGTAGTTGCTGCGTATGCCGCGCCGTGCGTTCGCAATAATTTTTTCAAGTATGTCATTGCCGGACATGTCGTGAATGACTATTGATGTGTTTCCGTCGTCCATTTCGTCGGCGATGAGTTCGCGCGATATGTCAGACATATCAATCTCACCCAGACCTTCTATTTCCACATATCGGAATCCATAGTAGGTGAAATCAGGAGAAAAGACACGCGGGCGACCATCGGAAATAAATGTTGCAGTTGCCAGCGCACCCCGCAAATTCTCAGTATAGACATGACATCCCGAACGATCAAGCAACTCCGCATGGCGGATCCTGACAGTGCATCCTTCTGCCACGTTCATTTTGAGCCGTACACGTCCGGCACCGTTGGTGCCGAAATCAACGATATGGCGGCCTCCGGTTTTCCTTATCGAAACAGGCTTCTCAGCAGAATAAACGTGCATATTCGGGGCGATGTTGCCCCTAAGCACTCCGGATGGCGGCGTCATGAGTTGCGCTTTTCTCCATTTCCTATCGTCATATCCCGGGCGGGTCCAGTCGCCGAGATCGAGACGATAATCATGCAGTTCGCCGTCATATCCCGACGCAGTGCGAATTGGGCCGTCGGTTGTGAGCCTCCAGCTTTCATCTGTTGCGATTGTCTGCTTGCTGCCGTCGGCATATTCGACTATAATGTCGGCTATCAGCCTCGGCAGACCATAACTTGTGCGGACGTTGGTCTGGAAATTCTGCACCATCCCGGTAAAATTACCCGCAGCCACAACCACACCGACAGCATTGTTCTTTTTCAACAATGCAGTAATGTCGTAAGAATCGTAAGCGACCGTTTTTGAATAGTCGGTAGGAAGGGGAGCAAGGACATCGTTGCCTATCCTGTGCCCATTTATATATGCTACATAATTTCCCAATCCCGATATATGGAGAGTGGCTCTCCCTATCTTTTTGGCAAGCTTGAATTCGCTGCGCATATATCTTGGAGCTACCACACTGTGCCTGTCGAGTGTGTCGCCGGGAGCAAGACCGTCGAGACCGATCCATCGTCCTGCCCAATTATCCGGAGAAAGCAAACCCGTTGACCAGCCGCTTTGTGCGACAGATGGCTTGCCTCCCTTGTTGGTTGTCACTATTACTTTCCAAAAATACCGGCTGTCGGGCTGAAGAGGTTTGCCCTTATACGGAACCCATTGCGATGCGTCTGATTCCACTACTCCCGAATCCCACATATCGGCACTCCCGTCGTTAAGTTTTTCTTCCCGGGTGGCAACCAGAATTCTATACGAAGTCTGCATCACTTCGTTTTCATCCGAATTGATCTGCCATCCGAAACGCGGTGTCAATTCATCAATGCCGGAAGGTGTCGTGCGCCCCTCCAGTGTCAGATGCCCCAATTCAGTGAAAGCCAACACGCTTCCGCAAGGGAAAAGACACATTGCAACTAAAAGAATTCTTAAATAAAACATGCATGAGCTTTTTGCATGAAAGGTAACTTTAGGTGTCATTGATGTCAGGTTTTGAAAATGCAAAATTAACATGATTATTGCAATAAAACAAACCTCCAGACATAGCCAACACATCCGGCTTTGCATATCATACTGCCCGTCAACCGATTGCCGTCGATTTGCAATCGCAAGGTTACTGACGGCGTCCGTAATTTACCACCGGACGGGTGGTAAATTTAATAGATGGGGTGCAATCCCTCCGGGATTGATGGTGGTGTGAGTGGGGAAGCCGGGGGTGGCGAGCACCCCCGGTTAACAAGATGAAAGGCCTCCGGCCTTTTAATAATGGGGAATGTTGAGTTTTGAATGTTGAATTTAGGATAATTTTGAATGGGGATAGTTTAAGGTTGAATTGGGAGTTGGGGGAAGGGGATGTTGGATGTTATTGGCCTCGCTTCGCTCGGGATTATGGTTGATTTTAACGCAGACGCTGATGTCGGCTGCCTTCGGCATTGCCGACGGGGGACGCTGATTGGCGCGGATTTTCTTTATATTGCAGGTGCTTGGCGGGATTGGACTCGGTGCTTAGGTGGATTTGACGCGGGGGGGGGTGGGACGCGGATGCTTTTGCCCCTTCGTGGCAAAAGCCGCTGATTGCGGGCGGAGGTTCGCGGAAAATAGATGTTGCTTGATTATGATGCTATTACGTAATCTTCTTGTGGTTCGGTCGATAAGGCCGGAGGCCTTATATTTTGTTAACCGGGGGTGGCAAGCACCCCCGGTGTCCAGGCATGACGGTCAGCAACCCCGGAGGGGTTGCACCTCGTGGCAGTCTGCTGTGGGGGATGGGGCTTGTGGGTTTGATGCGGGGTGCAATCCCTCCGGGATTGATGGTGGTGGGGATGGTGAGGCCGGGGGTGGCGAGCACCCCCGGTTAACAAGATGAAAGGCCTCCGGCCTTTTTAATATACTGATTCAAAGGGGTGGCTGAGTCAGGGGGTCAGACGGATGCCTTTGATGGACCAGCCGTCTTTGGATGCGCTTTCGTGGAAATCTATGGACGTGATGGCTTCGGGGAGGGGCTGGAATGTAATTGAAAAGGTGCCGTTGCCTTCCTTGTCGGGATATAGGCGTTCGCCCAGTGTAATCCCGTCGCTACCGACCGCTGCGTAGTGGGTGCCTTCCGAATCGGAGAGATATGCCTCCTGAGGAATTGCTATCCATTTTTCAGGAGCATAGATGAATGAGAAAAAGACTTTTGTCCCTTCTTCGTCAATCTCAATGCGGTCTATGTCGAGCACCCTGTCGGTCTTGTTTGCCGCATATTGAGGGAACTGAACACTTCTGAGGCCGTTGGATTCCGCATATTCGGTTGCGCCCTTCGGTCTTAAATAAAAGCCCACTCTGCGTTTCAGCGAGCCTGTGGAATAACCCAACCATACATCCTTGATGGTGCCGTCGGGAGCCACAACCGCAAAAGTGGGGAAGCCGTTGGTCCCCAACCTTCGGAATACTCCGTAGTCGGCTTTTCCTTCATTCCAGTTGTGGCTTATCTGAGGGAAATTCTTTGAAGACTCCCTCCATAAGTTGTCGGCCTCTATCGACATACTGACAAGTTCAAGATTATCGGGATATTTCTCCTTTAATTCACGAAGTTCCGGAAGAGCCATGATGCAAGGAGCACACCCTGAATTCCAGAAATCCACCAGACACCATTTACCCTGAAATTCCTTCAGTTCATGCACGTTTCCATCAAGGTCATAGAATCCGGTATCGGGAAACCTGTCGCCGATCACGAGAGGGGAGCCGGTATGAAGATAACCGTATATTGTCTTTCCTATCTGCGAGTTCTTGATTGAATCATCAAGGTTGGCGAACATCGACTTCAGGTCGGCTGTGTCGATTTTATAAGAGATTGACGACTTGGCAATCCTCTTTGCTTTGTCGAGCCATACCGCACTTACAGGACGAGTCTTGAGAAATTCAATCTCACGCAGATCTATCAACCGGTTGATGGAATCCAACGCCTGTAAAGTTTCTTTATTTCTCTTCCTGTCGTATTCTTTACTTACATCCTGACGTTTCCTCCAAAGTTCCTTGCTGTAGTTTGTGAAGAGTTCGTATTCAGCCTGTTCGGGGACGTCACTCTCAACGGGCCAGGTGTAGGAATAGTTGTCGACTGCTTCGATTTCAATTTTCGCTCCCGGTCTCACGAACAGCTTGTGGTTGGTATTTGGCAAGGCATGATAGTCGAAGATGAACGAGTATACCGATAAACCTTCCCCTACGGGTTGCTCAAACCGGAATTGACCGTTTGCAATGGTGTCGGTTGCGACAACGAAAGCCGAGCCGTCTTCTTCCCATTTGAATAATCTTACGACATACTCTTCCGGCAAAGCCGCTCCATGACCGGTAATCACCGCGATGCCTTCGTTTGCATCGGTTGCTTTTTCCCGGTCGGCGATTGCACACTGCTGATTATCTGCCACCGCTGTGAATGTCGCAACGTGGCACATTGATAAGATAAGCCCTAAAATTTGAGTCTTCATTGTAAGTTTTGTTTGAGATATCGACTTCTGATGGAGGTCGGGAGTCTTCTGGTATGGGTTAAACCGTTTGATTTCCGGGAGCAAATTTACTAAAAATTTCTAAATCACCAAAATTTGGATTACCACGGGGCGGGTGGTAAATTTGGATGATGGTGGTAAAAGACAAGAATCTTTGACATTAGATTTACCACCGAGCGGGTGGTAAAATTGGACGGTGGTGGTAAATTTAATATGTGGGGTGCAATCCCTCCGGGATTGATGTCAGAGGGGATGGAGAAGCGGGGGTGGCGAGCACCCCCGGTTAACAAGATGAAAGGCCTCCGGCCTTTTAATAATGGGGAATGTTGGATGTTGAATATGGAATTAGGGATAATGTTGAAGGTGGAATGTTGAATTAAGGATAATTTTGAATGGGGATGGTTGAAGGTTGAATTGGGAGTTGAGGGATGTTGGATGTTGTGGGCCTCGCTTCGCTCGGGATTATGGTTGATTTTAACGCAAACGCTGATGTCGGCTGCCTTCGGCATTGCCGACGGGGAACGCTGATTGGCGCGGATTTCTTTATATTGCAGGTGCTTGTGTGGATTGGAGTCGGGGGTTGGGTGGGTTGGATCCTGTGCTTGGGGGAATTTGACGCGGGGGTTGGGACGCGGATGCTTTTGCCACTGCGTGGCAAAAGCCGCTGATTGCTGGCGGAGGTTCGCGGAAAATTGGTGTTGTTTGATAATGTTTAATGGGAGGGATGGGGATGTTGAATGCTGTAAGGCTCGCTTTGTCTGGGATTTATGGGGATTGAGTTCAGACTGTTGCGTAA
>JAUNFY010000114.1 GCA_030524805.1 Bacteroidales bacterium | reverse complement strand
GACCAGAGTACCCACGTTCTCGCCGCTCATCATCTTCTTCAGGTTGCCGACCTTGTCCATGTTGAAGACGTAGATAGGCATGTTGTTTTCCTTGCAGAGCGCGGTGGCGGTGAGGTCCATCACTTTGAGTCCGGCCGAAATGACGGCATCGTAGGTGATCTTGTCGAATTTAGTAGCCTTCGGGTCTTTTTCCGGGTCGGCCGTGTATACACCGTCGACGCGAGTTCCCTTGAGCATCACGTCGGCTTCAATCTCTATGGCACGCAGCGCGGAGCCTGTGTCGGTGGTGAAGAACGGCTGTCCGGTGCCGCAGCTCATGATGGCAACCTTACCCTCTTTCATGGCCGCGATGGCATCCCATTTGCTGTAGGGCTTGCCGATGGGGAACATCGGGATGGCAGTGAACACCTGCGCGGGCTGACCTTCCGATTCCAAAGCCGAGGAGAGGGCGAGGGAGTTGATGACAGTGGCGAGCATACCCATCTGGTCGCCTTTCACGCGGTCGAAGCCCTTGGAAGCGCCTGAGAGGCCTCGGAAGATGTTGCCGCCGCCGATGACGATGCCGATCTCCACGCCGGCCTGCGCTATTTCCTTTATCTGGCGGGCATAATCCTCAAGCCTCGCGCGGTCGATTCCATATCCTTGTGCGCCCATGAGCGATTCGCCTGAGAGCTTCAACAGTATTCTTTTGTATTCCATGTCTTTAGAGTGGTTTTGGCGCCTTCTTGCCGAAGGCTGGAGTTGAATTACAACAAAGTTATGAAAAAATCTTCAAATCCGCAACTTTTTCTCACTTTTCAATGTGCGTAGCGCTCATCCTCGCCTTGAAAGCCGGCCAGGAGTAGAAGCCGGGTGCCGTTTCGTTGAGTCCCGCTATGCGGGCGGGGTGCTCGTTGAGGAGCGGCTGCACGAGCTCCTGCCCCGATGCGTCGCGATAGAAAATGAGCTGCAGATTGGCTGCCATCGGTGCTATCCTGTAGTTGGGCCAGCGGGTGGCGACATCGTCGATGTCTTCCGATTCGATGCCGTAGTCGTCGATTCCCATCAGCGAGACGAGGCGCAGCAGGTCGGTGTCGTGTCCAAACCGGAGGTCGACCGCCACGTCGCCCGATTCAAGCATCTCGTCGGCACGTGTCAGCATCTCGTCGAGGAGCGGGCGCACGCATTGCGGCCCGCTGCTTCCGCTCAGCGGCGAACGTCCGTTGCCAACATACTGTATGTAGTTTGCCGCCTTCCAGAGAGCCTTGAGTTCGTCGGCAGAGAAGAGGCTGAGCAGGTCGGCTTCGAGGCCGTCGATGTCCTGAACGGAGATGGCGATGTCGTAGAGGCTGCGCATGAAGAGGGGGAGGGCCGGGGTGTCGGGCACCTCGCGGAAGAGACGTGCAGCGACAGCCGGACAACGCGACACGGAATCGCGGTAGGGGTCGAATTCCCACCGCCAGGGCGCCACGTCGCTGTTCATCATGTCGGCTTCTTCCGTCTTGTGGTGTATGAAATCCATGTCGCCGGGAGTGGCATGCCGGCGCAGGTCGAGCTTGCCGTTCACTTCCTTCAGAGCCTCGCAGAAGGCAGCCATGCTCATGATGCAGCGCGGCTCGGTAGAGCTGCGGGCCTCGATGCGGGCACCGTCGGCGAAGAGCGACGGAACGCGCACGGCCATTCGCGTCGCGATGCCGCGGTGCTGACGCTCACCCATCGGGGTGAGTTCGCCGAGGTGTCCCTTGGCATTTCCGGCGCAGAGAGTGGTGAGTTTCCACACGGCTTTCCCTTCGTCGGTGAGGTTCTGCGCAAGTTGCTGCTCCTGAAAGAAATCGGCTGTGTGCTTGTAGATTTTGGCGTTGACAGGCCAGCGCGAGCCATGCCGCCCGTAGTGCGACACATACACGGGCTTAAAACCGTCGGGGGCAGCCTGCAGCTGTGCGTCCGCGACGTCTTTCTCCGGATAGGCATAATATATGCCGCCCATCTGCTCCGGAGTCTGCGCCTTCAGGCCTGCCGCCCAAAGCGCCAGCCCCGCCATCACCAATATTCCAGTCTTCCAAGTCATAAGTGTCTCAGATAAATGAGTTAAAAATATTCAGTAGTTTTCTAAGTCAATGTTCAGGCGAGATTTACCATTGGGGCGAAGGATTCACCTGCATGATGCTGCCGTCGGCATTGAATTTCAGGGGGGAGATGCACACCTCGCGGTGTATGCCCGGCTGAATCTTCCTGTAGTCGGGATGGATGCGGTGGTAGACCATATACCAGCGGTCGGCCTCGCCATCCTTGCCGGGCACCTTGAGCACCGAGTTGTGGGCGGTGCCATACATCTTGGCCGAAGGCTTCTGGATCATGCACACGCTGGGGTCGGCGATCTCGATCGGGCCCAGCGGGTTGTCGCTCGTGCCGTAAGCCACATGATAGTTGGCGGCACCGGTGTCGTCTACGCTCCACATAAAATAGTATTTTCCGTCGCGCCAGAACACGTAGGGTGCTTCCCGGTATTGCCAGTCTTGCTTGGTGCCACCACGCGGAGTCATCACGGTGATGGTCTCTTCCTTTATCGATTTCATGTCGGGGTTGAGTTCGGCACCCGCCATGTAGCCGTTGCCCCAGTAGAGGTAGGCTTTGCCGGTGGTGGGATCGGTGAAGACGTCGACGTCGATCTGTTGTCCGCGGCCGGCCGGCGATGAGGTGATCATGGCCACGCTGTCGGCTTGGAAAGGACCAGTCGGGCTGTCGGCTACGGCCACACCTATCTGCTTGCGTTCGCCGTCTTTGGGCTTGGCGCTGAAGTAGAGGAAATATTTGTATTTGCCGTCGATTTTCTTCTCCTCGATGGCCGGCGCCCAGAGATTTCCGTCGGCCCAGGGTATCGACTCGGTGGCGGCGTCGAGTGCTATTCCTTCATATTGCCAGTCGCGCAGGTTGTCGCTGCTGTAGCATGTGTAGTAGGTGCCACCCCAGCCGGGGAAACCGTCGGTGGTGGAGTAGATGTAGTAGCGTCCGGTGTTCTCGCTCAGCAAGATGTCGGGGTCGGCGTGGAGCTCGGGCAGCACGGGATTGCTGATTTTTGCCTCGTTGCAGGGGAAGGCTTTTGAGAGGCGCGCATATTCCTCCTTGCTGATGGGCATGACGCTGCCGTGGCGCGGATGGAAGTCCATGCTCACTTGCGAGTCGATCACTTTGAAATTGTCGAGGTCGGTCGATTCGGTAAACTGATAGGCGCCGTTCATGTAGACGTCATACATCAGTATGTAGCGGTCGCTGTCGGCAATCTTGAAGATGCCGGAGCCCTCTACAGCCTTGTCGGTCTGCTGCTTGTAGTCGGGCGATTCCACCCATTTGCCCGAGGTGAGTTTCTTGGTGGTGGCTTTCTTTATGCCGTTGCCGTTGCCCTCGGTCTTATAGAAGAGGTGGTAGAGGCCGTCTTTATATACGATGTCGCCGTCGATGCAGGAAGTCTTGTTGGCCGGGATGAAGAGCGGTTTCGGCTTGCTCGTGAAGTCGGTGAAGTCATCGTTGGCGTAGGCATAATATATTATGTCGGGGCCGTTGCCGTGCTGCATCGAGAAGTACACCATATATTTGCCGGCATCCTTGTCGTAGATTGTCTGGGGCGCCCACACGCGTTTCAGGTCGTCGTGACCTTTATAGCGTTTCTGGATGTTGATCGGGGAGGCGGTCCAGTTGATGAGGTCGTCTGATTTCAGCAGGGTGAGGCCGCGGTTGGAGTCCCATCCCTTGTTGCAGGTCATGTCGGTCACCACCATATAGAATGTCTTGCCGTCTTCTGCCCGCATGATGTGCGGGTCGCGCACACCGCCGGTCTCGCTGATGAGCCGGGAGTCGATCACGGCGGCATTGTCGTTGAGCGCCTTGAAGTTGAGTCCGTCGGGACTCAATGCGAAGTGGATGCTTTCATCGAGCGGATCGTTGCCGGTGAAGTAAGCGAAGAGGTAACCACCGTTGTCGGCCGCCATGCAGGCAGCACATCCGGCAGCTGCCAGTGTCGATATCAATAGTCGTTTCATTATAATTATAAAAAGTTAGGCTTTGATTTAAATTAAAATCCGGAGGGGATTTTTTTTCGCGGGGGGGATATCCATGTGTAATCATGGGGAATCATGTGT
>JAUNFY010000031.1 GCA_030524805.1 Bacteroidales bacterium | reverse complement strand
ACGGCATGAACAACATGATCTCCGTACATAGTATCCGTATGCCTATACCCGCCCCAAGAAAGGTCTTGGGCTCCAAATCATTGATAACAATATAATCAAATATTCCAAAGCACGCAGCATAGAGTTCCTTCTCTTGCTGCGTGCTTTTTTTGGTTCGCCCGACATCTTCTTTTAATGAACACTCAAAATAATTAGTTTATTTCTAATTTTTATTATAACTTTGCAATTGAAGTTGTTTAATTTTTTTTTCGTTAAGATTTCGTCAGGTTTCCGAGTGAACAAAAATACGCCGGAAAGATGGGGAAGATTAATGAAAAGAGTCTTGGTTTTCACACTTCATGTTGATTTTTATAATTCGTAAATAAGTTTAAACAACCTCATTGTTAATTCTATAGTCGAAAATACAATCTAAACTAATAATTATGAAACATCGATTGCAATTATCTTTCTTTTTGCTGTTCTTGCCTCTTATGGCATTGGCATCAAGCGGGAATGTGATGGTTAAGTTCACTGGTGTGGAAAATGGCGACAAGTTGTCGCTGACCATTTCATCGTCTGAGTATCTTAATTCAATCACGGTGACAGAGGATGGTGATTACACTTTCTCCGATGTTCCGGCAGGAAAACATGCCGTAAAAGCCGAAGGAAATGGCTATAATCTTATGGAGTCGTTGACTGTAATTGTCAATGCCGACGGAAGCGTGACTCCTTCCGAACCTCTAAGGATAGCCGTCACCAAGAAAAGCGAAAACCCCGACGAGTGGAATTTCTCTTGGTCTGAAGATCAAAGTGCCGGTGGTTACACTACTACCAGCTATGTCAACAAACCCGTTGAGATAGAATTTCTTGGAAAGATGATTGTTCCTTCTGACGTGCCTTCGTCTAATATTTTGCTAAATCAATATAATATTTTGCTTTCAGACGAAAATGAAATATGGACTCAGGAGTATGCATATCGTATGGTGGAAACAATAAAGACACTCCCAACTCAATATGAGAAGATGTCAAAATTTACATTGACAGCTGAACATTTAGCGGATGACATTGAAATAACCGATATGGGTGATGCAATAGAGGTGACAATATCAAAGGATGCATTTTATTATGCAAATCCATTCCTTGTCAATCTCGATGGTGTCAGGGGAAGATTGTTTTCCAAAAGACTGCATCATGCTTTGACAATGTTCGCTACTGATTCCGGAACCAATGTTGATAAGGCGGATCAAATTTTGTGGGAAAGATTTGGTTGTCACATATTAGGTGTCAATTATGAAGAATTAACTGCTGGAATTACAGATGAGGATTCCGGTCATTTTCAAATGTTTGCACCTACAGAGCTCGTGAGTATCATAAATATGTTTGAGGAAATGCCCGAGGGCTTCCATAAAATTCCACACCTCAATTATTTGATAAGACGCCTTAACGGACACAAGCATCCTCTTTATCCTGAGGCTGCTGCTGTCACGTGGTGTGTGGAAAATGGTTATATCGAATTCATGGAGAATTCATTTGGTGGCAATAATCAGAACTTTGACACTTTAAGACTTATTCTTCATGAAAAGACGCACATGTTGTGGGCCTTCACTTTCTCAGATAATATCAAGAATGAATGGATTGAAATAGGTGGATGGTATCAGGATCCTAACAGTTCTCACGGATGGTCGACTACAAAAGATGTAGAGTTCGTTACATCTTACGCTCATGGTAAAAATCCAAATGAGGATATGGCGGAATCTGTCGCATTTTATTTAAAAGATCCTGAAGCTTTGATGTCGCGTTCATTGCCAAAATACGAATTTATCCGTGATAGAATAATGCACGGTACCCGATATATATCTTCCATACCGGATTATCTGACGTTTGAGGTGCTCAACCTTTGGCCGGATTACGACTATCCCGGAAAAATAAATTCTGTGGATATCAAGGTTATGGGCAAAGAGGATGAGGACAAGACCATAATCATGAAGGTCGGGATAAACCATATTGACGGGTATCAGGATGGTGCGTCAACTGCATTCACAAGGATTTCAAGTCCAAGTTTTATCGGTGATGATGGCTTGATGCATCAACAATCTGTAGATATGTGGCTGTCTCCTATTGATGGTGACAATTATCATCTGATGGGAGAAGTGAAAGTTAGTAAATATTCAAAGGCTGGACATTGGTTCCCCAACAGTATAGATTTATTCGATCTTCAGGGCAATGCAAGATATGAGGGTCGAAATGACTGCGTCACGGATGTATTTATCAACAATCCTATGGAGGACCTCGAGCCTACTGAGTATGTGCCTGGAAGTCTTGAATATGAATTGACGCCTGTAAACGTGGATGGCCATGATTGCCAAAAACTTGTTGTAAAGGCAAAAGTTTTGGATAATGTGGGAGTTGAAAAAGTAGTCACAAGAATATATGCGGATGCCCCGGGTTTTAACGATGGCGGAACTGGTTTTACAGATATGTGGGGAACATACGATCCGGAAACTCAAATGGCATCTGCAGAATACGTAATAACTGAATTTTATCCAACTGCAGATTACTATATAACCTTTTTTAATACCTATGATTATGCCGGGACTGAAACCCATACTCGTTTCAGTAATTCTCCGGATGATCAGCCTATTGAAAAGATATTTATAAAGACCTCAAATCCTGATACTCAAGCTCCGGAGATTGATTTGAATAGAATAGTTGTTTTTGCGGAACCGACACATCCTGAAGCCCCTGATGGAGAAACAAAAGTGACGGTAAACTTCTATGCACGTGATGACAAATCAGGATTCGGTCCTTGTAGATATGAATTTAGGGATCCACAAGGGTCATTGCATGGCGATTGGTTCTATCATGATAATCAAGGATTATTCTTCAATGGAGATCCAACAGTATGGAGACATTATCAAATCACTCATATTCTTCCACAAGGCTCTGTGCCGGGAATATGGGGGCTTTCTGATATGATGGTAGGTGATCATGCATGTAATGAATATACCTACAATTTCGTAGAAACATTAATATTCGAACCGGATGAATCTGGGACCGACTATGTGCTTTTCTCATCATTGAACGATAATGTACTATCGCTTGGCCTCAATGATGTTTCTGGAGAGAGCTTTGGATTCACTTGGCGTATCATTAATGAAGACACCGGTACTGAAATAAATGGTGCATCTGATGATAGTGCGGCTTTGGCTTCGATTGCCAATAAGATAAAGAAGGTTTCTTCAAATCGTACCACCAACATCGATATTTCTGCACTTGAAGATGGTAATCTTATCATTATTGTCAATGCTTTCGATGTGGAGGGTAATATTCTTACTGTCAAGTCTGCAAGAGTCGAAAAAAGAACCGTTATAGACGCTGACAACGTAACTTTTGACAAGTCTGAACTAACCCTTAACACCGGTGAGACGGCCACACTGACAGCGACCGTGTCGCCCGCGGACACCACCGACAAGACTCTGACATGGACTTCAAGCAACGAAGAGGTTGCGACAGTGAATGATGAAGGTGTTGTTGCCGCTGTCAAGGCCGGCACCGCGACAATCACCGTGAGTACGGCCAACGGTAAGTCCGCTCAATGTGAAGTCATAGTTCTTCAACCCGCAGAAAGCGTATCAATCGAAGTTCCTGAACAGACTTTGAATGTTGGAGAGACTTTACAACTGATTGCAACTGTCTATCCTGGAGATGCTTCTGATAAGACTTTGATATGGGAATCAAGCGATGAGTCAATTGTTACAGTTACTGATGATGGATTGATTACAGCAATTGCTGAGGGTAGTGCAATTATCTCGGTGTTTACGTCAAACAATCTGACAGCAGGATGCTTGATAACAGTATTGGACCCCAATAGCGTTGACTTATTATCTTACGGCACTAAGGTGGTGAATATCTATAGCATGAATGGCATACTTCTTAAGAAGAATGCCACTAAAGAGGATATTGAAAAACTTTCACCAGGTTTCTACATAATATGTGACAAGAGAGTGTTAATCCGCTAAAACAAAAAATATTATACAACGTAATCAAATATTCCAAAGCACGCAGCATAGAGTTTCTTCTCTTGCTGCGTGCTTTTTTTTGTTTAAATTCTTGAAATAAGCCCCATCTCATGAAATTGAATCGTGCTGTCACTAACCTCATAACCTTCAAGTTGAGCCTGCGAAACTTGAATAATTTAAACAGAAGAGGCGGGAGAGGTGTTTTATTAGAAAACCTTAAACTGAAATTATTATGGAAAATAAAAACAAGAATCAGAAGGAATATCCCGGCTCAGCTGAGGATACCTACTCAAAGGCAACGGCAGAGAATGTGAAGCAGGCAACTTGCCAACTCAACAACAACCCCCGCCGGACAGACAACAAGATGCCTTAGGCCACAAAGCAAAAATGCCTGATATCAATTCGATTTCAGGTATTAAAAAAATGAAGCGGACCCGCGCTGGCGGATCCGCTTCTTTCTTAATATAAAGCCCGGTCAGAAGGCTCCGATTGCCAAATCGGTAAGCCAGATCCAAAGCGGGCAGAAGCCTATGAAAAGTATCACTGAGAGTGTGAGGGACGAGGTGCCGGTAGCGACGTATGTGTTGTATTCGTCGGCGATGATGATGCCCGAGAATGCCGGTGGGAGTGCGGATGCTACCACAAGCATCTTGAGGTTGAGCGGATCCATGTGGAAGACCAGACCGAGAACGAGCACGACCGCAGGCATGAGGATCATCTTCATGATGGAGCCGAGCACGGCCTGCCAGTTGATCTGGATCTTGATGGAGCTCAATGTGATGCCGGCTGAGAACACGGCCATCGAGGCATTCGCCTTGGCGATAAGGTTGAAGGAAGGGCTTGCCCAGTCGGGCCATGGAATTCCGACAAGTACCCACACTACTGCGAGGATAGGAGCCCATGCCACAGGTTGCTCCAGAGCGTGAATCACCGGTTTCCAGGCGCTTTCCTTCTTGTTGTTGCCCGGCTGCTTCTCAAGCGAGGCGTTCATTAGCGAGAGACCTACAGGTATGCCGACGGCATTGACCACGATGCCTACGATAGCGACCACGAGGGCTACAGCCGGAGTGGTGCCGAAAATAGGCTCAAGCACGGCAAAACCGAGGAAGCCGATGGTAGGCGAACCACTGATCAAGGCCGAGACGGCTGCGTCGGCACCGGTGTTTTTCTTGAACATCCGGAATACGAAATAGACAAGCATGAAGCACGCCATGATTCCGATGAGCGACACGATGGTCAGCTTGATATCCTTCGCCAGGTCTTCACGTGTGGCTTGCACAATCGAGACAAACAAGGCTGCCGGAAGGGCGTAGTCGAGCACCACCTTGTTGAATTTTTTCGAATCATCACCGTTGAAGACGCCCTTCTTGCCGGAGATATATCCCGCGAGCATGACGACGATGATAGGAACAATCGCGTATAAAATAATATGTTCCATAAATCAAAGTTTTAATAGTTTATAATCACCTTGCTGTAGAATGTCGGGCTCCGGGGTGCGGTGCCGCCCCGGAGCCTTGAGGGTGGGGAATGTCTCAGACTGTGTAGTTGATGAGCGGTGTCGGGTTGAGATAGCCGATGTGGCCGCTCTCCGCGCCGGAGTTGGACGCGAGCCTTACCTCGATGAGCGCGGGCTTTTTCGATGCGATCGCTACCGTGAGGGCTTTGGAAAGTTCTTCAGGAGTGGTGACGAGACACGACTGAGCTCCGAAGGCTTCGCCGAATTTGTCGTAGCGGTCGTTGATCTGGAGGGTGGTGGGAGCCGGAGCGTTTTTGCCGCTTGGGTCTACTCCCACGCCGTTGTAGATGCCGCCGTTGTTGAATATCACTACAGTGACCGGCAGGTTGAAACGGCATATTGTTGAAAGTTCCATGCCGGAGAATCCGAAAGCGGAGTCGCCTTCGATGGCAACCACACTCTTGCCGGTGGCGACGGCTGCGCCGATGGCCGAGCCCATGCCCATGCCCATGATCGACCAGCTCGCGCAGTCTACGCGGTGGCGGGGCAGATATTGGTCGAGCGTGTCGCGGGTGTCGTCAAGTGTGTTGGCGCCTTCGTTGATAAGGATAACGTCGGGGTTGGCTGCCATGACGGGCTTGATGGCGTTGAGAGCCGTCCAGTGGGTCATGGGTGACGTGTTGGCGGCATCGGCGAGGCGTTTGGCAAACTTGGCGTTCTTCACCTTGGTGTCGGCCTGAAGTTTAGCCAGCCATGCCGGATCTGCCTGCATCTTGTATTTGGGCAGCGCTGCGATAAGGGCATCGAGGCTTAGGCCGATATCTCCTACAAGCGGAGCTGCGATACCTACGTTGCGGTCGATTTCCTTCGGCTCGGCATCGAGTTGCACGAATTTAACGTCAGGATTCCATTTGCCTTTGCCAAACGAGAGCATCCAGTTGATGCGCGCGCCGACCACAATCACCACGTCGCTCTGCTCCATGATCTCGCTGCGGCACGATATCGCGCTGTAAGGACCGTCGTCGGGCAGCAGGCCTTTGGCCATCGACATCTGATAGTAAGGAATCTTGTAGGTTTCCACAAGGGTCTTGAGTTTATCTTCCACTTGAGCGTAGGCCGCGCCTTTACCGAAGAGGAAGGCCGGACGCTTGGCGTTGGCTATCATCTCAGCCGCTCTTTCCACTGCTTCCTGTGCGGGAGCCACGGGGGAATAGACATCTACGGGATCGATGAAGAGTTTCTCGACGTCGGCTGCATTCATGATTTCGCCAAGGGCGGGAGTGGTCATGTCGATATATACTCCGCCGGGTCGTCCGCTTACTGCCGCGCGATAAGCGCGCGCGATGGCGCGGGGAATATCTTTGGCGTGGCTGCAGCGGAAGGCTGCCTTCACGTAGGGGCGGGCTGCGTTAAGCTGGTCGAGCTGCTCGTAGGTGCCCATGTCCATGTCTACCATCTGCGGGTCGGATGCACCGGAAATCTGAATCATCGGGTAGCAGTTGACCGTAGCGTTGATGGTGGCGGTGAGGCCATTGAGGAATCCGAGCGACGAGACGGTGAGGAGCACGCCCGGTGTCTTGGTGAGATAACCGTGGGTGGCGGCTGCCATGCCGGCCTGCTGCTCGAAGCGGAAGCCGTAGAAATTCATACCTACTTTCTGCATCGCGTAGGCTGCTTCCGTCACCGGAATGCCGACAAGACCATAGACATCCTTGATGCCTACCCTCCTGAGGGCTTCAGCCAATATATACATGCCTGTCACCTGTTCCGGAAATTTCGGTGCGGTGGGGGCTTTTGCTGTCGTTGTGTCCATAATATTATATGTGTATTAAGAATAAGGAATAGAAAAAAGAGGTCGGATCTGTCAGACCGTGCCGACAGATCTGACCTCGACTGGTGGTAATTTTTTATAACACTTATTTGGCAGGTGCGGCCGGTTTCGGAACGCGTGCGGTGGTGCCGTTGGCAGCCATGGCCTTGATCTGGTCGGCTGTGTAGCCGAGCGATGTCAGCACGGCATCCGTGTCTGCGCCAAGCTCAGGAGCCGGGCCGTAGGTAGGCTGATAGTTCGACATGGTGAAGGGGCATCCCACAGTCACGAACTCGCCGATCTCGCCTCCCTGGTTGATTCTTACCAGAGTGTTGCCGTCGTAGAGTGATTCATCGGTCATCACCTCTTTGGTGGAGAGCACCGGGCCTACAGGAATACCGAACTTGCCCAGATATTCAGTTACTTCATATTTTGTCTTGTCGGCAGTCCATTCGCCCACTCTCTTGTAGATGGCCTGTTTGTTGCGGTCGCGGGCGTCGGCAGTGTTGAAGTCGGGGTTTGTAAGCCAGTCTTCAAATCCCATAGCCTTGCAGAAGAGCTCGAAATTCTTGGGCTCGCGCTGCAGGATGATGTAGACGTAGTTGTTGGCGTCGATCTCAGAGTCATAGCCGCCGGCCGGTTTGCACTTGTAGGTCCAGCCGAGCACGCCGCCGCCCTCGATATTGCCCGAACGGGGAACGCAGTCGCCGAACTTTCCGTCGGGATATTGCGGGAACTGGGTCAGATATCCGATCTTGTCGAGAGTGAGCTGGTCACGTGTCTTGATACGGCAGAGGTTGAGGCAAGCGTTGTGCATCGACTGATATACGAAGCATCCTTCACCTGTCTTCTCACGCTGCATGAGGGCTGCGAGCAGACCGATAAGAAGGTGCATGCCGGTGTTGGAGTCGCCAAGCGCTGCGCCGCTCTGTGTCGGGATGTTGTAGTCGCCGTCAAACCAGCCTGTGGTGGAGGCGGCGGCTGCTGTCACCTGTGCCACCGGTTCGTATGCCTTAAGGTCGGCATATTTCGATGAGAGGGGGAAACCCTTGATTGTGCCGTAGATACATTTCGGGTTGAGCTTGTGGACCACGTCCCAGCTGAATCCTAACTTATCCATTGCTCCCGGGTGAAGGTTTTCAACGAATATGTCGGCCTCCTTGATGAGCTTTGTTAGAATTTCCTTGCCGTCGGGGGTCTTTGCATCCAGGGTGAGCGACTTCTTGTCGCTGTTGAGCTGCAGATAGTAGTAGCTGGGAAGGTTGGGGTTGAACTGAAGTTCCTTACGTGTGGCGTCACCAACACCCGGGCGTTCGATCTTGATTACTTCCGCGCCTAACCACGCGAGCATCTGCGTACATGAAGGGCCGGACTGCACTTCAGTGAAGTCTACGACCTTTATACCTTGAAGAGGGGCTGTGTTCATAATTAAAATAAGATTAAAAGTTTCTATAAAAGATAATTCGAATTATGCCTGAAGCATAATCTCTTTTCTCTACCAAAACGCTTTGACGGAGCAAAAGGTTTATGCCGCGGCAAAGAGAAAGCAATCTTTCAGCAAGGCTGATGTCAGCTTTTTGTCCGGCTAACGGGTTAAAAAATAACCGAAAAACTTTGCACAATTCAAAAAAAAACAGTAATTTTGCATCGCATTTCGCGCCAAGGCTCATCAAGACGTGTGGAAATAACCGCATGCGCCCAACGCAACCATCAATAAATCAACAAATAAAATGTACGCAATCGTAGAAATCAAAGGTCAGCAGTTCAAAGCCGAAGAAGGCAAGTTTCTGTATGTGCACCATCTCGGCGATGAAGTGAAAGAAGGCGACGCCGTTTCTTTCGACAAAGTTCTGCTTCTCGACGCCGACGGCGACGTGAAAGTCGGTGCTCCTGCCGTGGAAGGAGCAAAAGTTAACTGTGAGGTCCTCATGCCTCTCGTTAAAGGCGACAAGGTTCTTGTCTTCAAGAAAAAACGCCGCAAAGGCTATCGCCGCCTCAACGGCCATCGCCAGCAGTTCACCAAAGTATTAGTTAAAAACATCGAAAAATAACAAACAGATATGGCACATAAAAAAGGTGTCGGTAGTTCTAAGAACGGCCGCGAATCACAAAGCAAACGTCTTGGCGTGAAAATTTTCGGTGGATCAAAGTGCAAGGCAGGCAACATCATCAAGCGCCAGCGTGGTACAGTTCACCACCCCGGTCTTAACGTAGGCATGGGCAAAGACCACACTCTCTTCGCTCTGGTCGACGGCATCGTTGTCTTCACCACTGGCAAGGAAGGTCGCAGGTTCATCAACGTTGAGCCCTACGCCGCCAACTGATAGGAAAATCTACCCTCAGGGGCAGTGACAATAGAAATCCCGGTAGCACAGCTGCCGGGATTTTTTTTTCATCCCGCTTCGGGCGCAATCCGTTCATGTCCGGTGTCGCAATGGGAAAATGCACATTTATAGTCCGCTGACGCCTTCGCAAAACTGAATTGTAATAGCGTTGAAAATAAGTGGTTTAAGGTAGTGTGGTAAATATTTTTCAAAAAAAGTATGCCGAAAATTTGCACAGTTCAAAAAAAAGCAGTAATTTTGCATCGCAATTGAGAGGAACAACGCCTCTTGAGAGTGAAACGCTTCAATAGCTCAGTTGGTTAGAGCACCTGACTGTTAATCAGGGGGTCGTTGGTTCAAGCCCATCTTGAAGCGCAAAAAATAATAAGGAATGCTTCAATAGCTCAGTTGGTTAGAGCACCTGACTGTTAATCAGGGGGTCGTTGGTTCAAGCCCATCTTGAAGCGCAAGATAGAGTGAAAGCTTTATTTTGATTGGAGATTCGCTAGCTCAGCTGGTAGAGCACAACACTTTTAATGTTGGGGTCGTGGGTTCGAGCCCCACGCGGATCACAAAAACTTATCAATCTGATGGAAACCTCTGAATATTACCGATTTTCAGAGGTTTTGCTTTATGTCCTATATCCACAATCACTGCATGATATAGAATTATCCGGCGTGCATTATGGATACATATAAAATTGTGATGGATATATAAAATATGGTAGTCTTATGTATTTTCATAATTCAGTAACGGCAGTGATCGTAACGACCGTTGAAGTAATATGAGATTTTAAGACTATAAATGGAAATACAAACACAAACCCTCGGGATGATTTAAGAGACTTCGTCATTTCACATCCGTGTCGGATGATACGCTGAGTGCCAGCGCTGTCCTTCCTTCGCAAGACGCTTTCTTATTGATTGTTGAGGTATTGTTTCGGGGTTATGCCGGTTTGTTTCTTGAACATTCGTGTGAAATGCTGGGGATATTCAAAGCCGAGGGAATATGCCACTTGGGCGATGTTGCCGGATGATTTAAGCGCATTTTTGGCAAGGCGTATCACATGCTCGCGGATGATGTTGCTTGCCTTGTCACCTGTATATCGTTTTATGACATCACTGAAATAATTAGGCGACATGTTCATCTTGTCTGCGAAATATTGAACGCCGGGCAAGCCTTTGTCGGACTGCAATCCTGCTTCAAAATATTCTGACAAAAGAGCATTGAAACGAGTCAGTATATCAGAGTTCTCCGTCTGCCGCATACTGAACTGACGGTTGTAGAAGCGTTGACAGTAATTCAACATCGCATCAATATATCCTACCAGTATATTCTTCTGCAACGCATCATAGCTGCTTTCAATTTCTGTCTGTATAAAAATGAGTTGCTAAGATTATCGGTATTGATGTGATAAGTGGTGAAGCGCCGGATATAATTCGGAGGCGTGCGATTGCCAAGAGTGGGAGGCGTGTCCTTTTGTCTATGTCGTAGCGGCTCTTTGTCTATATCTTATAGACTAAAAACAAAGAGCACTATGGCCTCAATAAAAGTAAAATACCGACCATCCGCGATCGCTGACCGGGAGGGAACAATCTACTATCAGATTATCCATGAAAGAAAAGTACGACAACTAAACACCGAATATCACGTCTTGCCCGACGAGTGGGACGAGAGCCGTTCGATGGTGACGCCCGGGCAATCCGGCGAAAGAAGGTCCTTCATCCTCTCATTGCGTGATAGAATCAGATGGGATGTGGAGCGGCTGACCAGGATTGGTAAGCGCCTTGATGCTGAAGGCATTTCCTACACGGCAGATGAAGTGGTAGATGAGTTTCGCAGATATGCCGGCGAGTATTCGTTGTTCAACTTCATGGAGGGCCTGATTGTAAAGCTGAAGCAAAACGGCAAGACCAGAACCTCCGAGACATATAGGGCGGCACTCAACAGTTTCAAGAAGTTCCGGAAGGAAGAAGACATCATGCTCGACTGCCTGACATCCGAGATAATGGAAGCATACGAGGCATGGCATAAGCAACGCGGCAATTCGCCAAACACCATATCGTTCTACACCCGTATTCTCCGTGCTGTTTACAACCGGGCCGTTGAAGAAGACATCATCGAGAACCGCAATCCTTTCCGTCATGTCTACACAGGAGTGGACAAGACCGTGAAGCGGGCCATAGCGCTCGTCCATGTCAAGAAGATAAAGGCACTTGACCTATCGCTCTCGCCGTCATTGGACTATGCCCGCGATATGTTCATCATGAGTTTCTATCTCAGGGGCATGAGTTTCATCGACATGGCATTTCTGAAGAAAACTGATTTGAAGCACGGATATATCATCTATCGCCGCCGAAAGACCGGTCAGCAGCTGACGATAGAATGGACACCTGAAATGCAGGCGATACTCGACAAATATCCCGACAATCCGACACAATACCTTCTCCCCATCATAAAGACAAATGGCATCAACGAGCGGTGTGCCTACCGCAATGTCGGCTACAACATAAATCACAACCTGAAGAAGATAGCGGGCATGGTAGGTATCACCCTGCCGCTGACGATGTACGTTGCCCGCCACTCATGGGCGAGTGCCGCCAAAGTCAAGGGCATTCCCCTGAGCGTGATCAGCGAAGGTATGGGCCACGACAGCGAAGCCACCACCCGGATCTACCTCGCCAGCCTCGACACCTCCGTCGTCGACAAAGCCAATTCTTTAATACTAAAAAGTATCTGAGTTTAAATGAGTGTATGTGTCCTTAAAAATAAGCCAATACCACGATAGAAAACCATTCGCTATCGTGGTATTGGCAGTTGATATTTTTTGTGGGATGCGCGTCCGGGTGTGTTGCGCATCTTGCTGTGCGAAGGGTGGAGGAGTGGCTATTTCAGTTTGTCGTATTCGGCGTCGGAGACCGGTTCGAGCCATTCGTTGGAGGTGTCTTCGCCGGGAACAGTGAATGCGAGATGGGAAAACCAACTGTCGGCGGCCGCGCCGTGCCAGTGCTTCACATTGGCCGGAATGTGCACCACCGTTCCGGGCAGTATTTCAACCGCGGGTTTCCCTTCTTCCTGATACCAGCCGCGTCCGGCGACGCCTACGAGCAGTTGTCCGCCACCTTTCGTGGCGTGGTGTATATGCCAATTGTTGCGGCAGCGGGGCTCGAATGTCACGTTCGAGAAGTTGACTTGATCGGTCGAAAGCGGGGCAAGATAGCTGTTGCCGATGAAATACTCGGCGTAAGCCTCATTCGGCTCGCCGATCGGGAAAATCGACTCCTGCTCAAATTTCTCTCTTGCGTCTGACGCATCTGTGCTCTCTTTCCATACCTCCACGGCCTGACGGAAAGCACCCCACGCCTTCGGCCATACGGCATAGAAAGCCACCTGGGTCAGTACCTCGCATATTTCTGTCTTTGTGACACCGTTCTTCTTTGCTTCCTGAAGATGGAAGGAGAGCGACTGGTCGATGATGCCGCTGCTGACAAGGGCCGTTACGGTGACGATACTGCGGTCGCGCTTTGAAAGTTTATCAGTGCGGCTCCATACTTCTCCGAAGAGCACGTCGTCGTTAAGTTCAGCAAACTTCGGAGCGAATTCGCCGAGTTGGGCGCGTCCGGCTGTCTGGTTTGGGTTGACCTCGGTTGCGGTCAATTTAGTAGGATTCTCTGCATTTGCCATAATGGTGCTTCCAATTATAATTGTAGATATTAATAATTTTTTCATTTTAGTTGTCGTTCTCATTTACCGGTGGTTTTATACCGTATCCATAATATATCATTCCCGATCTTTTCGACACTTTCAAGCGACAGACGCACCGGCATACGGTCCATGTCGGGTATGCCGTCGAACAGTGCGGTCTGTCCTTTGCGGCCGTCGATGCCGGGAGCGAGCAGCAGACTCACCTCGTCGATCAAGCCGGCGGCAAGGAAGCCGCCGTTGATATGGCCGCCTCCGAGTATGGCCATGCGTTCCACTCCGAATTCTGTGAGCAGCAGCTCCATAGCTGCCGGCAGGTCGATGGCATCTTTTCCGGTGCAGATATAGGAGATGCCCTCGCTGCGGAGCATTCCAAGATATTCCTGCGGTACCTGTTCGCTGACTATGCAGATGAGAGGAACACCGTCGATTTCCGATGCCGGCCAGCGCAATTTTCCGTGAGTGTCGACAGCTATCATATACTCATCCGACTCAACAGCCTTATACACCAGAGGATGTCCGAAAGGTGTAGGGTCTTTGGCCACAAACGGCTCCTTCGCCGCGTTGTAGTGCTCCATCGTCACACGACCTTCGAGCAGCGTGGGGCAGTCGAGTTTTTCAAGAGTGTCGTAATATTCATCGCCGCTGATTTTGTCTACCATCGAGCAGTCGATGCGTCCGTCGATTGATGCCACCATGTGGCAAACTATGTAAGGTCTTTTCATTTTTTGTCCGGGTTTAGAGATCCATAAAAATATGATGCAGTTGCGCCGCCGTCGATGAGGAAGCCTGCGCCTGTGATGAATGCTCCCTGACCCGCTCCGGTCAGTATCATAACGTCTTTATCCATTGTCTTTGATATTGGAAATGTTGCCATGCCGAGCCAGCCGGCGTAGATCAATTACGCTTGCAAAATTACACAATATTATTCAACACAGACTTAAATGGATTCCGGTTTATATTACCAAAATTACTGACAATGGAAGGATCAAACTATGTCTGTGCGGGATATATTGATTTTTAATATATAGTAACAATTAAGTAAATGGTTGTTGTTTAGTTGGTTGTGTTTTGGGATTGCCGACGCGGTTTGTTTATCTCGGGAATATTTATTAACTTTGCATAAAATATTGAATCATGTTTAGAGCTACCAAATACATAAAACGTCAGAATGCTCGGGCAGAAGAACGCCTGTGCAGGGTAGTTCATGTGCATTGGTTCAGCGGATTCATTTAAGTTACATTCACACGCCTGACACGACTGTATCACATAAAGTCGTGGCCGTAAAGGCATCGCTCCATCTTTTTATATTAACTGTCTGGACTTAAAAGGTTCAGGCCTAATTGTGATATGTAACTTATGTTCAAGGTTCTTATATTGCTGATTGTATCGGCAGGCGCCGGCTATATCCTCCGTCGCAACTCCGGCTTACGGAAAGTTCTTTCCCTTACCACTCCCGTCACTATATTTATCCTGCTCTTCATGTTCGGATTGAGCATCGGCTCAAATGAATCCATCCTGTCGAATATCCATAAAGACGGGGTGAAGGCCGGAGCTATCGCCTTGCTGGGTGCGGCGGGAAGTATTGCGGCGACTACCGCGTGTGTCAAATTCACAAACAGGAAAGGAGGTGGGAAATGAGCCATCTGTTGTTTCCTCTCATGGTGTTTGCCGGTATATTTGTCGGCTGGTGTGGTTTCATGCCCGACTTCGTCGCTGAGTATTCCTTACCGCAGCTTTGCCTGTATGCCCTCATCGTGCAGGTCGGCTTGGGACTTGGTATGCGTCCCGATCTCAAATCGATTGTAAGGAATTTCAATCCCCGACTGTTGCTGCTGCCGGCGTGCACCATCATCGGCACACTGGCATTCACCTTCATTGCCACGATGATTTTCACTGAAGATTCAACATCAGATGTAATGGCTATCGGAAGCGGCTTCGGGTATTACACACTCTCGTCGGTGCTGATAGCGCAGTTTAAGGAAGCCACGGTCGGTGCTGAGGCAGCCGCATCTGTCGCGGCCATTGCCTTGCTTGCAAATGTGGTCAGGGAAATGATAGCGCTGCTGTCGTGCCAATACCTTTCCCGACGAGGTCGGGGCGAAGCCGCGATCTCGGTTGCCGGAATCAATTCAATGGATGTCTGCCTGCCAATGATTGTGGGGGGTGGTAAATCTTCCGACACGCAACTCGTGTCAGCCGCGTTGTTTCATGGCATAATCCTCGAGATCAGCGTCCCGATCCTGATTTCCCTGTTTTGTTCATAGATTATAGCCTTGCCAAAGGAAGAGGGTGCTTCATGATTCGAATCATGTAGCACCCTCAATTAATACAGACTTGTTTAATATCTTACTCTGATATCCATGCCTTGATGGCTGCGGGGCTTGCCGGAAGCCGCAGGCCGGTATGCCATTTGAGGTCGGGATATCCTTTCTGCAATGTAGCGTCAGCCTCCGACATAGGGCTTTCGTAGGATGTGCAGAAGGGATAGAGTTCCTTGCCTTTCAGGTCGGTGTTGTCAAGGAATGTGCGGATCACAGCAGGCTCCTCATGCCACCATATCGGGAAGCCGATATATACCCTGTCGTATTGGCTGAAGTCGACGTCAAGAGGTTTGAGAGCCGGACGCAATGTCTGGTTCAGATGCTCCTGGGTGCAGCGTGATTTCTCATTTACCCAATCCACGTCGGCCGCAGTGTAAGGTTCGGCGGGAAGGATCCTGACGAGGGGAGAGCCGGTCACTTCCGCCAGTTTCCTGGCGGCGAGTTCCGTATTGCCCGAGTGGGTGAAATATACTATTATCGATTTCATATTTTTCTCTGTTTGTGCGGTCGGTTCGGCCGCTGACAGGTTAAATCCAACCAGAAGGGCGGCCAAGACTGCGACCGATTTTATAATACTGCTTATCTTCATGACATTTATCGCATTGTTTATCTCCAGCCCATGAACATCTTGACGACTTCAGGCGCATGATGGTCGAAGAAGAGGCTCGTCTTCGTGTCAAGAGCCGCGATTGCCGCCATGTCTTCATCAGTCAGTTCGAAATCGAATATATCCATGTTCTGCTGCATACGCTCCACATGAACCGACTTCGGGATAATGATCACATCGCGCTGGATGAGCCAGCGGAGGGCCACCTGTGCGACAGATTTGCCATATTTCTTACCGATTGCCTCAAGCACCGGGTTGGTGAAGAAGTTGTTGCGTCCCTCGGCAAGAGGAGCCCACGCCATCATGTGTGTGCCGAACTCCTTCATGTAGCCCTGAGCCTCAATCTGCTGGTCGAACACATGGGTTTCAACCTGATTGACAGCCGGAGCTATCTCCACGTTGCTTGCAAGGTCGATGAAATGGTCGGGATAGAAATTACTTACACCGATTGCGCGTACTTTTCCCTCCTTGTAAGCGGACTCGAGGGCGCGGTATGCACCGTAGCGGTCGCAGAAAGGCTGATGCAGGAGCATCAGGTCGATGTAGTCGGTGCCGAGTTTGCGCAGACTTTCGTCGATCGAAGCCTTAGCTTTGTCGAAACCATAGTTGGAGATCCATATCTTCGACACAAGGAAGAGTTCATCGCGCGCGATGCCGCTTTTCTTCACAGCCGCTCCTACTCCTTCCTCGTTATGATAGGCTTGTGCGGTGTCAATCATACGGTATCCGACGCTTAATGCGTCGGATACGCAACGTTCGCATTCGGCCGGAGACACTTGGAAAACTCCGTAGCCTATCTGAGGCATCACTACCCCGTTGTTTAATGTTACTGTCTTCATATAGTAGTTTTATTTGATATGCAAATTAAACAAAACCATAAGACATTTGCTTAATACAAATTTCGGTAATTATTACCATTTTTACATCATAGTTGCCCTTTCAAAACCTCAAAGATTTCATCGCGGGTAAACTTCTTGCAGCAGCCTGGGGTAAGCACACAGGTATCGGCAGAATCGCGTAACACCTTTTCATCAGTGATTCCCATCTGGCTCCAACGTGTAGGCATACCAATTTCCTGAATGAAGTCTTCGAGAAGATCGATACCTGTGTTTGCCGCACGCAGATCGTCGTTGTCGTGCACACCCCATACCTCACGGGCCATCCGCGCCAGTTTTGGTGCGCCTTCCGGCAGATAGTGACGATAGAGTGCCGGGTGTATCACTGCAAGAGCCTGACCGTGGTTGCAGTCGGTGTAAGCACCAACTGCGTGTTCAATCATGTGGCATTGGAAGTCGGTCATTTTGCCGAGTTTCAACATTCCGTTTTCCGCCATTGCGGAGTCCCACATCAATTCGCCACGGGCAAAGTCATCATCAGGATTTGCGATCAGTGCACGTATATTCTTAATCACGTTGCGCATTATCGCCTCGTTGATTTCATCCGATACGTTGGTGGCGAACGGCTGCCCCATATAGGTTTCCATGCAGTGGCTCAGAGTGTCGAAAGCCCCGCTGATCACCTGCCGCATCGGGAGAGTGAGCGTAAGGTCGCTGTCGAGCACGGCGAAACGGTGGAAGGCTCCGAAAAGAGCCTGCTTTAGTTTCTTTTCCTCGTGGGTTATCACAGCTCCGTTGTTCTGTTCCGCACCGGTTCCGGATGCCGTAACGACAGCACCGCAGGGAACAAACTCAGTTGGCAGACGGTGTTCATTATAGAATATATCCCAGACATCTTCGTCAGTCTTTGCCTGAGCGGAGATGATTTTGCAGCAGTCGATTACCGAACCGCCACCAACGGCAAGAATGAAGTCCACACCTTCTTTGCGGACAACCTCTGCTCCTTCTTGAACTTTGGCATAAGTCGGGTTAGGCATGATGCCGCCGAAATCCACAACGGTTTTGCCCGCATTTTCAAGCCAGCCGCGTATTTTGTCATACAGGCCGGTGCGTTTCAGTGAGCCACCGCCGTATGCAAGCATGACGACATTGCCCATATCAGGCATTTCTTTTTTCAGTGCTTCTTCGGCACACCCTTTTCCAAAATATTGCCTTACGGGATATTGATATGTGAATTTTTCCATTTGATATGATTTATTTTTTTGATTGTTTCTTGTTATAATGCCACAGTTGCCAACTGTTTATGATGTTCTGCCACAGGATATAACTACTCGGAGCAATAGATGTGACCGGCAAAAGATAGGTATATGAAATCCATATTGCGAATACTGTATTCTTCTGCCCAAGTCCCTGACCGCCGCTTATTCGGTCTTTATAGCAACCACCAATGATTTTTCCGGCGGCAAATTGTATGCAGCATGTCAGAAGACCAATTATCGCAAGGGTCCATATTGTTGCATGGCTCGCATCGCTGTTAGCCAAAGACTGTAGCGTCTGACCGACAACAACCATCAGGGCAATCCCCCAGAGATAGAATGCAAGTGAGCTGCAATGTTTAAGAATGATCTCCAACAGTTTGGGTAAAAATAAGCGTATGCCCCAAGCGAGAAAAAAAGGAAAGATGAGCAAAGGGAATACTTGTCGGCTTATAACCATCAACTGCTGGATGAATGTTGCATCGCCGCGACCTTCTATAAGAGGAAAAATAACCGGTATCGACACCGCCGCAGCCAAATTGCTGATGATTGTATATGATGTGAGTGAGGCTTCATTACCTCCCAACTTTCCTGTTATTACTGCCGCTGCGGTTGCTGTCGGAGCAATAAGACATACCATCGCTCCTTCAGCTCCTATTCTGTAAGGGGATGATGGATAGAAAAATAACACAGCTGCAATCAGCACACATGACAATATCTGGAACAGCACAAGAATCAAATGCCATTTCTTTATCTGCATGTGGCGCGGGTTAATTTTGCAGAATGTAATGAACAGCATCACAAACACCAATGTCGGGATAAAGAATCCGACAAAACTTTCAACCGGAGCCTTCAATGGAGCCAATACATTTATGCAATGGAACATCAGAAACACCAATGTCCCCATTGTTATACTTATTGGCAGCGTCCAGTTTTTCAATATGGCAATTATGTGATTCATGCTATCTTATTACAGGCAAGCCTTGAACATGTCCACAAGTTCATCAACGGACAAAGCACTGTCGCCCGCAAGTTGCTCTGCCGCATTGCGCAATGTCGCATCATCAGGCACTTTGCCATATTCCGAATAACTTGTCGGCAAACCGATGTTTTTGAAATATGCTTTGAGCCTGTCGCAGCCATAGTTGATAATGTTGCCGTCAGATTCAGTGCTATCCGGAAATATTGCGCATATATAACGTTTGACATCTTCACAGTGATGTATGGCTATTGTTCTGAGCCATTCCGGGAACAGGACTGTAAATGCCTGTCGGTAATGCAACGGCATACAGAGGCGGATAATCTCAACATCATTATAAAGACTGAAACACCATGATAACTGTTTGCCACAATACAGCAGTTTGCTTGTAGTCATCGCCGAAGCCCACATCTGAGCGGCACGGGCATCGTAATCAATCGGATTTGACTGAACGGCTTTTATACTGTCACGCACGGTGTTCATGATGCTTAGTCCAAACCTGTCAGTCAATGGGAATGATCCGCCAAGAAACGGAACACTTGCCTGAATGAATGTCACAGCCCCGGCGTATGCACTCTGCACGGCATCAAGAGTAAACGTAAACTCCGGATTAAGCAGTGAAAAGTCGGCAAAGAAGCCATATAACGAGCCGTGTTCACCGGTTTCAAGATCGTCAATCTCCGCCGAGGCATCTGCTTCCGAACCACCGGAGGGATATGTCGGAACACTTCCGATGAGAAGCCTGTCTTCTTTTCCGGTCACCGGTTTCTTAAATGTAAGATAATCCCAGATGTCGTCATGCTTTGCTCCGAAAGCTATCATCTTGGCAATATCCATGCAGGAGCAGCCACCGATTCCTATCACACATTCCACATTATTGCTTCGGCATATCTCCATACCCTTTTTGACAAAGGCGTAATGAGGTCCGATGCAATCAGGTAAGTCGAACCATCTTATTCCATTTGCCTGCAATTCGGAAACAATGGCATCATACGCTCCATTTCGTTTTGCTGAACCACCGCCATACACGAGCAGGACATTTTTCTTACCGTTCAGCAATTCCGGCAGATGCGATACGGCATCTTTGCCAAAATATACATTTATAGGTGTCTGGAAATGGAAATTACTGCAAGTGTAGTTCGCCTTGTTGGTCTTGTCCTTATCCAGAACAGCAGTCATTCTGCTTTGAGTATATTCTTCCATCAAATGTGATTATTTTAGAGTTGACATATCAATGACATAGCGGAACTTGACTTTGCCGTCGCGCACTTTGTCGTATGCCTCAGTTATCTTTTCCGCATCAGCCGGAATAATCTCAACTTCGGGATAGATGTTGTTTTCTACCGAGTAGTTTATAGCCTCCTGCGTCTCAGGAATACTGCCTATGCGTGAGCCGAAAAGCCTGCGGTCAGCCATTCCTATAAAAGAACGCATTGAGATTGTCGGCATATCCTCGTTTGACGGAATACCGACTATACACATCTGGCCGTTCCACTTCAGCATCTTCATATACCGGATCGGGTCGTAATTCGTCGGAATGGTGCTTATAATAAAATCGAAAGTGTTGTCAAGACCTTTCATTTCATCCGGATCAGTGACATTCACATACCGTTCCGCTCCAAGATTTGCGGCATCTCCACGTTTATCCTCAGTTAAGTCAAATACTGTAACATCAGCACCGAGGTGTTTTAGATAACGTACTGCCATATAGCCAAGACCTCCAAAACCGGCTACTCCGACTTTATCGCCGGCTTTAACTCCGGCAAATTTAATCGGCTAATAGGTTGTGATTCCGGCACACAGCAACGGAGCGACTCTTGACAAATCAGCATTTTGCGGAATGAGTATCGCGTAGTCCTCCGATATTACATAGTTATTGGAATAACCTCCCTGTGTACGTTCATTATTGTGGTAAGGGTCATGGTCGTGGTACGTTGAAACGGTGTTACTGCAATAATGCTCCTGCCCATTCTTGCAGAAATCACATTCATGGCATGAGTTGATTATACATCCCACACCGGCATAATCTCCGACTTTGAATTTTGTGACATTCTTGCCCACTTTGACAACCTTTCCTGCAATCTCGTGTCCCGGAACCATTGGATATTCTTCCTTGCGCCAGTCGCCGTGAACATTATGCAGGTCGCTGTGACAAATACCTGAATAAAGTATTTCAATCTGTATCTCATCATCACCGACAGCATGACGGTTGAACTCGTAAGGCTTGAATACGCCCGTTTCATCGAAAGCAGCAAAGCCTTTTGTCGGGATTGAATCCTGTGCTTGCAACACTGCGGCAGAAAACAATACTATTGCGATACCTGCCAATATTGAAAATCCTTTCATGATTGATTACTCCGATATATTATGGAATTTGTAACGTAACCAGACAATGCCATGAGGCATTTGCTCCACAGAGAGAAGCTCCAGAGCCTGGCCGGCGGCAGGTCGCTCTCCAGGGTGTCCGAGATATTCGAAGATAGAGGGAGAGGAGGCGAGTCCGTCTATGCCTGGATAGACCACAAGGCTCAATTCGTCGATAAGTCCCTGTGCAAGCATCGCGCCGTCGATTATGCCTCCGCCCTGAAGCGAGATGGTCCGCACATTGAAATATTGTTTCGAAAGGGTGAGTGCATTGCGGAGATCGCATACATCATCCACCACAATGTAGGAGATACCTTTTTCCTCAAGTGCGGAAAGATAGTCGGTGGTTGCATTTGTTCCGAGTATCACGAGTATATTGTCGCCACGCAGACGGTCGGAAGTGAAGAATATATCGGCGTCAGGGTCAATGGTAATAAACAGTCTTGATGAAGTACGGTTGCCCACAAATACCTTTCCGCTTTCGCCCACCGGTTCGCCTTTAGGCATAAATTTGTACGGAAAAGCATCGCGGGCGGTAGCCTTTCCGAACATCCATGCGTCAGCACCAAGGCTTTTGCCGATAGCGGCATATTCTTTGAAAAGTTCCGACGAGGCTGTGCCGTCGAAGGGTGCGGTCCAGCGTCCGGGCAGAAGACGCCCGTCTACCGAACTCATTATGTGGCAGATTACTTTTGGTATCATTTCAATCGTCCATTTTCCAGTTGAGCATGAATTGTTCAGCTTCTTTGTAGTTCATGTTGAAGAATCGTTGCTCTTTGTTGAGAGCGCGCATGGCTGCCATTTCTTCAGGAGTGAGTTCAAAATCAAAGATATTGATGTTTTCGGTTATATATCCGTGGTCGGTTGCTCCGGGAATAGCCGAGAGTCCTTCCTGAATGTGCCAGCGGAGAATTATTTGCGCCGGAGTCTTGCCGTGTGCCTCGGCTATCTCCATTATTGTCGGGTCTTTGAAAAGAGCGCCGTTGCTCATTGCGCCTCCGAGCGGGAACCAGCATTCTACCTGAATGTTGTCGGCGGCGGCACGTTTGCGCCATTCAAGACGCTGCGCGTAAGGATGACATTCAATCTGGAACACCGCAGGCTTGATTTTCGCAAACTCCATGACTGCGTTATAAAGCGAATCGGCGGCATCAAAGTTGCTGATGCCTAACGAACGGACTTTTCCTGCCTCGACCGCTTTCTCCATGTCGCGCCAGGCTCCACGCCAATCGCCCATAGGTTGATGAACATACAGCAGATCGATATAATCCACGCCGAGGCGGCCGAGCATTTTGTCGATTGCTTCTGTGGTCTTGCCCTCGCCATATTCGCTCGGCCAGATCTTACTTGTAAGCCAGATTTCTTCGCGTGGCACACCGCTATCTTTTATACCTTGTCCTACACCACGCTCTATGCCGTAGGCATGCGCGGTGTCAATGTGGCGATAACCGTTCTTGAGTGCGAAGCTCACAGCGTCGGCAGTGATGCTGTCGCCCGGATCCTGATATGTTCCGATTCCGAAAAGGGGCATTTTCAAACCGTTGTTGAGTTCCGCATAAGGAACCGGCGACTGTGCGGTGGCAGTAATGGCTGCAATGCAGAGAGCCAATCCAAATATTATTCGTTTAATCATGGTTTCATACTTTTGTGGTTTCTACAATTTTAGATCCGCCGAATACTTCACTCATCGGTATTATGTCGAGTTGGCGGTCGATTGCCTCGACTTCCTCTGCCGACAAATTTATATCTGCTGCCCCGATGTTTTCTTTAAGTCTGCAAAGATGCCGGGTGCCGGGGATAGGCACGATATATGGTTTCTTACACAGCATCCACGCAAGAGAAATCTGCGACGGAGTGGCGTGCTTTTCATCGGCAAGCCTACGTATGAGTTCAAACAGCATTTCGTTTTCCTCGAAACTTTCCCTGCTGAACTGAGGCATCGCCGCCCGGTAATCATTCTTCGGGTTGAATTTTGAATCGGCAGTATAGAAATCTGAGAGCAATCCGTTGGCAAGCGGAGAGAACGCGATAAAGCCTACATTCAATTCCTCAAGCGTCGGGAAAATATCCTCGTGCCACCTTGCCATCATTGAATAGCGGTTCTGTATAGCCGTTACAGGACATACCGCATGGGCGCGACGGAGATATTCTTCAGTGGTTTCCGATATACCCCAATGGAGTATCTTGCCTTCCTGTATCAGTTGCGACATAGTATCTGCTACAATTTCCGGCTCCACGTCCGGGTCTATGCGGTGTTGCAGATATAGGTCGATATGGTCGGTTTGCAAGCGACGTAGAGAGCCATCAACAGCTTTCCGTATATTCCCCGGAGTTGAATCCGGAATAAGAGGATAAGGCCCCGGTTCGTGCGATTTATCAAATGTAAGACCGAATTTTGTCGTGATCACAACCTTATCACGATAAGGCTTCAAAGCCTCGCCGAGCAGTTCCTCATTCTCATGTGGGTTCGAGTCGGTGCCGTAAATTTCAGCGGTATCAAACAATGTGTAACCCATCTCCACTGCATCGGCGAGCAAGGTCTTCATTGCCTTTTTATCGGCCGGCGCACCGTATGCGTGGCTCATGCCCATACATCCGAGGCCCACTGAAGATACCGTTAATCCGGAAATTTTACGAAAGTTATTCATTTTTTTTTATGTGTTTATTTGATATTCAGAGGTCTATATCTGCGCCACGGCTTAAAAACAGAGATTACAACAAGAAAAATCAATGCTATTGCTTGATAGAATGATGCGTCTCGAGCCATTTTTAGTGAGGTAAGCACCTGATTGTTGTTCAATGCAGCATCATAATTTTGAAGTATCGTACTATAAGCGTGTTGACATGCCGGATAAAAGACCAGTGATGCAAGCAGTATCACGATACCACAAACTATCCACTTAACAATAATCCATCGTTGCTTGAAAAAGCCCCAGGGCGTGAACAAACCGTAAAAAATTCCTGTACAAATGCTCAATATCGCCGCAGGTACAGTAAGAAGTCTGTCAATCCAAACCATACACTTATAATACATGAAAAGCTCTTGCCCTGTATCATAAGAAATCCAAGAAAGAACCCACATTGCGACAATGCTGACAGTCCATGTCATGACGACAAGCAAATGCAGGATTTTCAAAATCTTGGTGCCGGTGGGATTGAGTCGCAGCATTAGTTCGTCTTGAATACCTTGCGGGTTGAATTTTCAGATTTTACGATGTATACACCACGGCTGAGAGTATCAGGAGATACCGCTCGTCCGTTAAGATCATAATATGTCTCGGTAGTATTCTTAGCCAGATCTGCGCTCATCTCATTCACGGCAGTAGTGTTTGCCTGCATGATGGGGGTGAGGAATGCATCGAAGTCACTGCCCCATACAGAGTCGTCGCCTCCGCTGCCATATCCGTGAGGAAAACCTTCAAGCACTTTGGTCTCCACTCTTACGCCGGCTTCTTTCACTGCATTTGAGTTTTGGGTAAACTGTCCGGCAAATCCGTCGCGTGTTCCCCAGCAATAGAAGGCGGGAGGGAGATTGGCGGCACGCAGCGTCTCGACATCGTTCATCGACACGCTTAGACGCCCGTAGAAGGAATATATCATGCCGACAGCGCATGCCGACACGGGCACGTTGTCGAGTTCATCGGGACGGTATGAACTGTCAAGGACCGTGCCGTTGGTGAGGTCGCGCCAGTTCAGCAACACTTCGCCATTCAATATGCCTCCGGCGGAGAACCCTACAAGCGCGATGTTCTCCGGATTGATGCGGTAGTCTTCAGCGTGAGCCTTTACATAGCGTATGGCCCTTTGCAGGTCGGTTGCGCTGGCCTGCATGGAATAGGGGTTGATACGGTAGTTTACGATGAAGCACTGGTAGCCCATCGGCACAAGCATATCGGCTATGTCGTAGCCTTCATTCTGCATGCTGCGGAAAGCAAATGCACCGCCCGGGCAGATCATCACGGCACCTTTGGGTTGAACATTCTCAGGCACTGTATATACCAGCATATTGGGCATAAAATCCGGTCCGTCGGAATTATTTATGTTCTCACGGAAACCGGGAATATTGCCACGTTGCCAGAGCTCGACCACTCCTTCCATCGGAGCAGTTGCCCCGCCGGGATTGAGATTGCCCCATTGCTCGTTGATGAGGTCGATCCATGTCTGAATGCGGTTTTTATTGATAGAGCCGCTTGTGAGTCCGAGCCCTTCGAGATGCTCGGCATCGGGAGTCATGTCGACGATAGCCTGCAAGGTTTCATCGCGGTAGGTGGATGCGTAGGTTGTAAAGGGCACTACGGTCTTGCCCTCAAAATTGTAGCTCTCAGCAAAAGTGTGGAGGATCATGGGTGCGGTATGCCACCACACGGGGCCGCCGAGGAATATCACGTCGTATTCGTTCCAGTTGGCCACGCTGTTCTTGATGGCCGGGCGTGCGTCGTTGTCGCGTTCCTCCAATGCCACCTCGGTGCAAGGGGTATATGAGGTGGGGTAGGGGACTACAGGCTCGATCTCAAACAGGTCGCCACCCGTGATGTCTTGTATCTGCTCGGCCATGCGTTTTGTGGTCCCGCCCCATGAAAAGTATGCTACGAGCACTTTCTTGCCTGAAAAATATCCGACACCGTTGTTTTCGCCGGGTTGAGCCACTCCGGATTTATCCGGTTCGTTTGCGCTGCATGCTGCGAAAGTCAAGAGCGTAAGAAGGAAAAAAAGATAATGTCTCATATTCAATGTCTGTTTATAATTTTACAAGTGCAAAATTACTTACAGACTTCATGATGTTTGTTACTTTTTTTTCGGGTCGTTTTTACAAAATTTCAGAAAAGACTTCCCGGACAGAGGGGCCCCGGGCAGGGCAGGTGCCCCATGATGTTTCTTTCAGTGAAAATGGTAATGAAAGCCGAAAAATAGGTAATGCGACTTTGGAGTTAAGGTTATAAATTTGCACATTGAATAATGGAATAATAACTCTTAACCGAATCATCAATGAGAAAACTTCTTTATCTTGCGGTGGCAGTCGTGCTCGCAGCGTTTGCAATCCAGTCGTGTGCCAAAAAGCAGACCGGCAGCGATAGTGCTGAAGCCGACGACTCGAAAATCCTTGTATGCTATTTCTCGGCAACCGGAATTACGGAGAAGGCTGCCCGGCGCATTGCGGCGCTCACCGGTGGCACGCTCCACGAGATTGCACCTGCTGTGGCATATACAGACTCCGACCTTGATTGGCGCGACTCTCTTTCACGTTCGTATGTAGAGATGCACAACCGTGATTTCCGCCCGGCTCTCAAAGATTCGGTAACGGATATGTCGGACTACAATGTAGTTTTCATCGGTTATCCCAACTGGTGGAACACACACCCAACCATCATCAACACTTTCATCGAATCCAACGATTTGAAAGGGAAGACCGTAGTGCCGTTCATGACCTCCGGAGGCAGCAACATAATCAACAGCGAGAACGAACTGCATGAGGCATATCCCGGCATAATGTGGGCAAAAGGTCTGTTGATGAATGATGTCTCCGATGACGATATCAAAGACTGGCTCAGTGAATATGGATTGTAGCAGGTAGATTTCCGGTTTTGCTATGGATGAAGTTGTCCGGACTCAATTATTGGGTCCGGGCAACTTCATTTGGTAAATAACAATGAAATAAATTTGATTCTTTCTATTATTTTTAGTAATTTTGCGGCAATCTCCGAAGCCTGACTGTAAATCTAACCGCAAATAAAAAACCTTGGCATGAAGAATCGATTTTATTGTCTGCTATTACTTATGGTTCAACTCGCTGCCTCCGCAGCAGAATCCGCTGAAGTCAATAAAGGCATAGCGGTCATTACCGGTCATGGTGAGGTATTGCCCGACGACTATGTAGTCACCTTCTATCCTGAAGACACTAAAAAAGAGGAATGTCTCGTTTCCGACACCATCGCCAATGGCAGGTTCCGGCTTGAAGTGCCTGTGGGTGAGGGTTTCACTGTAGGACACCTTTATTTTAACACCTTCGCCTTTCCAAGCATGCGCCACAAGTTGTATCTGACACCGGGCGCACATGTAGAGGTGGATGCGGTCGACAATTACCTGTATACCTGGCCCGTGAAGAGCAACGTTCCCGAACAGGATGAGGTTGAAATGCTGATAGACAACAGCAGGCAACTTTGGATTGAGGTTCAGAAGGAAATCATGGCTCGCGACAGAAACAAGAGCCGGTTTAAGGGTACGGAATACTTGCACTGGTCTGATTCTGTCAGAAGGGTGATAGATCTACGTAGTCTTGAGTTTCTAAAGACCCGTCCGGTAGGGAGAGTTTGGCTGGACGAGGCCGAGGTTTTAGCCAAGATGCTGCGATATGATGCCATACTCTCGGAAGAGATGAGGTCCATGTATGCCAATCTTGATGACTCTCTGAAAAATACGCCGCAGGCTCGCTCCATGCACAATTACCTGTTTGCAGGCTCTCATCTCGGAATTGGCGATGAGATACCTGATGTCGAATTTTTTGATCTCAAAGGAGGCGTACATCGTTTTTCGGAATTCGCGGGGAAATGGCGTCTGGTCGATTTCTGGACGGGTGGCTGCACTCCATGTATAAGAGCTATTCCGGAACTTAAGGAATTGAAGGATAAGTATGAAGATAATCTTGAACTTATCAGCCTTTCGCTTGATAAAGAAAGCGATTGGCAAAAGATATCTGCAAAACTTCCGTTGCTCAGCAACAACTGGAACGAAGGAAAGGAAGACTACGGTTTGTTCACCAGATTGGGACTGAGAGTCTATCCCACTTTCCTTATCATTGACCCGGCTGGTAGGATTAGGGGTACATGGATAGGGTATTCCACCGGATCGTTGAAGCAGAAAGTAAACTTCTTCTTACGGTCCAAAGGTGCTACTGAGTATGAAGTGTCGGATGGAGCCAGGACGATACGGTTCCCGCATTACCGCACGCTCGACACCGACTATACGCTCGACATAGACAGGATAGAGATAAATGAAGAGGGGACTAAGGTTTATTTCTCCTATGTGTTTTTCCCCGATAAGCCGATAAGCATACCTGCCGATACCTATCTTACGGATTCTACCGGTAGAAAATACTCCGCTCTCGGCAGCAACGGAATTGTTTTGGGGCAGAAGCAAGTGGCGGACAGTGATGGAAGCGGCTCTTTCTCAATAACCTATGAGGCTATTCCGGAAGATGTCGATGCAATAGATTTTCATGAAGATTCATCCGGCGATGGATGGAAAATCGAAGGGATAGCCCTTATGCCTGTTCCCTGACAGTTGCAAAAAATCCGTTTTATAATAAAAACGGAAAAATTGGCAATACTTACGGAAAATATTGTCATGTTTATTTGTCTGGTTGCTTGTAATTTTGCATCGTGAAAAAATGTAAAATCATGAAATATACCGGATCAATCATTATCATCATTATATGCTGTCTTATTTCGGGGCTTGACTGTGTGGCAGGCGCTGTTGCCGGTAATTCCACCGTGACGGTCAATGGCAGGATAGTTGATGCCCGAAACAAGAAAGGACTTGGAAGTGTGGATATATCCTTAATGGGCAGTCGTATCGGCACTATAAGCAATGCCGATGGCTATTTTTCGTTGAATTGCCCGGCCGGTTCTGTCGGTAAGGTTTCTTTTTCCATCAAGGGGTATTCCACCGTTGCTGTTCCATTGGATAGCCTTAGGAAAGGCAGCAATATAATACGATTGGACCGACAGGTCGTGGAATTATCCGAGGTCGTTGTCTATGGCGGCGATCCTGTTAAGATTGTAGCCGAAGCAATCAAGAAAATTCCGGACAACTATTCGTTGAGCAACGATCTGCTTTCAGTTTTCTATAGGGAGACAATTAAAAAAGGACGCCGTTTTATCGGAGTATCGGAAGCAGCCATTGACGTTTACAAAACGCCCTACAACAAGCGTGAGATCGCGGGCGACCGTGTGCAGATCGAAAGAGGGAGGCGCCTTGTAAGCCAGAAGGGCAACGACACAATCGCTGTAAAAATCGCTGGAGGCCCGAATCTTGCAGTCTGTGTGGATTTTGTAAAAAATGCGGATGCCTTGTTCTCGGAGAAAGAGTTGTCGGACTATGATTTCAAAATGAAAACCCCGGAGCTTATCGACGACAGATTGCAGTATGTCATTGACTTCAGGCCGAAGGTTCAGCGCGGTTATGCCCAATTCCGAGGTTCATTATATGTCGATATGGAATTGATGGCGTTTACAAGAGCTGAGTTTGAAATAGATCCGGGTGATAAAGCTAAAATGACTGCAGCCGTTCTTCGCAAAAAACCGAGAGGTCTACGTTTCAATCCTCAGAAGGTGGAATTTGTGGTTTCTTACAAGCAGGTCAATGGCAAGACTTACCTTAACTATATCCAGAATGTCATGCGGTTCAAATGCGACATGAAACGCAGGCTCTTCTCATCTGCTTATACTGCATATACCGAGATGGTGGTGGTCGACAGAGATGAAGGCACGGAGGCGAGAATAACACGCAAAGATGCGTTCAAACCGCGTCAGATATTTTATGACCTCGTCGACCAGTATTGGGACGAGGATTATTGGTCGGACTATAACATTATCGAGCCGACTGAATCTCTTGAACACGCTGTCGAGAAACTGAAAAAGAGTGGAAAATCTCTATCCTTGCAATGATC
>JAUNFY010000030.1 GCA_030524805.1 Bacteroidales bacterium | reverse complement strand
GGTCAAACATATTTCAAATGAGATTATCTCCGGTTGAAATGAGATTATTCGTCGGGCGCTATCCGTCCGTCGACGATACGGATGATGCGGTTGGTCGCTGCCCCTACTCCGGGGTCGTGGGTCACTATCACTATGGTCATTCCGCTTTCGTTGAGTTCGCGGAATACCTGCATCACTTCCTTTGAAGTGCGGGAGTCGAGGGCACCGGTAGGTTCGTCGGCGAGTATCAGCGAAGGGTTGGTGACGAGAGCGCGAGCGATGGCGACACGCTGCTTCTGTCCGCCCGACAATTCGCCGGGGAGATGATGCGCCCTGTCGGCGAGCCCCATCCTTTCGAGCTGCTCCATGGCGAGCGCGTTTCTCTTCCTTCGGCCCACACCCTGATAGAAGAGCGGGAGCGCCACGTTCTCGAGGGCGTTCTTATAGCTTATGAGATTGAACGACTGAAACACGAAACCGATCATGCGGTTGCGGAGCTCGGCGGCATGGTTTTCGGATAGGTCCTTGATGAGCACCCCGTCGAGGGTGTAGGTGCCGGAGTCGTAATTGTCGAGAATGCCGAGGATATTGAGTAGGGTTGATTTTCCCGAGCCGGAGGCGCCCATGATCGAGACGAGTTCCCCGCGTCGGATGTCGAGCGAGACGTCTTTGAGCACATGCAGCGGCACAGCACCGGGATAGGTCTTGTTGATGTCGCGTAGCGATATTACTGTGGTTTGTGGCATTTTTTACAGTAAGATTGTTATTGTCTTTGAAACGCTTTATATTCTTTATATATTAGCCGGACTGTCGCGGTGTTTTAGCCTACTAATACACTCGCAAAATTACAACAATAATTTTAATTATCCAAATAAAATATCGAAAAATTTTCCATGTGGATTCTATTTGCAATAATGTCGGCCGTAGGACTGGGTTTCTATGACGTGATGAAGAAGATATCGCTCAAAGACAACAACGTGCCGATAGTGTTGCTGCTCAACACATTGTTTGGCACGCTGCTGATGTCGCCGGTGCTTGTGGAGTGCGTCGCGCAGGGTCAGTATGGCCCGGGCTTCGGGCTTGCGGGTCACGGGCTGATAGCGTTGAAGTCTGTGATAGTGCTGTCGTCGTGGATACTTGGCTATTTCGCCATCAAGCATCTTCCGCTCACCATCCAGGGGCCCATCAATGCCTCGCGGCCGGTGATGGTGCTCGTGGGCGCGCTGCTGATCTTCGGCGAGAAGCTGAATCTGCTGCAGTGGGCCGGCATCTTGCTGGGCTTCGCGTCGCTTTTCATGATAAGCAAGGTGGGCTCGCAGGAGGGGTTCTCGCTTAAGCACAGCAAATGGCTGTGGATGTCGATCGGCGCCACCTGCCTCGGGGCCGTGAGCGCGCTCTACGACAAGTATCTGCTCAACTACGTGCAGATGGAGCCGCTGATGGTGCAGAGCTGGTATTCGCTCTATCAGCTGCTGATGATGGGAATAGCGGTGCTGATACTGCGCCGTGTGCACCGCCAGGGCAACACCCCCTTCCGCTGGCGCTGGGCCATCATCGGCATCTCGGTATTCCTCACGGGAGCCGACCTCGCCTACTTCTATTGCCTTTCGATTCCCGACGCCATGATATCGGTGGTGTCGATGATAAGGCGCGGCAGCGTGCTGATATCGTTCTTCTACGGGGTGATAATACTCCACGAGAAGAACGTGCGCACCAAGCTCGTGGACCTGAGCATACTGCTCGTCAGCCTGCTTCTCCTTATCTTAGGGTCTTGATTCCCATCCGGGACGGACGGGACCGGGGCTGCTATCGGCGCAGGCGATAGCCGTTATTGGAAAATACCATTGAAAAGGGTCAACCGTCGGGAGTTTGTTTTGTTATTTTGCCGATTGAAATGAGAGACCATTGATGATTGAGATGAGAAATCATTGAAATCTGAAATTGGAACTCATTGCAGACGGAATAAAATAACATTAAAAAACAAACTATCATGGACACACCAATCCTTACATGGACATTGATCATCGCCGCGGTGGCGGTGGTATTCATCATCGACGCTATTTATAAAGTTAAAAACAGCAGGAAAGAGGGCCACCGGCACTCCCATATCGTGGAGTCAGGCTCGGAAAGAGAAATGTTTTTCGCACCCGGCGATGCCCGCCCCAGCGACCTGAACGACTATGACTACGAGTTTGAAGACCTCTGAGGCTGTGGCGGCTTCCGAGGATTTCGCGAACTCCGGTGCTGCGAGGGCATCCGGGGCAGGAGCGCCAACCGCGCGGCAGCTGTGTGAGTTTCTGGCCGACTACAGTTCATGGCTCATGGCATCGGGCGCCACCTGCATACGTCTGGAGAAAAACGTGAGTCGGATAGCGGCAGCCTACGGCATGACGGTGGAGATGACCGTGATGCCGCGCCATATCCACCTCGCCGCCACCCGAGAAGGGGAGGAAATCACCACGTATGTGGCCACGGTGCGCAACCAGGTGATAGACTACACCGTCAACACCCGTCTGAGCCGCCTGAGCTGGGCCATCGCCGACGGGAAAACCGATTTCCGCGAGGCCGAAAAGCAATTGAAGGCCATAGTGGCCCCGCGCAAGGGCAATCCGCTGATGGAGCTCCTGCTCGTGGCGCTTGCCAACGCCTCTTTCTGCCGCCTCTTCGGGGGCGACGGCATGGCGATGGCTATCGTGGGCCTGGCCACTTTGGCGGGCTACTACCTGAAGCAGATAATGCTGCGGCGGAAGATCGACTGCCGCCTCGTGTTTCTTGCCTGCTCGTTCGTGTCGACCGTAATAGCGGCTTCCGACACCCTTTTCGGCATCGGCTCCACGCCCGACATCGCCATAGGGTCGAGCGTGCTCTATCTCGTGCCGGGCATACCGTTTCTGAATTCGTTCAGCGATTTCCTCTACCGGCGCTATCTGAGCGCCTTCGTGAGGTTTTCCGATGCGCTGGTGCTGACGTGCTGCCTCTCTACGGGGCTCTGCGCCGGGATGCTGCTGATGCACATCGGCATGTTCTGACCGGGCAGCATGGCTCAATCCGCGGTCTGTTCAACCACGCGGATGTATCAATTCCGGGTCTGTTTCAATCACCCCGGATGCTAATATAATATAGAAAAAAATCATGGCTATTTTTGTGAATATTCTGCAAGACGCATTGTTTTCGGCAATAGCGGCAATCGGTTTCGCCGCAATCAGCCGTCCGCCGCGCAAAGCCTTCCTCTACTGCGCGCTCATAGCGGCCGCGGGCCACTCGCTGCGCTACACGCTGATGCTCGGCTGCATTGGGGTGCACATCATCCCGGCCACCCTCATCGCCGCCTTCCTGATAGGAGTGCTGGCAGTGGCGGTGTCGCCGATATCCCGGATACCGGCCGAGACTTATCTTTTCCCGTCGCTGCTCCCCATGATTCCGGGCATCTATGCCTACAAGACTTTCGCCGGGCTGGCGCTCTGCATCTTTTCGGACTCGCAGCAGGAATTCCTGCGCAATTTCTACATCCTGGGCTACAACGGATTTACGTGCTGCTCCATATTGCTGAGCATGGTGGTGGGGGCCGTGGTGCCGATATTCCTCTTCAAGAAGATTTCTTTCCAGGCTACTCGGTGATATATCTTTCCGGGCGACACGATGATGATACCGGGATTTTTTACTAAATTTGCGACATGGAACTGCGACAACTGAAATATTTCGTCAAGGTTGCCTCCACCCTCAATTTCTCGGAGGCGGCCAAGGCGCTCTGCATAACCCAGAGCACCCTCTCCCAACAGATACGCCAGCTTGAGGACGAGCTGGGCGAACCGCTCCTGACGCGCACGAGCCACAACGTGGCGCTCACCGAGGCAGGGCTGACCATTCTCGAGAATGCGAAACAGGCAATATATGAGGCCGAAATGTGCCAGCAGCGGATCAACGACCTCAACCGCCTCGCCACCGGCACGCTCAACATCGGGGTGACATATTCTTTCAGCCCGATACTGACCGAGACCATCCTTTCCTTCACGAAAGAATATCCGAAGATAAAGCTCAATATCTTCTACCGCACCATGAACGAGCTGATGGAGATGCTGCGCGAGCGGAGGGTGGATTTCGCCCTCGCCTTCAAGCCTACCGCGCCTGCGGAGGGGATAGAGTCGCATATCCTTTTTCAAAACAAGCTGTCGGTCGTGGTCGGTAAGTTTCATCCGCTGGCGTCGCTGACGGAGGTTACGCTCCACGACCTTGAACGCTATGAGCTGGCGTTGCCCTCGAAGGGGCTGCAGTCGCGCAACGCGTTCGACTCGATACTTCCGCCCGGCTGCGACCTGAAGGTGAAGATAGAGCTCAACGAGGTGAACATCCTGCTCAAGCTCATCAGGCAGAGCATGATGGTGTCGATACTTGCCGAGGCCACCATCCACGGCGAGCATGACGTGAAGGCCATCCCGCTGGCGGTAGCCGACAACCGTATGGACGGCTGCGTGCACATATCGAAAGATGCCTACCGCAAGAAGTCGATGCTTGAGTTCGTGCGCATGCTCAGCGAGTCGGTAGCGGTCCGCGACCGCCAGAATTCCTGGCTCTGACCCCTCCGCCCTGCGACGTTTACCGGTTTTTATCCATTGCCATTGGATAAATTTGCCCGTTTTTATCCATTGCCATTGGATAAATTTTATTATCTTTGCAAAAAAATCTGCGACATGATCACTCAGGAAATCTTGAAATCAATCATAATCGAAGGGCAGGAGATACTGTCGGACATAACAGCCATACCCCGTGAGGCCGAGCTCGAACCTAACGCGAGGTATGTGTTTGTCGGAATCCGCCAGTCGGGCAAGTCATACATGCAATATCTGCAGGCCAAACGGCTCATAAGGGAGGGGCACAGCGTGAAAGAGATGGTATTCATCAACTTTGACGATGAACGGCTGCTCAATTTCACCGTGGATGACTTCAACACCATCCTCACCACGTATTCATCAATGTATGAATACAAACCGATCCTTTTTCTCGACGAAATACAGAACATAAGCGGCTGGGAACATTTCGCCCGCCGGCTCGCCAATCAGAAATATCTGGCATACGTCACCGGCAGCAATGCCAAGATGCTGAGCAAGGACATCTCCACAATATTGGGTTCGCGCTATCTGGAGCAACACGTGTTTCCTTATTCGCTGCGTGAATATCTCTTCGCAAAGGGAATAGAAGTGCCGGCCGACTGGATGTATGGCAGCACGAGGGGGCTCGTAGAGCGCAATCTGGAGGGGTATTTCTTCTGGGGTGGTTTTCCGGAACTTAATCTGTTTGTCAACAAGCGCCGCTGGCTCAACGATCTATATGAGAAAATACTTCTCGGCGACATCATACAGCGCAACAAGATAAAAAACGAGACGGCTTTGCGCCTGACCATCAAGCGGCTTGCCGAAAACATCAAGACCCCGACCTCGTTCAACAGGCTCGCGGGAATAGTAAAGGCAAGCGGATGCCCGATAACCCCGACTTCGACTGCCGATTACATCAGCCATTGCATCGACGCCTGCATGCTGTTTCCTCTTGAAAACTGGGCGTCGAAGTTTGCAGAACGTGCCACGGTGAGGAAACACTACTTCATCGACAATGGCCTGCTCAACATATTTCTTTCGGATAGCGAGACCTCGCTTCTGGAAAACCTGTGCGCGGCCACTCTTTACAAAAAAGGCATCTCCGACGACAATTATAAGCCCTACTTCTACAATAAGGAGGTGGAAATCGACTTCTATCTCCCGAATGTGAAGAAGGGAATACAAGCCTGCTACAGCGTGAAGGATGCGGACACGCTCGACCGCGAGGTGAGGGCGCTCACCATTTTCCATCGCCTTTACGGACTGGAGGAGGCGGAGATAGTGACTTATTCTGAAGAGACCGTCATAGAATCGGCCGGCCTTTCCATCAAGGTAACGCCGCTCGCCAAATGGCTGCTTACGCTCGGCTGAACCCGCATTTTCTTGGAAAAACGGCAGAATTGGGCTGAAAAGACTTGGAAAAGCGGCATTTTCCGGGTGGATCTTTCGGGATTGCTATAGATGGGGCCGGGTGATAGCGGCTTTTTGGGGCGACTTTGGGCGCCGCTCGGAGATCGGCGCGGTACCGGGGACGGGGATTTGGGGCGGGGATGAAAAAAATTAAAAAAAAAGCTTTTGGGGACTAAATATCGAGGGTGGTTTTGGTATGTATGCCACGTTGGCTGACAAAATAGATAGGCTGCTGCATAAAAAGTAGGTTGCGATGTTATTTTGTCGGTTTTCTCAAAAAAGTTTTGCAGGTTCGGAAACTTTTAGTAATTTAGCGTCAACGTTAAACACTAACACCGAAAACACGAAACAGAAAACCGCATAAAATACATACATAACGACTTGTAGACAAGTTATTTGGCACTGATAAATCTGGAAAATTTAAGCAGCAATATCCAAATGATAAGTCGAAGAGCGGGATTGTACCCTCACAGGGCGCAACCTACTTTTCCTTATTGAGATATTGCAGGCAATTTCCAGAGCCTATCAGCCCCAATGAGAGAAAAGTTTAAGGGAGCGGCCCTTTTTATTTTCTGCCCTATCGGGGATTTGTCATAAATCCTAACCTAAATGAAAAACTTAAAAACAAATGGCTATGGCAAGATTTCGATTAACAGCAAAGAACAACCACGGTTCATCAAATGAACACAGAAAAGGAGACAGCATCATTGTTGAAGCATTCAATTGGAGCAACATTACCCACGAGCAGGTAAAAGAGGCTATCGAGACTCAGCTCGGAAAGAAATTCTGGCAGATTTACACCTCTTCAAGTTTCATCATAGAGCAAATCTAATTCCGTCTGAACCAATGGCAAATTTTGCAAAAGTCGCAAACGGAGAGGTCGTAGTCTGCAATCAATTCGGAGGTAGGCTTTTCTCATTACGTCCGCAATCGGGTGGAGCGGCTGTTTTCGTTGATGTTCACCCGGGCAACGGCAAAATGCTGGTGACAACCAACAGCGGCAAAGTGCTTATCTGCAATGACAAAGGAGGTTGGATTTCATCATTTGACGGTAACGGCAAAAAGATAGTTCTGGCACGTTGGCAAGGAGATGACATATTTACACAAAACTCTGATGGCTCTTGTGTGCTCCGATATAGTAACGGTGGTTGGAAGCAACCTATATAAATATAAACATCAAGGAGAAATAACCGTATGACAGTTGAAGATACCATAAAGGAAGACATCCGGTCTTTTCTTTCAGGAAGACAAACATTGTTCTTTAATGAAGGTGATTTCCAGATACAACTATCTGTTTACCTGATGCGAAGCGGCAACTATAAAGAAGTTAATGTGGAGTATTACGTACCATTCAATCAGTTGGATGGATACTTGTGGAAGAATGAACTTTATATCGACATAGTGGTGAGGAGAGATGATGACTATGTGGCTGTAGAGTTGAAATATCCCACGAAAAAAATCGTTGATCCCATATCGCGTTTCGGAGAACAGCTTCCGGAAGTCACGTTGCTGAAAGAGCATTCGGCACAAGACATTGTGCAATACAACTTTTGGAAAGATGTCAGACGGCTGGAACTTCTGAAAAAGCGTTTCCCATCGGTAAAAAAAGGATTGGCGGTATTGCTTACAAACGATATGCTATATATGAAACCTCGCCGTAAGGGGGTAGCGTGTGAGCAATTCTCCACAACCGAGGGTATGCACAATACATCGCGGCATTGGAATAACCATAAGAAATGGATGGATAAAGGCTATCCCGACTTTGACCTTGACGGAGAATACGCAATAGAATGGCAACACTGCAATTTTGGCCGTCATGAATTCATATACTGCATGATAGAAGTCTGATCCCATTGCATTGGACAGAATTTTATGGCCGGGACTAAATATCAGACGGCATTTTGCTATATCTAACCAGCGACTAACCCATTTAAAAAAGTAAAACGATATGAGTTTATTAGATACCAACAACGAAGCCGACTTTGACCGATATATGGAAAAGCGGTTTGAGTTTGAGAGCAACTTCAAGAGCAGAGTTGTGTCAGTACTGATCATTGACCCAAAGAATGAATTTTCGTTGAAAGACCTAAGCATTAATGGCGTAAGCGCAAAATACTTCAATCTTTCCAGTGACGATTATGCAGGCATCGGTCAGTGGTTCAATAATCATATCGATAATGGTAAATATGCTTACGATGGCGTGTTGTTTGATAATATCAATGATATTCCCGATAATGCTTACAAGGTAGATTTTGAACAATTGATAATATCCGCCCTCAAAAGAGAAGATGATCTGCAGATGCTTCCTTTCGGTGAGACTATACCGTTTGATGAGATGATGGTGGCTGTAAAATGCAAGGAATATCCGGAATATCTAAAGGGAAATGGTTTATATCCTTATATTATTGATATGGCCGATATCGGATATGAAGAGGTTCCTGAAAAGATAAGACTCAAAATAACATATTGCGAGAGGAATCCGCCATGTATCAATATCGATGCGTTTGATGGCAATATCTTGTCATCTAATATAGGAAAGAAGGTGGCAACTTTCGAGTTTGATTCTCTGACTCGCATTGGGTCAAACGCGATTACCTCGAATGTAAACAATGTCTACGTGCCTCCTACAGTCAAGCGAATCGAAGCTGATGCCTTTTGCAGCTTTTCAAAACTTATAGCACCATGTATTCCAGAGGATTCTCTCGAAATCAAAGACGAAGTCCTTATCGCATGTTTCTGTCGTGATTGTGATGAAGTAATTGTAGTGCCCGATGGTGTGACGGTAATAGGTCGGAATGCCTTTAAGAATTCGCTTTGCAAAAAGGTAATCCTTCCCAAGACTGTAAAAAAACTCGAACCCTATTCATTGAGTTGCAGATCTTTAACTTCGGTAAAACTAAACAAAGGGCTGGAGGTAATGGAAGAGGGTTGTCTTAAAAGCACTTCTCTCAAGACTTTGACCATACCAGATACCGTTACGACAATAGGGAATTATGCCTTTGCAAATTGCGTTGAACTTCGTAAAATAACGATAGGAAATGGGGTTGCGCATATTGGCAAAGGCATAATCGCCTGTAATTGGCTGAAAGAGATTAAGGGCAAATTTGCATCTGATGATAATCTCGCCATGATTCGCAATGGTCATCTATTGGCTTACGCTAATAATGCGAAAGTTGAATCGTATGCTATACCTGAAGGTGTGACTCACATTGAGAGGCATGCATTCTATGGAACTTATTTAACGGATAAACTATACGAATTGCACATACCAGACAGCGTTTGCGAAATAGAGCCGGCAGCTTTCGCTCGCTCCAGCATAAAAAAATTCACAGGTAAGTTCACCACACCCGACAATAGATGTGTTGTAGTCGGAAACCGCCTTATCGCATACCACCATTATATTAAGTGTGGTGCCGGCCCGGATGGAACTTTCAAAGTTCCCAAATCTGTTACAGAAATATGCGAGGGGGCTTGCGAGAATTGTGGAAGACTGAGTGGTGTAGAATGGGATGATGGCATTGTAAAAATAGGCAAAGATGCTTTCAAAAACAACAGTTTTCTTTGGCTTAGGTTAGGTCCAAGACTTCCGTCCTCCCTTAAGGAAATAGGGGAAAATGCCTTTAGTGCAAAACTTTTTGGTTCCCGTTACAATTATTTCAAGGATGGTGTTATAATACCTCCAACAGTGCAGTATATAGGGTATCTCGGAATCCCTGCTGAAATATATTGGTTTTCATCGGAAACTCCGCCTGAATGGGAATATTCTGAAGAAATTTGTGTAAAAACCATTTACGTGCCGGAGCATCTCATCGAGACCTACAAACGCGCCTATCCACAATATGCCGATAAAATCAAAGCCAATTGATTTTTACGAAACCGGACAAACGGATAAACTCTCATCGGGTTTATCCGTTTTCTTTTAATATGCCCGCGACTACCGCTTCTATATCGCATAATCTCAGTTTCTTAGTGTCGCTATACCACGCAGAATAAGGATAGACCTTTTGGAATAGTTCATAATCCTTTTCATGGTCTTTATCGAAGAAGCCGAAAGTATAATGGCGGTCGAACTCCGACACATTGTTTAGGTCGGCGTAAGTGATTGTCGGATTGATTAGTATTTTCCGCTGAAAGCGTCTTTTCAGAATGATGGTTGCAGAGTCATACAATGCTATAACCCATTTCGGACAATTGGATTTTATAAGGTCGCTGATTACCTTCCGTTGGTCGTTCTCAAAATATTCATTCTGACCATACGATTTGCCGAATTTATCCGCAACTTCAAAATCATCCCATTCATTGAACAGATATGCCATTTGGCTGTCGGGGGTTGCGAGTTCGATGTCGAAGCGTTCCAAAAATGTTATTACTTCCGTTTTCATATTATTGCTGTCTATAAGAGTAACAATTTCAGGCGACTGAAGTTTTGCGATCAAGGGGCGGGCTTAAAGGATGCCTGCTATGTAGCGGATGCCTTGCAATATTTCCAATTCTCCGCCGCATATCTGCGAATAAACGGTTTCGTAATATTCGGCATACACCTCGGCCGCCTGAATACTCTTTTTTCTGCCACCAAAGAGACATACGGTGTTTTTTCTGTCGTATTCATCGATTGTGATATCGGAGGGAGCAATGGATGGAGAAATCAGATATTTACGTCGGTAGTTCTTCACCGACTCAATATAATTGGCACCGCTTCCGCAACCGATCAGTATCGGAGTGCGGACCTCTTTCCATATCTCATTGATGTTAAAAAACATCCGGTTTCTCTCATAGTCGATCAGATCGATGTCGTAGCTGTCGGCAGGGAAAAACTTCTCCAGCTCATCCCTCACGAGCCTGAGATTGTAATCGCCCGAGGGGCGCCTGTGGCCGTTGCGGAAAAAAGCCCTTTTGTCGGTAAATACCAGTACCTTTTGTTTTGTTGTCTGCTCCATATATTCTTTTTCTGTTTTTTTTCAAGCGGAAGAGGAGATGGATGCTCTTCGCTTTTCGTTTTCCGCCGGATATATACCAGAAATTGGCTCAATCTTTAGTTTTTTTTGGAGCGGATTTTTTGGGGGCCTGGATTTTAGGGGGATTCGGGCTTCGCCCTCACACGCCTTCAAAAAAGCGCCTGATTTCGGGGGAGGCTTGGGATTTCGGATGGCTTTGGGCGCCGCTCGGAGATCGGCGCAGTACCGGGGACGGAGATTTTTGGGATTAAGATGGGGCTGCCACGGAGGAATATTGGCTTAAAATTGTTTTATTTAAAGAAAATCGTTAACTTTGCATTATGACTATCACGAGTAAAGACAAGATACACGATATCAAGTGCGGTCTTCTTCAGCAACTGAAGGAGGAGAATGCCTTCTGGTCTTACGCTCCGGAATCGGTCACACCCGACAACGTAAGGGATGAACAATTGATAGCCTTGACGATGCGCTATCTTGATCTTGATGAGATCAAGCAGCTTTTCAGTATTTTCCCTTTCAAGAAAATCAAGGATGCGTGGAAGAAGTTGCTGGTGCCTGAAGGTGAATATCTCTATACCCTCAACCGCTTTTTTGCATGGTATTACTTTAAGGCAAAGAATCCCGACGCATACCTGAAGTCGCTTCAGACGCGTCATCTCAACGCAATGTTCAACTGACATGAATGGTCTGGCACCACATACTGCTTCAATTTTTGAGGCCATCTCTCTACTGGAATGTATCAAGCCATACGTTCTTGTAGGGGGCACTGCATTGTCTCTTCAATTGGGCACGAGAGAAAGTGAAGACCTGGATTTCATGTCGTGGCGCAAAAGCAAAAATGAAAAGCGCGAAGTGGCTTGGCCTCGGATAAAGAAAGAACTTGAGGGAGTGGGCAATGTGCAAATGTGTGATATCCTCGACATCGACCATGTTGAATTCCGTGTGAATGACGTAAAAATATCATTTTATGCCAATCCAAATTATTCACCCGTAAAGACTATTGTGCCATACTTGAACAACATTGTGCTTGCCGACAAAATGTCAATCGGGGCCATGAAGATGGAAGTCATGCTTCGTCGAAGTCAGTATAGGGATTATTACGACATCTATTCGTTGCTTAAGGCTGGAGAGAACCTTAAGGAAATGATCGACATGGCTTTGAAATATTCCGGACATAGACTTAAATCAAAAAATCTGATAGCGATGCTTACGCGATCGGACCGCTTCAATCGAGATAGTAATTTTGCGGCTCTTCACCCGATCTATGAAGTCACACCGAAAGAAATCGAGCTGCTCATAATCGACGCATTATCGGGAAATGAATTGTAATCGCACGCCGGATGGCTGACGGGACGGAGGCCGGATTTTTTTTGGCGGATTTGGGGCGCCGCTCGGAGATCGGCGCGGTACCGGGGGGGGATTTGGGGCTTTTTTGGGGAGGAGGATTGGGATCGGGGTGGGATCAGGCGGGGGTGGGCATCAGGCGGCGCCATTTGCGGTAGCCGAAGAAGGTTATTATGGTGTAGATGAGGTAGAGGGCGGCGTAGAAGTAGATGCCTTTGTAGATGTAGAGGCCTACGCAGACTATATCGACCGCTATCCATGCTATCCATTGCTCGAGATATTTCCGGGCTAACATCCACATGCCTACTATGCTCATGGCGGTGGTGAAGGCGTCGGCTACGGGGACTGTGCTGTCGGTGAGATAGCTGAGGCCGAGATAGAGGAGCACCCAGATGGCGATGGCTGCCACCGCGCACACGACCGCCATGCGTAGGGGAATGCGGGTGATGGGCAACTCCTTTTTCGCCGGGATTTCCGCGTCTTTTTCCATTCTTGCCGCGTCTTGCTTCATTGACGCCGCGTCTTTCGCCGGGTTTTCCGCGACTGCGGCATTGGCGGCTGCGCGGCGACGGCTTGTCCAGACGATGTAGCCGTAGACGGCGATGACGAGATAGTAGATGTTGATGGAGAAATCGGCATAGAGCCCTTTGTTGAAGTATATCCACATGGAGATGAAGGGCATCACCATCGATGCGAACCACATACGGTTGTCGGCATGGTATTCCCACCAAAGATATAGGAGGCCGACTGAGAAACCGAGTATCTCGATAATAAGGTCGAAGTTCATGGCTTAATATGGTTTAGGGTTTATGGTTTATGGTTTATGGTTTAAGGTTGGGGGATTGCCGGTTGGTGCAACCCCTCCGGGGTTGATGCAGAGGAGATGGGGAAGCCGGGGGTGCTCGCCACCCCCGGTTTACAAGATGGAAGGCCTCCGGCCTTCTGCTTTGATTGTGCGGCGCCTATGCATCCGGGGGGGGGCCGACGCCGCGCTGTCGGTTGCAGGATCAGAATGTCATGGTCACGGTGCCGAGCACGTTGGCAGTGGCTTGCGCGGCAAAACCGGCATATCGGTAAACGACCGGTTTGCCGTCTTCCAGGTAATATCCGGCGCCGGCATAACCGTTGTTGCAATATTTCTCGTTGAAGATGTTGTAGACAGTGAAGCCTACCCGCAGTTTCCTCACTCCGCGCAGATTGCTGAAAGTGTAGCCGAGGGCAAGGTCGGAAACGAAATAGGCGTCGAGCTTAGCTTCCGCACTCCTTGCGTTGTTCATGTACTGGCTCGACACATATCGGCTGACAAGCGACGCGTCGAATCCGGCCACATTGAAATTGAACGAGTTGTGGAGCACGAAATCGGGCGAGAAAGCTATCGGAGTGTCGCCGAGGTCGAAAGTAATGGGGTTGGTCCACTCGTCTTCATATATATATTCGGTGAAGTTCCTGATGCGGTTGCGCGAGAGGGTGGCGTTGATGGCCCAGTCGAACCAAGCCACGGGCTTGAGGACTCCCTGCAGCTCGATACCCATGCGATAGGAATCGGGCACGTTGACGCAAACGGCATTGCCGGTATCGGAAAGCTGTCCGGTCACTACGAGCTGATCCTTATAGTCCATGTAGTAGAGGTTTGCGCCTACGGAAAACAGGCTGCTCGAGAAGGAATAGCCGGCTTCGTAGTCGAACAGCCTCTCGGCGCGGGGATACATGTTGGGATCGCTGTCGGTGAAGTTGTCGCGGGTGGGTTCCTTGTGAGCCACGCTCCATGAGGCGTAGGCGCGGTGTCCGCCGCGGTTCCATGTGAGGCCCACTTTGGGGTTGAAGAAATTCCAGTTGCGCTTCACGTCGAGAGGTGCCATTCCGCCGATGTTCCAGTCGTAGTTGTCGCTGAGGCCGCTGATGGTGTAGTCGATGTGGCGGTATTGCAGATCGGCGTATGCCGAGAAACCGGGACCGAACTCATAGTCGCCGCGGAGGAAGAAGTTGCTGTCGAACTTGCGTCCGCTGTTGCGGTAGTATTCCTGCAGGGGGTCGATGGCTCCGACGAAGTTTCTCACCCATTTTATCTGCCCGAAATGGCGGCCCATGAACCAGTTGGCTGCACCACCGGCCACGAGCGAGAGGCTCCCGCGCTGATAGCGTGCGTTGACCATGCCTCCGCCGAAATCATTGTCGTTGAACTTCAGGCGTATGAGGTCGGACTTGGTCACCTCGCTGCCGTCGGCACCGATGAAGGGGGCGAGGCCGTATTCGCTGAGGGTGCGTCCGGTCTTGTACTGGTCGTAGTAGCCGTCGTCGTTGGTGTAGTGGAGGGCTGCGTTGAGCACCACATAGGGGCCGATGTTCTGATTGAGGAGCAGCTGGAAATGATGCTGCACGAAGTTGTCGCACTGGTCTTTGTAGAAGGCCGTATTTCCGTCGGAGTCGGTGTATCGTCCGCATGGATTGTAGCGGCGGCCATATTCCTTCATCTCCTCTTTCGAGGCGTAGTCCCAGGCCATGTAGGTGCGTTCCTTTCCGCCGAAGGCGAGCAGGCGGAGGGTGGTGTTATCGTTGCGGTAGGCGAGCTGCCCCATGTAGCTCCAGAGCTGTGTGAAGGCGCGGTCGATGTAGCCGTCCGATCCGATATGGCTTATGCGGGCGTCGACGCTCCAATGGTCGCCGAAGAGGCCCGACGAGACTTTCACGGTCTGCTTGTTGGTGTTGAAAGATCCGTATGAAGCCGACACTATGGCGTTGCGCTCGGTAGAGGGGAAATCGGTGATCATGTTCACGGATGCGCCGAAAGCGCCGGCGCCGTTGGCCGATGTTCCGGCCCCCCTCTGAATCTGGATATCGCTGAGCGAGGAGGCAATGTCGGGCATGTTGACCCAATATACCCGATGGCTCTCGCTGTCGTTGATAGGCACTCCGTTGGCAGTGATGTTGATGCGGCTTGCGTCGGTGCCGCGCACTCGGAGGCTGCTGTAGCCCACTCCGGCACCGGCATCGCTGGTGGTGACCACGGAGGGAGTCATCTCAAGCAAGGTGGGGATATCGCGGCCATCGTTGATTTTCTCGAGCTGCCTGCGGCTCACGTTGGTGTATGCCACCGGGGTCTTCACACCCGCACGGTTGGCAGTGACCTCGATTGCTGCAAGCTGAGTGGCGACGCTGTCGGCCTCGCTTGCAAACTGTTGGTTCCCGACCTCCTCGGCCGAGAGGGGCAGCGCGGTCATGGCCATGACCATGGCACCCCATGATAAACATTTTTTCATGTTTCGAATTGTTTCTTACGCCGGTACTAACCGGATCAAGTTAAAAGGGTCTGATCTCAGCCCCGCCGGCCCGATGCCGGCGATGCACCCCTGAAATGTCGAGACAGGAAAGCCCGATGCCGCACTCCTGCGGCTCCAAAACGGCTATTCCGCTGCAAAATTAACAATTAATTTCTATTCCCGCAAATTATTTCTTTTCACGTTCTTTTCTTTTCGCGCACACAAAACCCGGGTGACGGCACAGCTCCGGCATCGCGCCGGCTTATTGGCGGCTTATCAGCGGCTTATCGGGGCTTCTTGACAGCATCTTGACAACCGCGGAAGCCGACCGCGGAAGAGAATGGCGAAAATATATAATCCGACCATATTTTTAACAATCGGGAGTAAACCTCGGTTGCAAATTGCTTGTTATGACAATGTATTAAAAACCTTTGCCTTTATTTAAGAAGAGGCTACTATAAAAAACACATTATTATGGCAACTAAAACCTATTCTCCGGTGGTGCAGGAGCTTATCGACATGATAGCCCGCAACGGCTGGCAAGACAAATTCCAAAAAGCTCTGGACAACGTGCACGCACAGAATGTGATCGAGTATGAGAACATCAAGACACTCGATGACTACTACGACTGGTGCGAATCAAATCTTCACTGGGTTCCGAAAGAAGACCCGGAAGGCGACATCGTGTATCAGCACGTGACGATGTTCTATTTCCTTCTCGACCAATCGCCCGTGAAGGAACTTCAGACCCCCATCACTCCGAGCACGCTGAAAGGCAACGTGATGCCGGAACTCAGCGAACTCTCGAAGTGGATGCGTAAGTTTGTCATCTCGCTCGGCATGTGGATGGACAGCCCCGAATCGCTCGACGACGCAGCCGTGAAATCATACTACGACTCGCCGCGCTACAACATGTCGGAATATGAGATGCCGCTCGGAGGCTGGAAGACCTTCAACCAATTCTTCGCGCGCAGCGTGAAACCAGGCTACCGCCCCATCGCCGCCATCAACGACGACCACGTCATCACATCGCCGGCCGACTCCACCAACGACGGCCAGTGGGAAGTGAACGCCGACTCGCAGGTCTACATCAAAGGCCTGGAATGGAGCATCGAGGAGCTTCTGGAGGGCAGTGAATATAAAGACGACTTCAAGGGAGGCATCTGGATCCACCAGTTCCTCAACACGGTAGACTATCACCGCCAGCATGCGCCTGTGGGCGGCAAAGTGCTCGAGGCCCGCGAGATACAGGGCGCTACATGGCTTGGCGTGCATGCTGAGCCGATCGAGGGCGACCCGCAGGGACGTCAGCACATCGTGCGCCGCAAACTCGTGGCCGAGGATGAAGCCGGCTATCAGTTTATCCAGACCCGCGGCCTGATCGTGATCCAGTCGAAGATCGGCAAGGTAGCCGTGCTCCCGATGGGTATGGCACAGGTTTCGTCGATCATCGTGACAGCCGAAAAGGGCACCACGCTGCGCAAGGGAGAGGAAATCTCCTACTTCCAGTTTGGCGGCTCCGACATCGTGATGGTGTTTGAACGCGCGTCGAACGTCAGCGTCACAGCCCAGCCGGGCGTTCACTACAGAGTGGGCACCCGCATCGCACAGGCTTTCCCGGCAGGCGAATGACCTCCTGAACAATAGAAATCGACACTTTCCGGCGGAATCCTGACGTTATGTCGGAATCCCGCCGGAATTTATTAATTCAAGTTTCGCTTCGTATTAATTCAAGTTTCGCTATCGCTCAACTTGAGGGTTAGGGGGTTAGGGGTTATATTAATGTGCGAGATGCGAAAACTGAGTTATGAATCTCTCTAAACTTTTACCGTTAAGAATTACGATGCTATGAAAAACAATAGACCAAACGTATCAGCCGACCCGCCCACGACCGCGTCGGGCAGAAAGAAAAATCTCTCTACGGCGCATGGCTCCATCACCATGTGGGCGATGGCGATACTCATCATCACCTCCATCCTGAGCCTCCGCGGGCTCCCTTCGGAGGCTAAATATGGGGAGCAATCCATATTCTACTATCTGTTCGCGGCCGTGGTGTTCCTGCTACCGTTCTCGCTTGTCTGCGCCGAACTGGCCTCGACCTTCACCAAGTCTGGCGGCCTCTACCGCTGGGTGTCGGAGGCATTCGGCCCACGGTGGGGCTGGCTGGCGATGTTTCTGGAATGGCAGACCATCGTGATATGGTTTCCTACCGTACTCATGTTTGCGGCCGCGTCGCTGGCCTACATGTTCTGGCCCGAAAGCTTCGACCAGGCACTGGCCTCCAACAAGGTCTACACGCTCGTGATAGCGCTGCTCGTATACTGGCTTGCGACGTGGAACGCTTTCCGGGGGCAGAAATCAGCCAACGTGCTCAGCACCTACGGCGGCCTTGTGGGCTCGATCATTCCCGGCGCGGTGCTGATAGTGCTCGGCATCATCTATTTCTGCGTCGGTAAGCCGATTGAGCTTGAGGATGTGCCGTTTTTCCCCGACTTCTCAAACGTGGGCACCATAGTGCTGGCCGCCTCCATCTTCCTCTTCTATGCGGGCATGGAGATACAGGCCGTGCATGTCAACGACATGAGAAACCCGGCCAAAGACTTCCCGAAGGCAGTGTTCGTGTCGATCATCGCCATAGTGCTGATCTATTCGCTCGGCACTCTTATGATAGGGCTCGTGATTCCTTCGAAAGACATTAACCTGCTTCAGTCGCTGCTCGTAGCCTACAAAGCGCTTTGGTCGAGTTTCGGCCTGGGATGGCTCGGTAACGTGATGGCGCTCTTCATCATGTTTGGCGTCATCGGCCAGGTGAGCGCGCTCGTGACGGGGCCGTCTACCGGCCTCATGGCAGTGGCGCAGAGCGGCTATCTGCCGCCGGCACTCCAGAAACTCAACAAGAACAACGCCAACGTGCCCATCCTTCTCCTGCAGGGAGCATTCGTGAGCCTGCTGTTGCTGCTGCTCATCGTGCTGCCGACAGTGGAATCGGCCTATCAGATAATGAGCCAGATGGCCACTATCATCTATCTGGTGATGGTGATCATGATCTATGGCGCCTTCATCCGCCTGCGCCGCACGCAGCCCGGCAAGAAACGTGGCTACAAAGTGCCTTTCGGGAAAGCAGGCGAGATACTGGTGTGCGGACTCGGCATTATCGGCGCGTCACTCGCCCTCGTGCTCAGCTTTATCCCGCCGGCACAGATCTCGACCGGTTCGCCGGTGGTCTACGTAGGCATAATAGTTGTCGGCGTGGCGTGCATCATCGCGATGCCGCTCATAGTCTACGCCTTCCGCAAGCCGGGCTGGCGAAACGCGAACGCGCATTTCTATCCCTTCGACTGGCAGATAGAGGGGAGGAAACCTTCGGAAATATCGAAATGGCCGGCCGGCTACCAGCCTACGGAGGAAGAAGTGGAAAAAGCGGAAAGCGACGCCATCTCCACCCATGCGAAATGATGAGGCTTCAATTACGGCCCCAGAGCAGTTTCTCGCGCAGTGAGGCGGAGAAAGTGTCGTCGGGGGGCATGAGAAGCAAAACCTTATGGCGGGCAGGCTCGATCTCGAGTCTGCTCTCGTCGTTTAATGTGCAGCTGTAGCCGTCGACGCTGAGCCTGAAAAAGCCGGTGCGGGAGGTCATCTTGAGGCGCAGGCGGCTTTGGCCCGACACCACAATGGGGCGGAGCGTGAGCGAATGGGGGGCGATGGGCGATATCACCATGCAGTCGATCTCGGGCTGCAATATCGGGCCACCCACCGAGAGGTTGTAGGCGGTGCTGCCCGTGGCGGTCGACACTATGAGGCCGTCGGCCCGATAGTCGGCAAGGTAATAGCCGTCGAGCATCACGTTGACGTTGATCATGGAAGCGGAGTCGTCTTTCTGCACGGCTATCTCGTTGAGTGCGCTGCAGATGAAATCGGAGGGTATGCCCTCACCCTTCACAGCCACGAGGTTGCGCGGCTGAATCTTGAGCGTGGATTGGCGCAGGCCGTCGAGCAGCACTGCGGGAGCATCGAGCGAGAAATGAGCGAGATAGCCGAGATTGCCGGTGTTGACGCCGGCTATGGGTATGTCTTTTCCGGCCAGCCGGCGGGCGGTGCGGAGGAAAGTGCCGTCGCCACCGAAACTCACTGCAGCATCCGCGTCGGGAATGCCGTCGAACACCGCCACATCATCGCCCAACGAAGCGCCGAGGCCGCGGAGATAGCGGGCGAACTTCTCATGACACATCAATCTGAAACCGCGGGCGCGGGCCAGGCTCATGAAATCGAGTATGCGCCCCAGGTTCTCGTCCTGGCGCGATTTGCCGTAGAGAGCAATAGCGGTCACTTCCATCACACGTTGAGCAGGGTCTGAAGTTCGAGAAGACGTTCGGCAGCGATAGCCACGTCGATACATGAATTACCTTCGGCCTCAGCCACCTCGTAGCCATATCGCTCGAGATTATGCACGGCCGGCGAGGGGTCCTCACACCGCAAGCGCAAAGTTACGGATATCGCGCTGCCATCGGAAGGACTCGTGAGCAGATCGACCACTGTGGCCCCCACATCCTCGCAGGCATGCGTCAGGATGGAAGCACTGTAGTCGGCCGGCTGGCAGATGAGACGTATCATGCTGCAGTCATCGCGGGGTATGAGGGTATTTTGTGTAGTCAAAGTCTATTTTCTTTTGGTGATTTCATGGTTTTTCATTAATTTTGCCGAAAGTGGCTGGTTTGATTCGCCATGAAACCGGTTTTTTCGGTTGCAAAGTTACAAATATCGTGCCAAAAATCATAAGGTTGACTGAAACTTTATACATTTTTTGCATATCGGATCTTTGCGATGGTTTCAGCCAGTCTTTATATTAATAACACTCAAGACAGGAAAAATGACAAGACTAAGTGTCAATATCAATAAAGTAGCGACCCTGCGCAATGCGCGGGGGGAGAACAATCCCGATCTCGTGCACTTCGCGCTTGTGTGTGAGAAGGCGGGAGCCGACGGCATCACGGTGCATCCGCGCCCCGACGAGCGGCATATAAGGCGCGCCGACGTGCCGCTGCTGAAAAAGGCGATAGCCACCGAACTCAACATCGAGGGCTACCCTTCCGACGACTTCATCAGCCTCGTGCTCGACGTTAAGCCGACGCAGGTCACTCTCGTGCCCGACGCCCCGGGACAGCTCACCTCCAACCACGGCTGGGACGTGATCGCCAACCTCGACATGCTCCGGGCCATCATAGCGCGCTTCAAGGAGGCGGGCATCAGGGTGTCGGTATTCGTCGACCCCGACCCCGAGCAGGTGCATCATGCACAGATAGCCGGTGCCGACCGGGTGGAGCTCTACACGAAGTCATACGCCGACCTCTACGAAGCCGACCGTGAAGCGGCGATAGCCCCGTTTGTGGAAGCCGCCGAAGCCGCGAGGATAGCCGGGCTCGGCCTCAACGCCGGCCACGACCTGAGCCTCGTCAACCTCGAATATTTCCATGAGCGCATACCCTGGACCGACGAAGTGAGCATAGGGCATGCCATCATCTGCGACGCCCTCTATCTCGGCATAGAGGAAACAATACGCCGATATCAGGAATGCCTCGACAACTAACCGCAAATCAATACTCAGGACCTGCCTGAATTTCCCCCATTCAAAAAATCAACATTCAACATTAGAAATAGATGGAAACGCTAAGCCTCTGGTCGCTCGTAATAGATGGCGGCTACATCATGATTCCACTTGCAATCCTGCTTGTGGTGAGCATCTACGTATTTGTGGAAAGGTGCATCGCAATATCGCGTGCGAGCAAGGAAGACAAGACATTCATGCAGCGCATCCGCGACTACGTGCATGAAGGCGACCTCGAAAGCGCCCGCACCCTCTGCAAGAACACCGACACCCCTTATTCGCGCCTCATCCTCAAGGGAGTGACCCGCATAGGGCGTCCGATGCAAGACGTGCTTGTGGCAATCGAAAACACCGGCAACATCGAAGTGGCCAAGCTGGGCAAGGGCTTCACATGGCTCTCCACAACTGCCGCCGGCGCCCCGATGCTCGGCTTCCTGGGCACCGTGACGGGCATGATACAGGCCTTCTACGCGCTGGCGATGGCAGGCACGGGAGCCAACATCATAGTGCTCTCGAGCGGCATCTACCAGGCCCTCGTCACTACCGTGGCCGGCCTCGTGGTGGGCATAATCGCACTTTTCGCCTACAATTATCTGGTGAGCCGCGTCAGCAGGGTCATGAACGGCATGGAATCCAAGACAATGGAATTCATGGACCTTCTCAACGAACCCGCCTGATCCCGAATCCGCCCCGCGCGCCCCGCAGCCTCCGGCCGACAGGGTAAGCGAGGCACAGCACATCTATCACAACACTATGGCACTCAAACGCTCATTCAATACGCTCGACACATTCTCCATGTCGTCGATGACCGATGTGATCTTCCTTCTGCTCATCTTCTTCATGGTGACGTCCACCCTCATCTTCCCCTCCGCCATCGACGTGAGCCTTCCCAAAAGTTCGGAACAGACCTCGAAGAAGCCGCTGACGGAGGTGTATGTCGATTCGCTGTCGCGCTTCTACGTGGTGCTCGACCGCACCGACTCGACCGCCGTCAATTCCAATCCGCGCGCAGTGAGCCGCGAGGAACTGCTGGCGGCCCTCAACCTGGTGCATGAGCAGGATTCCACCCGCAGCATAGCACTCTATGCCGATGAGAAGGTGGAATACGGCAAGATCGTGGAGCTGCTCGACATGGCCGCCCGCAGAAACATGAAGATGGTGCTCGCCACCCGTGCCATCCAGGAATAAGCACCCGCAGACTATTATGAAAGCATCTGAAAAAAAGGATTCCGTCATCGCGTGGCTTGTGACGATGCTCTTTGTGGCGGCGGTGCTGATATGGCTATGGTTCACCACACTGAGCTACGACGCACGCCTGGCATCGGCTGAAAACCCGACGCTTGAGGAGGAGGAACTTTTTCTCGACCCCGAACTGCTGCTTGAGCAGAACAAGACGGTTGGCAATCCTGAAGCCACCACTCACGACACCCCTTCGCCGGAAGTGAAGGGGGAGCCCGTGCCATCGCCCGTGGAGCAGGAACACACCGTGCACTCCGGCGACAACAAGGTTGCGGCTCCTGAACAGCAACTGATAGCCACGAAGAATGATTCGCCGGTGGAGAATGCAGCATCCGACCGCAAGAAAGAGGAGGAGAAAGTGGCCTCGTCGATGGCCGGGAAATTCAAGTCGAATCCCGGGTCGGTGGCCGGCAAGTTCGACTCGGCGAGCGGCAGCGACGGCAGCGGCACGGGAGTGACGGGCCGCCTCAGCGGCCGCCAGTTTCTGGGATGCCCTCTTCCCGATGTGGAGCTGACCCACAAGACCACCGTGACAGTATCGATCACCGTCGACGCCGAAGGGCGCGTTACCTCGGCGACAGCCTCGGGCGCCGCCACACGCGCGATACGCAAGAAATGCGAGCAGGCCGCGATGCAGGCCCGCTGGAGCGAAAAAAAAGGCGCCGCGTCTACCCGCGGCACCATTACCTTCACCATCATCCCACGCTGAGCACGGGGCGGCTACAGCAGATAGGCGTTGACGTTGCCTATCGGGAGCGACCCTTTGAGATAGAGTGGTATGCGTCGGTCGTCTTTCGAAATCCAGGCGTCGATGTCGCTGCTCGACTTCTTGCCCCCCTTGGTGGTGAACTTGAATTTCAGCAGCCATGCCTGCCTCACCGAGCCGTCGCGCATCTTCACCTCCCCTTCCTTCACCTTCCATATCGTGACGGTCTCGGCATGACTGCCCGAGAAGAGAGTGGAAGTAATCTTCTGTCCGCTCTCAAGTTTCGAGGGGTCGATGGTGCGGAGATAATAAAACACGCTGAGCATGTCGAAAGTAGGGCCTGTGGCATTGAGTTCGAGACTGCTCGACTTCTTCGACTTCTTTTTCTCCCTGTATTTCGAGACATTTCCGGTGACGTTGCCGCCGGAATATGAGTATTTTATCACGTCTTTGGCAAAGTCGCCCCCTTCGTGGGCCATCTTCATGTAGGTCTTCGGGCGGAAAGAGGCCTTGTCGATCACCGACACCAGCGTGTCGCGCACCTGATAGAAGCTGTCGGCCCAGGGCTTTGTCTTGCCCGTGAGCGTGATGTTGTAGTCGTTGCCGACATTCTTCAGCGTCATTACTGCCTCGCCGGCATCCTTGTGTATAAGTCCCCACTTGTAGGTGATGACGTAGCGCAGCGTCTCGTTGCTGAAGTTGGTGCGCGCCTGCATGCCGGCCACAGCCAGCATCGAGAGCAAGAGCGCGAGGTATCTGAACGTAATTTTCATCTTAAACATCTTTGTCTGTTAACATAGACAATCGAGGTTGCCGTCAATATACGGCAATCAGGGGTTGCCACATAATTATCGGCAAGCAGGTTTGCCATATAATATATATGACATTCAAGGCCGTGGAAAGTTTATCGGCCGGGATCATTCCGGCACCCAGGCCGACACGGAGCTGAAGATTACAGCGGGGTCGGTGAGCTCGGCGGCTTCGGCAGGCGAAATGGTCTTGCGCCAGCCTACGCGTCGGCTTTCGTCGGCGCCGGGTCCGCTGCAGAGATACTCGCCATAGCGGGCCGTGAGTTCATTCTCGGCCTTACCCCAGTTGTGCCATCCCTGCGGATTGATGTTGGCGGGCAGCTCGCATTCAATGAAGAAAGTGCCGGCGTAGGGGCGCCAGGGGCGTCCGAGATAAACGTCGGTTGCCTCGTCGGCAGCCGTCACCTTGCATTTATAGAAGACGTAGCCGACAGGATTGTCGACGGCTGTAGAAGCAGCCGTGAGATAGCCGTTGCCGCGGGCATGGATGTGGCAGTTGCGGAAAAGAGCCGTCGCGGCTCCGAATATGAAGTCGACGGTGCCGTCGATGTAGCAGTCATCGTAAAGGTTGCGGGCGTTGCGACCGGTGGCGTAGAGAGTGTCCTGATTGCCGCGGATATTGCAGTTTTTCACGTGTATCCTGTCGCCTGTAGTGTGTAGCGCCACCGCTTGCCCTACCCTGCCGGCATTGTTCTCGATGGAAAGGTTCTTGAGGGTTATGTTGTTGCCGTCGATTCTGAGGGTGTAGCTTCCTGACGTGCCCATGTTGCGGAGCGAGGCATAGTCGGAATTGCTTATCACGGTGCTGTCGCGGCTCTCGCCCTCGATAGTGAGGTTGTTGACCGTATAGTTGACGAGGAGTTTCTCGTTGTAGACGCCGTTTTTGACATATATCCTCACCTTCTCCTCGCTGTCGCCCCTCATTTTCTTGAGGGCGTCGCCGATGGAGGTGTAGTCGCCGCTTCCGTCGGGGGCGACCACTATTGTCTTGTCATACTTGTCGGTGTCAGCAATCGCAGCCGCTGCCCAGAAGGGGAAGAGCGCGATCAGCAGTGTCAGGATTCCAGTCTTCATATTCATATAGTATGTCGTTGTTTTATTGCGTATCGTTGTTTTTATGCTGTGCGGTTATTTTTGAGGATTTAAAATTAGGAATAATTTTTGAATGATGCAACAATATGCGTGAAAGATTGTAATAAATAATAGAGCAATAATGAAGTTTCCCCTGCGGGGGATTCATCATACATTCCACTTCAACCAGCCTCAGACCATCCACAGCGGTCTGCGCGAAAGAAAACGAAACAAGAAACAAGGATTCCAAACGCGATCCATTATGAGAAGAATACCACTTTGCCTGACGTGTGTACTTGCCACCATGTCGGCGCTGGCCCAGACGCCGGTGTCGCTCGACAGCTGCCGCACACTTGCCCTGGGCAACAACAAGGCCATCCGCATAGCGGAAGAGAACGTGAAAGGTGCCGGCCATCTGCGCGATGCCGCGAAGGCCGCCTATCTCCCCGGCATCGACTTCAACGGAGGATACGTATACAACCAGCACCAGATAGCGCTTCTGGGCGAGGACGCCAAACTACCCACGATGAGCTTCGACCCCAAGACGATGGGATATAACTATAATATCCTGACCGGGGCCGACGGCAAGCCTGTGCTCAACCCGGCCAACGGTCAGCCCATCCCGAGCGAGGTGGCCGTGATACCGAAAGAGGCGATGAGCTACGACATCCACAACGTCTTCTTCGGGGCTTTCACCCTGACGCAACCGGTGTATCTGGGCGGCTCCATCAGGGCCCTCAACGAGATAGCGCGCCACACGGAAGGAATAGCCCGCTCGGCGCGGGAACTCGCGCGCCAGAATGTGCTGCTCGACGTGGACCAGGCCTACTGGCAGGTGGTTTCGCTTGCCGAGAAACGCGCGCTGGCACAAAGCTTCGTGAATCTTGTAGACTCGTTGCGCCAGAATGTGGGCATAATGCTTGAGCAGGGTGTCGCAACGCGCTCCGACGTGCTTCAGGTCGACGTGAAATACAACGAGGCCTGCATCATGCTGACAAAAGTAGACAACGGCCTCTCGCTCTCGCGCATGGCGCTGGCTCAGGTGTGCGGTCTGCCTGTAGGCACCCCGATGACGCTTGCCGACGAGGGAAGCGAGGGGAATTTCAACCCGCACGTGGGAGCGACGGGCGACAACATCAATGAAGTGTACGCCCGCCGTGCCGACCTCGGCATCATCCGCGAGGGAATCGACTTGCTGAAGAGCAAGGAAAACCTGTCGCTCTCGGCGATGCTGCCCAAGGTGGCCGCTTTCGGCGCGTGGAGCTTCTCCAACCCGAACGTGATCGACGGCTTTGAAAAGAAATTCGGCGGCGGCTTCTCGGTAGGCGCCATGGTGAGCATCCCCATCTGGCACTGGGGCGGGAACTACAACAAATACCGCGCTTCAAAATCGCAGACCAACGCGCAGCGGCTCCTGCTCGAAGACATGGAGGAGAAAGTGTCGCTCCAGGTGAGCCAGGCACGCTACAGCTACAACGAGGCCTTCAAGACCTACGACATGACAGTGGCCAACATGAAGAGCGCGACAGAAAACCTCAACAACGCACAATACGCATACATGGAGGGAGTGCTGACCACCGACGACGTGCTGGCAGCCCAGACGGCATGGCTGAAGGCCAAATCCGAACTCATCGACTCGGAGATAGGCATCCGCCTCTGCCGCGTCTACCTCGACAAAGTGCTCGGCACACTCTGATCATCCAAACCATCCGATCGTTCAAATAAAAAACAACATCTATATCCGAATATCCGTATGAATACGCAAAACGATATCAATCCGCAGAATATCCAGGCGGAAGTGAGCGAAAAAAACAAGGCTCTCATATTCACCGTGGTCATGGTGCTTCTCGTGGTGGCAGCCGTGGCCCTCGTAGGCTTCATCTTCATCAAGCCGGAACCTGACACCGTGCAGGGCATGGGCGACGCCACCGAGATAAGGATCTCGGGCAAACTCCCGGGGCGCGTGACGCACCTCTACGTGGAGGAAGGCGACGAAGTGAAGGCCGGCGACACGCTGGTGCACATCCACTCTTCGCTTGTGGAAGCCAAGCTTGCGCAGGCCGAGGCGATGGAAGACGTATCGCTCGCCACCAACCGCAAGGTCGACGCGGGCACACGCCGCCAGATCATAGCCTCCGCCAAGGATCTTCTCGAGCAGGCATCCGCGGCTGCCGGAATAGCCAAGAAGACCTACGACCGCATGGAGACCCTCTTCAGCAAGGGAGTGATAAGCGAGCAGAAACGCGACGAGGCGAAAGCCGCCTATCAGGCAGCGGTGGCCGGCGAATCGGCTGCCCGCAGCCAGTATGAGCTCGCGCTCGCCGGCCCGCAGGCTGAAGACAAGGATGCCGCCCGCAGCATGGTGAAGGTGGCTCAGGGCAACGTCAACGAGGTTGGCGCCCTGCTTGAAGACCAGTATCTGACGGCACCGGCCGACGGAGTGATCACGGTGGTGTATCCGAACGTGAGCGAACTCGTGGCCACCGGAGCGCCGATCATGAACCTTCAGAAGGCCGACGACCACGCCGTGTTCAATGTGAGGGAGACCCTTCTGAAAGACATCAAGGAGGGCACCCGCATCAGAGTCAAGATCCCGGCGCTCGACAAAGAGGAGGTGATGAAGGTTTACTACATCCGCGACCTCGGCACATACGCCAACTGGCAGGCCACAAAGTCGACCGGCGACTACGACGCACGCACATTCCAGATCAAGGCGCGCCCTGAGAAAAAGATAGAGAACTTCCGCCCGGGAATGAGTGTGATATTCCTCGGAGTGGAGAAATGATAACCGCATAGCCATGAGTGGTTTCCGACAGATATTCAGGCAATCGGTGCTTCAGCTCGCGAGGCGTCCCATCTATTGGGTGGCGATGTTTATCCTACCGCTGGGCATGATGCTGCTCCTGACCGACATGATGCAGGAGGGGCTGCCCGACCAGGTGCCCGCCGCCATCATCGACAAGGACGGGTCGGCCCTGTCGAGAGGAATCTCGCAGAATCTCGCGTCGATGCAGATGATCGACCTGAAATACAGTTGCAATTCCTACACCGAAGCGCGCAAGAAGATGCAGAGCGGCGAGATCTTCGGATTCTTCATGATTCCGGAGGATTTCGAGAAAGACCTCATGTCGGGCAAAGGCCCGGTGGTGACGTTCTACACCAACATGACCTACTACGTTCCGGCATCGCTGCTCTTCAAGACGTTCAAGACCACGGCCCTGATGTCGAAGGCGGGCATCATCCTGAATGCCGCCGAGACTGCGGGTCTGCCTGCCGACATGGTGGTGCCGATGATGCAGCCGGTGAGCATAGTGACGCGCGGGCTCGGCAATCCGGAGCTGAGCTACGACATATATCTCTGCAATTCGTTTGTGCCCTGCGTGTTCCAGCTCATGATCATGCTGATGGTATGCTTCGCGCTGGGTCAGGAAGTGAAATACGGCGGATCAGTCAGGCTGCTGCAGATGGCCGACGGCAACATCTATAAGGCGATAGTGGCCAAACTGCTGCCGCAGACCATAGGCTGGTGGGTGATGATAATGCTGATGGAATCGTGGCTCTTCCGCTGGCAAGGCTATCCGATGCACGGCAGCTGGTGGTGGATCACCATCTCCGAGCTGATGTTTGTGGTGGCAGCGCAGGGCATGGCGGTGTTCTTCTTCGGGCTTTTCCCCAACCTGCGCCTGAGCCTTTCGGTGAGCTCCCTGCTGGGCATCCTCTCCTTCTCGCTTGCAGCCTTCTCGTTTCCGGCCGAGAGCATGTATGGCGCCATCTCCATCTTCAGCTGGCTGATGCCGATACGCTACAACTTCCTCATCTATATCGACCAGGCGCTTAACGGCATCGACATCTACTACTCGCGATGGTGGTATGCGGCCTATCTGGTCTACATACTGCTTCCCCTCACGGTGCTCTGGCGCATCAGGCGCTTCTTCAAGCGTCCGGTCTACGTGCCCTGATTCCGCCGCAGCCCCCTCTATCCCCCTGACTAAAAGACTCCGCAATGAAAAATTTCATCAAATCATATATCCGCGAACTGAAGCTGATCACCCACGACATGGGTATCATCCTCTTCCTTGCGTTTCTGCCGATAGCCTACCCGGTGGTCTACTCGCTCATCTACAATCCTGAACTTGTGAGGAACGTGAAGGTGGTGGTGGTAGACAACGACCACACCGCGCTGTCGCGTGAGCTGGTCCGGAACATCGACGCCACCCAGGAGGTGGAGGTGATAGGCTTCGCGGCAAACATGACCGAGGCGAAGGAGGCGATGCACAGCCACGACTGCTTCGGCATACTGGAGATTCCCGCCGGCTTCGAGCGCAAGGTGGGGCGTGGCGAGACTTCCTACGCCGTGGCCTATTGCGACATGAGCCTGCTGCTGCGCTACAAGGGCATTCTGATGGCCTCTACGAACGTGAGCCAGGCCATGGGAGCGGAACTGATGACGCGCAGCATCAACGAGATAATGCCGCTTGCCGAGACGATAGCCGTTGGCGACCCGATGCAGGTCAACAATGTGGCGATGGGCAACCTTGAGTCGGGCTTCGACTCGTTCGTGATGCCCGGCGTGCTGATATTGATCCTGCAGCAGTGTCTGGTGCTTGCCGTCGGCATGTCGGGAGGCGCCAAACGAGAGCGGATGAGCCTCGGACTGATGGCCCTGCCCCGCTCCACGGGCGCTATCTTTTCGGGCATGCTGGGCGAAGGTTTCGCTTATCTCACCATCATCATCCTTCCCTGCATCTACATGCTGCACTATGTGCCGCTGATGTTCTCGTTCCCGATGGCGGGCAATCCTTTCCACATCATGGTGTTTATCCTGCCCATGATCATAGCGTCGATTGCGCTGGGGCTGTGCTTCCAGGGAGCTTGTCGCGAACGCGAGTCGGTGTTCATGCTGTGGGTAGTGACCTCTGTGGCGTTCCTGTTCCTGTCGGGCCTGACATGGCCTCGCTACGCGATGCCCGGCTTCTGGCATTTCCTTTCCGACCTTGTTCCGGCCACATTCGGGGTGGAGGGCTTCATACGCATGAACACCAACGGCGCCACCCTGCCGCAGGTTGGGCACGACTATCTGTCGCTATGGATCCTGGCCGCCGGCTACACCGTGCTCGCCTTCATCATCCAGAAGTTTGTGGTCTACCGCAAATCGAACCTCAATACTGCTCAACGCGCAGTGACCACGCAGCCTGAACAGTAAGAAATTATCTACTGCTTCTAAAGATAATGGGGGGGCTGCGTGGGGCAACCACCTCCGGAGTTGATGATAGTGTGGCGGGGAAGCCGGGGGTGGCAAGCACCCCCGGTATCCCGAGCACGACAGGCAGCAACCCCGGAAGGGGTTGCACCAAGTGGCATCCACCTGTCGGGGATGTGCAGATGGCGGGAAAGATGCGTGGGGCAACCCCTCCGGGGTTGATGATAGTGTGGCTGGGGAAGCCGGGGGTGGCAAGCACCCCCGGTTAACAAGATGGAAGGCCTCCGGC
>JAUNFY010000113.1 GCA_030524805.1 Bacteroidales bacterium | reverse complement strand
AACATGATCTAACATGATGCACCAAGTTTATTCTTATTCCTCAATTTTGTTGCGTTTGTAGATGTAGTCTACGTTTTTGAGGTAGTAATCCAGAGTGAAGCAGCCATCGAGCTCTTCCGGAGTCAGCACTTCCATCACGGCCGGAGTCTGGAGCAGCAGATCCTTGTAGGAGCTTCCTGTGGCCATGGCCTGCATCGCTACGGGCTGCACGGTGTCGTATGCCTGTTCGCGCACCCATCCCTTGCCGATGAGGGCGTTCATCACGCGCTGTGCGAAGATTACTCCATTGGTCATGTAGATGTCGGCCATCATCTTGTCTTCAAAGATGGTGAGGTTGCCGAGGATGCCCATCATGCGGTTGAGCATGTAGTCGAGCAGGATTGTGGCGTCGGGCATGATGATGCGCTCGGTCGCCGAGTGGGAGATGTCGCGCTCGTGCCAGAGAGCCACGTTCTCGTAGGCTGTGGCCATGTAGCCGCGCATCACGCGGGCGCAGCCGCACATGTTCTCGCTGCCGATGGGGTTGCGTTTGTGGGGCATCGCGCTCGAGCCCTTCTGGCCCTTGCCGAATGCTTCCTCCACCTCATGCACCTCCGTGCGCTGGAGGTTGCGCACCTCCATGGCCATCTGCTCTATGCTCGATGCTATCACGGCGAGGGTAGCCATATAGTAAGCGTGGCGGTCGCGCTGTATCACCTGTGTCGACACGTCGGCTGAGTTGATGCCGAGGTGCTCGCACACGTAGTCCTGGATGAAAGGAGGAATGTTGGCGAAGTTGCCTACCGCGCCCGAAAGCTTACCAACCTCAACGCCGGCGGCTGCAAGGTTGAAGCGTTCAACGTTGCGGCGCATCTCAGCGAGCCAGAGCACCCATTTCAGGCCGAAGCTCGTGATGTCGGCATGGATACCGTGGGTGCGTCCGATGCAGGGCTGGTTTTTGAAGCGGATGGCCTGGCTCTTCAGCATCTCGCAGAATTTGTCGAGGTCTTCGCGCAAGATTTCGTTAGCCTGCTTGAAGAGGTAGCCGTTGGCGGTGTCCACCACGTCGGTGGAGGTGAGGCCATAGTGCACCCACTTGCGTTCCTCGCCGAGGCTTTCGCTCACGGCGCGGGTGAAAGCCACCACGTCGTGGCGGGTCTTCTCCTCTATCTCCTTTATGCGGTCGATGTCGAAAGTCGCCTTATCCCAAAGTTTCTTTACGTCCTCCTCCGGAATCACTCCCAGTTTGCTCCATGCCTCGGCGGCAAGGATCTCGACGCGGAGGTAAGCGTCGAATTTATTCTGTTCTGTCCAGACGCGACGCATCACGTCTCTGCCATATCTTTCAATCATAATTCAATCTTATATGTCCTATTCCGAATGTGGAATTTTGAATGTCGAATGCCAATAGAATTCAACATTCAACATTCAATATCCAAAATTCCAAATTATTTAAGCACCTGTTTTCCGATGTCGGACCGGAAGAAAATGCCGGCTGTCGCCGATTTCTTCACGTCTTCGTAGGCATTCGCGGCCGCTTCCTGCAGGGTCTTGCCCATGCCGGTCACCATTGCCACGCGTCCGCCTGCCGTCTGCAGTTCGCCGTCCTTCAAGGATGTTCCCATGTGGTAAACCTTGCGGCAACCGTCGAAGTTGAGGGCCACACCTTTCTTATAGCTTCCGGGGTAACCGTCCGATGCCAACACCACTCCGAGGCATGCCTCGTCGCTCCACTCCGTCTGATGGTCGGCGCGGTCAATGGCGGCATCGAAGAGGTCGTAGATGTCGCTCTTCAGACGCGGCAGCACAACCTCTGTCTCCGGGTCGCCGAAGCGGGCGTTGAATTCTATCACTTTCGGGCCATCCTTCGTGAGGATCAGTCCGCCGTAGAGTATTCCGGTGTAGTCGATGCCTTCCTCCGCAAGTCCGTCGGCGGTGCGCTGCAGTATTTCCTCAAGAGCCTTCTCCCTTACTTCTTCCGAGATGAAGGGGAGCGGGGAGTAAGCGCCCATGCCGCCCGTGTTCGGACCCTTGTCGCCGTCAAATGCACGTTTGTGGTCCTGCGCCAATGCCAGCGGATACACCTTGCGGCCTCCGACTGCGCACATGAACGAGAACTCAGGCCCATCGAGGAATTCCTCGATCAGCACGCGGCCTTGACCGAACGCGGAGTCGAGAAGCATGTCGCGAAGTGCCGCGTCGGCTTCCTCGCGCGTGGTGGCCACCACCACGCCTTTTCCGGCTGCCAGACCATCATATTTGATCACTGTCGGCAACGGAAGGTTCTCGGCGTATGCCTTGGCATCCTCATAGCGGTCAAAACTCTTGTAGAAACCGGTGGGCACACCGTATTTCTCCATTATCTCTTTGGCAAACTCCTTGCTCGACTCAATGCGGGCGGCTGCCTTTGTGGGGCCGAACACGCGGCGTCCTTCTGCCTGCAGCGCATCGGCGATGCCGGCGGCGAGCGACGCTTCCGGACCCACTACGGTGAGGTCGATATTCTTTTCTTTCACGAACTCCACGAGCGCCGGCACATCTGTAGCGGAGATGTCCACACATGTAGCGTGGCGGGCCATGCCGGGATTGCCGGGGCAGGCATATATCTTCTGCACGCGGGCGCTGCGCGAGAGCGCGTCGACGATGGCATGTTCCCTGCCGCCGCTGCCGATCACCAGCACGGTCTTGCCCGGACGGATATCCTCCTCATGCCCCGAAGCCATCTTCGGCAATATGTCGTTGATATCCGGAACTACCGGATTGTCTATATTCTGCTGCATTTAATCAACTTATAAACTTAACTTAAACCTTAAACCATAAACCATAAACCTGACATTTCGGCCCAAGGCCGAAATATCAATGCTTAAAGTGGCGCATGCCGGTGAAGAGCATGGTGAGACCCTTCTCGTTGGCTTTGTCGATCGATTCCTGATCGCGGATTGAGCCGCCCGGTTGCACGATCGCTGTCACTCCTTTGTCGGCCACGAGTTCAACTGTGTCGCCGAAGGGGAGGAAACCATCGCTGGCGAGCACGAGGCCTTCGGTGTTGCCCGATGCAAGAGCCTCGTTGAGAGCGATTTCAGCCGAGCCTACGCGGTTCATCTGTCCGGCGCCGACTCCGAGTGTCATGCCGCCCTTCACTATCACGATGGCGTTGCTCTTCACGTGCTTCACTATGCGCCAGCCGAAGTTCATGTCCTCAAGTTCCTGGGCTGTCGGTTTCTTCTCAGTCACTGTCATGTCGGCCACCACTTCCTTCACTGTGGTGTCGGCATCCTGAACCAGCAGACCGCCGTTGATGCCAACATACTGGCGCTGTGCCTTCCGGCTGCCGTCCATCTTCACCTCGAGCAGACGCAGATTCTTCTTTGTCTTGAGGAGTTCGAGAGCGTCCTCCTCAAATTTTGGTGCCATCACTATCTCAAGGAAGATAGGTTTCATCTTCTGGGCCACTTCAAGTGTGAGCGGACGGTTCATTGCCACGATTCCGCCGTAGATGCTCACTGTGTCGGCTGCGTATGCCTTGTCCCATGCCTCCTCGATGTCCTTGCCTATGGCAGCGCCGCAGGGGTTCATGTGCTTGAGGCCCACGCAGAAGGGTTCTTCAAATTCCCTTACGATGTTGAGGGCTGCATTCGCATCCTGGATGTTGTTGTAGCTCAATTCCTTGCCGTTGAGCTGGCGTGCGCTGAGCAGCGAGTATGATTCCTCTTCCTCAGCTTTGTAGAGCGCGGCGTTCTGGTGGGGGTTCTCGCCGTAGCGGAGAGTCTGTACGCGGTCGAACGAGAGGAACAGTTTTTCATCCAGGCCGGCGTGCTCACGCATGTAGGTGGCGATGTGGCTGTCGTAGAGCGCCGTGTGGGTATAAGCCTTGGCCGAGAGTTTGAAGCGGGTTTCGGGCAGAGTGTTGCCGGTTTCAGCTATTTCCTCAAGGATGGTGGCGTAGTCGTCGGGGTCGCATACCACAGTGACCGATGCGAAATTCTTGGCCGCGCTGCGGAGCATGGAAGGACCGCCTATGTCGATGTTCTCCACTGCGTCTTCCAGTGTCACTCCCTCTTTTGCGATTGTCGCCTCGAAGGGGTAGAGGTTCACGCACACCATGTCGATGGTCTCGATGCCGTTGGCTGCGATTTCCTCCATGTGTGCCGGAACGTCGCGGCGGGCCAGCAGGCCGCCGTGTACTTTCGGATGGAGTGTCTTCACGCGACCCTCGCAGATTTCAGGAAAACCTGTCACGTCGCTGATGTTGATGATTTTAAGTCCCGCGTCGCGGAGGGTCTTCATGGTGCCTCCGGTCGCGATTATGTCCCATCCCATATTCTGGAGCGCGCGGGCGAAGTCTACCACCCCGCGCTTGTCGCTTACGCTTATTAAAGCTCTCATCTTTATAATGATGTTGATTATTGAATTATGAATGTTGAGTGGATGTCGAATTTTGAATCAATGCTTGATGTCGATTTTCATTGACAAAAATTCAAAATTC
>JAUNFY010000002.1 GCA_030524805.1 Bacteroidales bacterium | reverse complement strand
TCACCCACTTCTAACCCTCCGCCCATCTCAAACGGCGCACCACCCGGTTTGTCGCCAACAACAATTAATAACACCAACAACAAGACTGTCAATGAATCCTGCAATAGCAAGCAAAATAAAATCCTGGGAAACGGAAAAATCTCCCAAGTAAAAAAATACGGGTGCTTAACAATGATATGCATACCCTGCATTAATAATTCGAATTCAACAGCTGCTCCGAATCATATTCACGGGGCATTACTATTTAATAATTAATGAAATCTGCATTAATAGTCGGAGGGTCTAATGGTATCGGACTATCCGTTGCTTTGCAATTGTGCCATCAGCGCGAATTTGTATATATCGTAGATAGAGTTTCACCTAAAATTGAAGTGCCGTCAAATATCATATTCCTTCAGGAAAATTTGCTACTGACTGACTTTCAATGGCTCGACAATCTCGCTGGCATTGATACGCTTTTTTATTCCGCAGGATTCGGACGAGTATCTCCGTTTGAGACTTTAGAATGCAAAGAAATTGACAACTGCTTTACAGTAAATACAATATCTGCATTCAAGATAATAAAGCATTTTATGCCGCAGCTAAAAGCAGCCGAGCCATTCTATTGCGGCATAATGGTAAGCATTGCAGCACGAATAGCATCACCCCTCTTCAGCATCTACAGCGCCACTAAAGCTGCCTTATTCCGTGGCATCGAAGCTATCAATTCCGAATTGAGGATGAGCGGTTCTCAAAACAGGATTTTGGAAATTTCACCGGGAAGCATCAAAGGCACCTCTTTCAATGGGGGAGCCACCGATTTGAATCAGACTAAAAATCTTGCAAAAGGAATTATTGATTCCATGAAAAGCCACAACACATTGTTGATTCCCGAATATGATGCCATTTTTAAAGATGTGATCAGACGCTATAATGAGTCTCCCGAGCTCTTTGCCGACGAAAGTTATCTTTACAAAATCAACGGCAACAGATTACAGAAAAAAAAACAACTGAAAGTAGGCTACTTGAGCGGCACTTTCGACTTGTTTCATATAGGGCATCTCAATCTTCTCAGGAAGGCTCGCGAATACTGCGATTTCCTCGTGGTTGGAGTACACAAAGATGCCTCTCACAAAGGCAAAACCACATTCATTCCTTTCGATGAGCGGAAATCCATCGTCGCGAGCGTTAAGTACGTCGACAAAGTTATTGAATCAGAAAAAGAAGATGTTGATATCTACAAAAAAGGGATTGTAAAATACGACTATTTGTTTGTAGGCTCAGACTACAAAGGCTCAGAGAGATTCAACAAATATGAAGATTACTTTTCTGATAAAGATGTTAAAATCATCTATTTCCCTTACACAAAAGGGACAAGCAGCACGCAACTGAGAAGCGCCATAGACAATACTCCTCACAACAAACCCACAAATAAAGGATAGGACAGCAACTCCTAATATGTGTTTATAATGATCGATCCAAAGCCGAATTTAAGAATAAAAATATTATCCCTAATTAACAAACTTCTGCCAAAAAGCAAACGACAGATTGCTGTATATGGTAGAAGGATGTTAAGTGATAATGCTGAAGCACTGTTAGATTACCTGATATCTAATGATTATAATAAAAAATATAGTATAAAAATATGTGTAGATAAACACGTCCCAGTGTCCAAGTATACAGGAATTCAAAACGTACAAATAGTTTCAAATCCAATATATACTATTTTCACATTACTTAATTCCATGCGTGTGTTTCACACACATGGAATGACCGCTTGCGCATTCATTCCATGCCGCAATCAAATCATTTTCGACTTATGGCATGGAAGCCCATTAAAAACAATTGGCTTGATGGCTGGCAACAAATGGTATCACCAGACTGACAGCTATTTTTTATGTGCTTCTCCTTTCTGGGCTGAAATAAATAAGAAATGCTTCAATTTAGATGACAACCAGATATTTATAGGTTCTTACCCCAGAAATGATTTATTATTTAAAAAAAGTGATAATCATCTGCTGAAATCTATCTGTAGCGGAACCTGGAATATCGTGTTTATGCCCACTTTCCGAAATTCTGATCAACTACATAAGACTGATTCAAGTTGCGATTTTCCTCTTCTTTCACCATCTAATATTGAAGATTTAAATTCTTTTTTAAAAGACAAAGATGTTAATTTGATAATCAAACCGCACCCTTATCAAAGACATATTCAGCTGTTTGACATAGATTTATCCAACATAAAAATCATTACTAACGAAGATCTTCATAAAGCAGAATTACCATTGTATGTGCTTTTAGGGGCCTCAGATGCACTTATTTCAGATTTTTCTTCTGTCTTCTTTGATTACTTATTGATCAACCGCCCCATTGCGTTTGTGGTAGAGGATATGGCAGATTATAAAAATCAACGTGGATTTACTATTGACAATCCATATACTTTAATGCCTGGCGTTAAAATACAGACATTAAAAGATTTGAAAGAATTCATTCTTGATGTTGTGCATGACAAAGACCCATACCATACAGAACGACAAAAGATTAACAATCTTTGTAATACATATACTTCACCAGACGCCTCAAAGAGAATTTTAGATTTCACAGGAATAATAAAATGAGTAAATACACAAAACTCATAAAAGACACTGTAATATTCGGAATAGGTAATTTCACTACTAAACTTATCTATTTCTTCCTTATGCCAATATATACGTTAAGTTTAAATACGTATGAATTCGGTATTGCTGACCTTTTAAATAACTCTCTTCAACTTATTGTTCCTATATTGACTCTCAGTATTTCAGATGCTGTATTTCGGTTTTCTTTAGACAAGGGTACTAATCATGAAGATTTGTTGAATGGAGGAATACGGGTATTAAGTTACAGCTATTATGCCGCATTCATAGGAATCGGCATTGTGTTGACTTGTAAATTTGAATCATATTGGATTTATTTTACAATTTTGTATATAACTGATTCATTCAAAAGTTTATTAGCTCAATTTACACGAGGCCTTGGAAAGGTAAAGGAATACGCAATCAATGGAATTATTGCTGCTGCTATCCTTCTATTATCATCGTATGTATTCCTTAATCGTTTATCTTTAGGTATAAACGGATATCTCTTGGCGTTTATCATATCAAATATTGCAGCTATAATATATTTATTATTTATTGTCGGCAACATTAGATATATCCATACAAAAAGCATAAATAAAATGTTGATAAAAGGGATGATAGCCTTTAGCTTACCGCTAACGCCCAATATGCTTTCGTGGTGGATTACAAATATTTCTTCAAGATATATAATAGCTTTTTTTTCAGGAGTATCGATATCTGGATTATACGCAGCTGCAAGCAAAATACCCGCACTGATAAATGTGGTGTCGTCCATCTTCCAACTGTCATGGCAATTTGCATCTGTAAAAGAATATCAAGAATCGAAACAGTCTGAATTTTATTCCATTGTTTATAAGTATTATTATATCGGCATTATATTATGCGGCGCGATAATAATCGCATTCTTACCACTAATCTCAACTTTCGTTCTAAAAAATGATTTTTATCAAGCTTGGGTATATACTCCATTGCTTATGTTTTCAGCAATTTTAGGATGCCTTTCATTGTTTTTCGGTACTTTCTATGCCGTTGTGAAAGAAAATAAAAAAGCTATGTTTACTACACTTATAGGATCAATTGTCAATTTACTTGTTTGTTTTATGACAATCCCATTTATAGGAGTATATGGGGCTCTTATCGCAAATGTAATAAGTTATATAATAATCGTTTTCCTTCGTGTCAGAGACTGCAGAAGTTACGTGTCCCTAAAAGTAAACTGGCGTTTAATACTCATATGTCTGTCAATTGTGTTTGTGGAATGCTTATTGATGATGTCACAGATTAAAACATGCTTTTACATATCTTATGCACTTGTTGCAATACTAATCATTATATTCTCTCGAGATTTATACGTAATTTTTAGTCTTATAAAAAATAAGATATTCCAGCGATCCATTAAATTGTAATTATATCGAATGTCCGATTTTATTATAATATCAATTATCATTCTGATAATTAATTCATTTCATAGAGATAAAACATCGGCACATTTCGGCATACTATTATCATTCGCATTATTGTTCATCTTGTACGCTTTAAGGGCTCATAATATTGGGAATGACACTGATGAATATATCCGCATATTTAACGAAATAAACATTCATAGTAAATTTGAGTATGAATATAGTAGATATGAGCCAGGTTTTCTCTTACTTAATTATGTATTAAAATTATGCTATAATGATGCCCAGATTATATTTATAACAACCGGATTATTCATATATTACAGCTTTGGACGATTTATACTGAAGTATAGTAAAATACCATGGCTGTCTTTGTTCCTTTTCTTTACTTATGGATTATTTTCTTTTACTTTCACCGCTTTACGACAGGGTATAGCTATTGCAATCTGTCTTTACGCTTTCGAGGCTCTGATGAAAGGAAGAAATCTCAGATTTACACTTATAGTAATAGCAGCTACATTCTTTCATAGTACAGCAATCGTGTTTTTTCTCGCTTTCCTATGTAAATTCTTAAAACCCACAGGTAAGACAATAGCATTAGGTTATCTTACAGCCATTGTGCTACTCATTGCTTTCACTGTGGTTTTGAATTACATTTTTCAGCTGCTTCCGATGTATGAGCATTATGCTTCCGGTTCATATATTGGCGAGACTGGTGTGGCTGGATTTTTATATTCGTTTCTGTCATCAGCCATTTTGTTTTTCTCATATTATGTCTTAAAAAAAAGAATGCGAAAAACGAAAACAATCCCTCGTATAGACACATACGGAATAATACTGATTTTACTTGCAATCATTCTCTATATAGTTTCAATTAAAGCCAATATATTCGATCGAATGGCCATTTACTTTAATATGTTTGCCATTATAGTTCTACCCAATACAATAAAGTTACTTAAAGGACGAAGTAGATTGCTCGCACTTACGACTTCAATCATGGTGTTTTTCGCTTATCAAGCCATAATAATAGCGTATCGACCGGGGTGGATTTCTATTTTTCCATATTCATTCTATTGGCAACAATAAATATACTTTTAAAACAAAGATGGATAAGATTTACTTTTTCTACTCAATTGAAAGATGGCTGTATCGTCACCATCTAACTCCACTTGCAATTCTTGTAAGAGCATTTATCCGCATCATTTTTTCTGCCGATGTGCCTTATCAACTTGAGATTGGTAAGGGCACTAAGCATCCACACGATGCTCTTGGTTCCTTATATCATCCACATGCAAAAATCGGTAGGAATTGTATTATTCGACATGGCATTACTATAGGTGGAAGAAGTGGTTACAAAAAATTGCTTCAAATTGGAGACAACGTTGATATAGGAGCACATGCAATGATACTTGGACCTATTACCATAGGAAATAATGCTTTTATTGGAGCTGGCGCAATAGTAATAAATGATGTCCCTCCGTATGCAGTAGTAGCAGGAAATCCCGCAAGAATCATTCGAATAAACAATCCGGAATCAATATGAATATAATGCACATAGGAAATGTCAATTCAATGGCAAATGGAGTGGGACAGGTAATCAAAAATTTGTCAAAATCACAACGTTTGCTGGGACATGAAGTCTTGACTCTTACTGCCCGCCATAAGCAAGAGGAACTACCATCATTTGTTGAAGTACACACAAAACGAGACTTTAAAATTTTGTTGGATAGGTTTAAACCCGACATTTTCGTATTCCATTCGCTTTACATTTGGGAATACATCAAATTCTATCCAATCTTACAAAAACGCAAAATTCCTTTTCTTCTTCAACTGCATGGTGCGCTTTCAGAAGAGAATTATCGTAAAAGTCACTATAAGAAAGTTATTGCAAATTCATTGTTCTATAGAAAATTCATCAAGGCTGCAAGAAGCATAATATATCTTAATCAAGGAGAATTAAGCAAAACTATTGTTAAAAACATAAATCCAAATACAGCAATTATACCTAACGGATGCGATGAACCAACTCTTCCCCCTCAGATAAGAAGCAACGGCAACGGCAGGCTTGAATTCCTGTATGTGGGAAGAATTGAAATCTACCATAAAGGTCTTGATGTGTTAGTTGATGCAATAAAAAAGCTCAATCTCAATGGATATGCCAACAAAGTGCACTTTACTTTTTTTGGTATAGGTAAAGAAGAGGATCTTTCAAAATTCAGAGAGATGCTCTCTCCATTAAAGGCGATAGCTGAGTTTAAAGGATCAGCCTATGGAGAAACAAAGGAAAAGGCATATCAAAGTTCTGATTATTTTATCCTTACAAGTCGGTATGAAGGTATGCCAATGGCTATTCTTGAGGCATTATCACATGGAAGACCATGTTTTGTGACACCTGCTACTAACGTAGGAGATATTATATCTGAATATGATTGCGGTTTTGTATCTACACTTGATGCTGAGGTATTAGCTCATGATATCATAAAAGAAGTCCAGCAATTCGAATTAAAAAAAGACAGGCTATTTAAGAACAGCATTAATGCAGCAAAATCTTTTCATTGGAAACAAATTGCAAAAAAAACTATTGACCTTTATAAATCCGTAATATCTAAAGAAGATCATTTATGTTAAAAATACTTGGCGACATAAACTTCTCGGATTGGTATTTTGATCAGGGCAAAGGAGTTGGCTCATCTATAGTTGGTGGTGCTGATCCTTTTCATAAGTTACCGATAAGTTCTGAAGACTTTTGGATTGGAAATCTTGAATGCGTCTGTGCTGATATTCCTGACAAGCACTACCCGTTTGTCATCTCTCCGGCATTACTAACTAAGATTCGCCATATGGATCTATACGGCATTGCTAATAATCACATAATGCAAGCTGGTGAGAATGCTTTTTATCAAACCCTTACATTTTTAGACAATAATGGTATTAAATATGCTGGTGCCGACAATCATCGTTCTATTACATTTATTCATCAGTCTAAAAAAGTCGGATTTATGGCTTTTAGTATGCGTCCGGACAACTTTACCCCGACGCCATCTTATTGGCATCTTCCAGAGCTAACAGAGTTGAAAGAGGAACTCAAAAAACTTGAAAAATGTGATTTTAGGATTATTTTTGTGCACTGGGGTTATGAATTTATTAATAGACCAAATATAGATCAGAGGCAATTAGCCCATTGGCTTATTGATGAAGGTGCCGACTTAATTGTTGGTATGCACCCACATGTCACGCAAGGGTCCGAAATATACAAGGGTAAAAATATTTTTTATTCTATTGGAAACACAGTATTCAATATGGCCTGGGAACCAACCCGCTTTGGTTTGATGTTAAATGTTGATTTATCAAAAGATAAACCAACAGTGTGGTCTAATTATATTAAGATTGGTAATGACTTCTTCCCTGAAATTGTTACAGATGTACCCCACCCATATACACGGGATTATTTAGATTCTATCGCTACAATTATAGACGAAAATGAAAAATATTTTGCAGAAGTGAGCATCAAAACCGCAAAGTACACCAACGCCAATCGCAAGGCAATCATAAAGCGAATGTTGAAAATGTCACCACGAACACAATTTACTCTTATTTCTGATTTTATTAAACGTAGATTATTATCAAGATGAATATATCAACAAACAAAACGATGTCATTCATTTGTTGGCCCTTAATTAAGATTTGCGAATGGATGGGGCGCAATACTCCTGAAACATTGGTAAAAATACGTTTTTATGCAAAGTTCAGACGTTTGCCAAGATTGGATAATCCCGTAGACTTGAATGAAAAAATCCTTTGGATGAAACTTCATGCTGATGTTTCAAAATGGTCTGAATTAGCCGATAAATACAAGGTCAGAAGCTATCTTGAAAAGATGGGACTGTCACAATACATGGTTAAGTTATATGGAAAATGGGATGATGTAGAATCGATTGACTTTTCCAAACTTCCGGAGAATCTTATATTTAAAGTAAACAATGGTGATGGGAAAGGCACCAATGAAATTGTAAAAAATCTTTCTAAAGCCAATAAAGCTCGACTTGTTAAACTTTTCAAGAAATGGTTATCAAGAAAAAATGTAGGTGATCTTTCAGCAGAGCCCCAATATAAAATGATGCCCCCTTGCATTATTGCTGAAGAACTGCTTCCGATTCCCGAAGGAGGACACTCTCTTGTAGATTATAAAATATGGTGTATAAATGGGGAACCTTTATTTATATGGACTTGCAGCGACCGTGATGAAGATGGCGGTGGAGCTGATGTTATGACCTACGATTTGGATTGGAATGCCCACCCGGAATTCGCGGTATTCACTAACGAATATCGCCATGGCAAACTGTTGCCTCAGCCCGAAAACCTAGAAGAGATGTTAGTTCTTGCAAAAAAGTTAAGTCAAGGTTTTCCGATACTTCGTGTTGATCTTTATAACATTGAAGGTAAAATTTTCTTTGGTGAGTTAACATTCACATCTCAAGGAGGCATGATGGATTTCTACACACAGGATTTTCTTGATCTGCTTGGGAAAAGGGCAAATATATCCGATATCAAGAAAGTTCGGTGATTTTTTAATCTTTCCACTATGAATAACTTTGGACTCGTATCTATCGTGACCCCCACATGGAACTGCGGGAGATTCATTGCTGAGACAATCGAGAGCGTCCTGAATCAGACTTATCAAAACTGGGAGATGCTGATTGTCGATGATTGCTCTACTGACAATACAAAGGAGGTAGTGGCGAAATATAATGACCCGCGTATCAAATACCATTGCCTCGAGAAGAATTCAGGAGCCGCCGTCGCTCGCAACACGGCTCTTCGTATGGCCAAAGGCCGCTGGATAGCCTTCCTCGACAGCGATGACCTCTGGAAACCGGAGAAACTCGAACGTCAGCTGAAATTTATGGTTGATAACGGCTATGCTTTCACCTATCACAACTATACCGAAATCGACGAGAGTTCAAAGCCTCTCGGTGTGTTTGTCAGCGGCAAGAAAAAGGTGTCGAAATGGGAGATGTTCGCATGTTGTTGGCCAGGGTGCCTGTCGGTAATGTACGATAAGAAGATTGTAGGGTTGATTCAGATTGAGAATGTGAAGAAAAACAATGACACTGCCCTTTGGCTAAAAGTAGTCAAGAAAACACCCTGCTACCTGATGGATGAAGATTTAGCACTTTACCGTCGACGTAAAGGTTCGATAACTCCTCCTGACATCAAAACCAAAATAAAGTGGCATTACACGCTGTTCCGCCAAGCCGAAAAGATGAATCCGATTGCATCCGCGTTTTGGATGTGCATAAACATTCTCGGCAACAGCTACAAGAAAATCTTCTATGTCAAGAAGTAAAAGCTGATGCGCCGGGACAGACGCTTATCTTTTATTCTCGCCTATGGCTACAAGATCTTTTATAAAAATTTTGAAAAAGAATTGCGCATATAAAAAAAAATTCATATTTTTGCATAAAATATAGATTTTGTGAATATGAAGATGTGCGACAACTTTGCCGACGATGATCTGAAAAAGAAAGAGGCTGAGGAAATACTTGAATCCTACAAAGTGGAAAAGGAAGATGAAAATTCATCGGTCAGCCCCGACATTCCTATTGAAAAGCCATTCAATCCGAATGAGATTAACATCAAAAGTAAAACTATGTCGCTCGATAACATTATCAAGCGAATTAGGAATTCAGAAATTGACCTTTCTCCTGATTTTCAAAGGAATGGGAATTTATGGTCTCCCGAAAAGCAATCCAGACTTATCGAATCCATGCTCATCAAGCTCCCTCTTCCTGCTTTTTACTTTGACGGAACTGTTGATGATAAATGGCTTGTGGTAGACGGTTTGCAGCGACTTTCTGCTATCAAAAATTTTGTGGTGGATGAATCCTTGCAGCTTCAAGGTCTTGAATTTCTTAAGCATATAGACGGATTGAAATTCTCACAGCTGCCAAGAACCTACAAAAGGATGATTGAGGAGACTGAGATTGTAGCATACATAATTAATCCAGGCACTCCAGCGGATGTAAAGTTCAACATTTTCAAACGCATCAATACCGGAGGTCTCGTATTGGAACCTCAGGAAATCCGACACGCTCTAAATCAAGGAGTAGCAGCCAAGTTCGTTGCCAGACTCGCCAACCTAAACTCTTTCAAGATTGCCACCCAGCATTCCATTCCCTCCGATAGAATGCTCGACCGCGAATTCGCTACAAGATTCCTGGCTTTCTATCTCAACGGACCGCAAAACTACAAACCGGATTTGGATACTTTCCTTACAAACGCCATGGGACAACTGAAAGAATTGGATGACTGTAAACTTGACAGGATTGCTGATGACTTCGACAACGCTATGACTCTGGCCAATAAAATTTTCGGAAGATGGGCATTCAGAAAGGTTTTCTCTACCTCCGAACGAAGAAAACCTATCAACAAAGCCCTGTTTGAAGTCTGGAGTGTAGCTCTCGCCAAACTTGAAAATACTCAACATGAATTCCTCCTACGACGCCGTAACATGCTATTCAACAACTTTGTAGATCTCATGAACTCAGACGAAGACTTTCTGAATTCAATTACCTCAGCCACAGGAGACAAAGGTCGCGTAAACTACAGATACAAAAAAATCAATGACTTACTTACTGAAACTCTAAACCATGATAACGAATATACACATACAGAACTTCAAATCTATAAAAAAACTTGCAGTTGAGACTAAAAAACTAAACCTGCTCATGGGGCTTAACGGCATGGGAAAATCGACTCTGATTCAGTCGCTGCTGCTTCTCAGACAAAGTGCCGATACTGACCTTAGAAAACTTAAACTTAATGGAGATCTTGTAAACATCGGGCACGGCAAAGATGCTTTGTATAATTTTGCCGATTCCGATAAGTTGGCGTTCGGCCTCAATTTTGATATTGAGGGAAAACAGTCTGAGTGCGAACTGGAATACCAATATTCCAAAGAAAATGATGTGCTCAACCTTTATTCTAATAAGGATTCCCTCTTAATGCCGGTGCTCCCTCTCTTTTCCAATAAGTTTATTTTCCTGAACGCTGAGAGGAAAGCTCCAGCTACAGATTACGAAATGTCGGTCGACAAAGTTGAGAACCTCATGTTGGGTATTCATGGTGAATTGGCCGTGCATTTTCTTTCAAGATACGGCGAAGAAATTCAAGTGGCCGATAACCTTTGCCTGAGTTCGACTCCGTCCAAGTTCCTGATTCATCAGGTGCAGTCCTGGATGAATGTAATAAGTCCCGGTATTGACATCGACATAAAAGATTATCAGGATATTGACAGAACTGTAATATCTTACGGGTTCAAAACCGATTCTATTTCCACCAACAAATTCCGCCCGACTAACGTAGGTTTCGGAATTTCATATATCTTGCCCGTTCTGGTGGCCTGCCTGTGTGGAAAGTATGAGCTTATCATCATGGAAAATCCAGAAGCTCATCTGCATCCTAAAGGGCAAGCAAAGATGGGCGAGTTGATGGCCAGATGCGCAGACTGCGGAACCCAATTATTTATAGAAACTCATAGCGACCATCTTCTGAACGGAATTAGAGTGGCTGTAAAAGAGAAAGTTATGTCAGCCAATGATGTGAGGATTAATTACTTCACAAAAACCGTGGAAGACGGACAGAATTTCACCAAAAACCATCCTATCAGAATTGGTGTCAACGGTGCGCTCAGCGAGTACCCAGACGATTTCATTGACGAATGGGAGAATCAACTGATGAAATTGCTCTAAATCGCTGAATTATGACACCTTTTAATCCCAATGCTTATTTCAACGAATTAAGCTTAAGTTGCCACAAGGACGCTGACCCTAGTGCTATTTTCATGAAATATGCTGAAACTATCAAATCCATAAAAGAATATGGTTTCAACGGAGTAAGATATGAATCGGGAATCGCCTCATTATGCAATAATGTCTTGAATATTTTCAAATTGCAGGAGGACCCCAATACAAAAACTCTGTTTCTCATAATCTTAAGCACTGCCCGATATCCATACATCCAACCAAACGACGAAGATAGAGAATCAGAAAAAGAGCGGCACTCCTCACATCAAATTTATATTGATGGAAGCTGGGTGGATTCCATCGGATTTGCTGCAGCTTATCCTAACAATGGCATTGGCATAAGTCTTGATACGAAACCTCTATGGCAGACCAATAAATTCAAAATAAGACGCAAAGACGAGCCTGAAAAGGAAGGTGCGGTCCTGAACGTCGTATCTCCCAAAGACTTATCAAAAACTGAGGTTCAACGCCATATAGAGCTTCTTAAACCCATATCACTCGAAGAGACAACAATCGATCCGAAGATTAAAAAATGCAGCTTCCGTCGTGATCATGGTATTGACAAACTTAAAAAATGCTGGATGGGTCTGAGAAACAGCAAATACGTTATTGAAGCTATTAATTCACTTGAATTCAAACCTACCGGATCTGAATTTATAGAAAAATGTTTTGACGACGGCAAAATTCATATAAGACTGAAAGATACAGATGCAGGGTACGGAATGGTTATACAGACAACGGGGCGAAATATTCGTGAGACAGTCGAAATAGGATATATATTGTCTAAAAAATACGGTTGACACCTCTCCTTGGGCTTTTAAGAGCCAGATCCCGGCCCGGAGGTCCGGTCTTCCCATACTCCGATTCTGTGGTTGAGTAGGTCGGATCTCCGAGTCGGCAGCCACGTAGAAACGCCTCTCTCGCTCACATGTGATCCACCGCCATCCGCCGATTCTGCCATCAAAATTATCTGCACAACCACCCCCTCGTGAAGCCAATCATGAATCATGAATTGATAAAATTCCTCGTCAAAACCGTGTCGCAAAGCCAATTATGAATTATGAGTTGACGGCGATAAGGGGGCACACCCCGAGTTCCTAACTAACTTTGCACCCGGATTCAAATCCGAAGAACTTCCGGATCCCTCACCGACAGCAAGGATCTCAGGCCGTAAGAGACGGTCTAAATTTTGTCAGATGAGATGCCGGAACAGAACTGGCCAAGAATCATCATGTAAAACCAGCGGCCCAAACGCGCCCGCTACATGTCCGCGCCACTGGAACAACGGCAACCCGTCCGTCGTAGTATAGTTGACCATTGGCCAACATAATTACTCTCAAAGAACTCGAAAAAAGAGAATATTTACAAGCCTGGTACAAACCGACTGCGCCAGTTGCAGACGCCATCGACCCGCTCCTGCCCCTTCTCCCTCCTCTCTATTGCAGTACTCCGGTGCCAATCTCCTTGGCCGCAAGGTCGCGCGACCGTGCCTCGTGTTTCGGTGCCATATTTCGTTCTGTCGTTTTGACATCTCTCATGCGGTACGCGTACCGCGCCCGACTGTCATTCTTCCCCAATAGTGCACGCTCCCTCTGTTCCTGCCGCTCCACGCGACGGGAGGAGTTCTACTACCAGCCTCCACAGCCGTCCAAACATAGAATTGCCATAAAACAATGTCACTCATGGCTGGCTATACAATCTACACTTCCGAATACAGCATTCGCCGTTATATGCTTGCCCGCCGGAAAGCGAGATCAATGAAGTTCTCCAGACTTCAGTAACAAATTTCAAATGTCGTACCGATACAAGACATATCTCCACGAGCCATTGACGAGTCCTGTCCGGACGCGCCAATGGCTCTATTTTTATATTCCCTGACCATCTCCACCGTCTCTCTAAGTCCGTCCGCGTCACGCGCATCTTTTTTAAGGAAGCACGAGCACTCAGGCGCAATCTAATCAAGAAATCTTACAAATAAGTAAACACAATCCCATCCCGCCATACTGGGTGGGACTAATCTTCATATAACTTTAAATATGAATACGAGACCAAATATCCCTTTTTCGCCCCCGGACATGTCGGAGGCGGAACTCGCCGAGGTGGCCGAAGCCCTCAAGTCGGGCTGGATCACTACCGGGCCCAAGACCAAAGAGTTTGAAAACCTTATCTCAATCTGTTGCCAGACGGCAGTCTGCGATGCCGATGGCAATCAGCAACATACCACCTGTTGCCTCAATTCTGCCACCGCGGCTATGGAACTCGCCCTGCGTGTGCTCGGAATCGGAGAGGGTGATGAGGTCATCGTGCCAGCCTACACCTATACCGCTACTGCAAGCTCTGTCTGCCATGTGGGAGCGCACCCGGTGATGGTAGACTGTGCGCCCGGTTCGTTTGAGATGGATTACGATAAGCTGGCGGAAGCCATCACCGAACGCACCAAAGCAATAATGCCCGTGGATCTCGCCGGCATCGTGGCCGACTACGACAGGGTGTTTGCGGCTGCAGAAGCAAAAAAGCATCTGTTCCGCCCGTCAAATGACATCCAGCGGCTATATGGACGATGCATCGTGATTGCCGATGCCGCTCATGCTTTCGGAGCCATGTGGCATGGCAAGATGTGTGGCGAGATTGCAGATTTCACCTCATTTTCTTTCCACGCGGTGAAAAACCTCACCACCGCCGAGGGAGGAGCACTGACATGGCGCAGCCGCGAAGGACTCGACAATGAGGCGGTCTACAAGCAACTGCAGCTCCTTTCGCTTCATGGACAGAACAAGGATGCTCTCGCCAAGACAAAACTTGGAGGCTGGGAGTATGACATCATCGGCACATGGTATAAATGCAACATGACCGACATCATGGCCGGTATCGGTCTGGCTCAGTTGAAGCGCTATCCCGAGATGCTGCGCCGTCGCCGCCAGTTGATCGAACGCTACAATGTAGCTCTCGCACCTTACAACGTGGAGGTTCTCGACCATTACGGCAACGATCATTGTTCAAGTGGACACCTATATCTCGTAAGGGTAAAGGGTGCCTCCCTCCAGCAGCGCAACGACATAATCGTGAGAATGGCAGAAAAGGGAATCGCCACTAACGTGCACTACAAACCGCTCCCGATGATGACGGCTTACAAAGCGCTCGGCTATGACATAAAGGATTTCCCAAATGCCTACACCCAGTTTGAGAATGAGATAACCCTGCCGCTCCACACCCGCCTGTCAGACGACGACGTGGAGTATATTCTCGATAATTTCATTCAATTGATCAAAGACTTTTGAAACGGACATTCGACATAATTGCCAGTGGATTAGGGCTTATCTGCCTTAGTCCGCTGTTTATCTTTCTGGCTGTATGGATTAAACTCGATTCAAAAGGACCGGTATTCTATCGCCAGACTCGCGTTGGACGTGACAACAAGGATTTCCGGCTGTTCAAGTTCCGCTCCATGCGGCCTGACTCCGACAAACTTGGATTGATTACAGTCGGCGGTCGCGACCCTCGCGTGACCCGTTCGGGATATTACATACGGAAATATAAACTCGATGAATTTCCGCAACTGATCAATGTTTTCAAGGGCGACATGAGTCTCGTGGGGCCACGTCCCGAGGTCAGAAAATATGTAGATATGTATACTCCGGAACAGATGCATGTTCTCGACGTACGACCGGGGATAACATCATTGGCTTCAATCCGTTACCGCAACGAAAACGACCTTTTGGCGGCAGCCGACGATCCCGACCGTTGCTACATCGAGCAGGTCATGCCCGACAAACTTGCCATCGATCTGGAATATGTGAAGAACGCATCCCTTTCCACCGATATCCGCCTCATCTTCTCCACTCTCCGTGCAATAGTACGATAACAGCGGATTGGAGTCCGGGCAACTAATACAAGCCGTCCCGGTCAACAGATGCACGCTCCACCGGCCATAAGCCTCAACCAAACCCTAAAGCATAAAATGGAATAATCCTATAAATTCGGATACCTCTAAAATAAGAACTCATAAACCCTCGGCCGACGCTTGCCGTGGCCGAACCGATAAAAACATCGGCACCCGAATGAGTAAGCCGATCTGAAATAATGAAATCACTTAAGTATTATACCAACTATTATCTTTCGAAGGCTACCCTTCCTTACTGGACTATCCTGCTGCTCGACTGCTGCATTGTAACGCTGTCAGGGCTATTCACTTTCTGCCTCCACTACGGTCTGCCATCCACTTTCGCCAATTTCGGACACCTCGCGCTCACTCTCGCCCTCTTCCTCCTATGCTTCGTGTTCGCGTTCCGTGTGTTCCACACCTACAACGGCATAATCCGCTATTCTTCCTTCTCCGACCTGCTCCGCATCGGAGGGGCTGTGCTGCTCGCAATGGCGATCGAGGCCCTCATCTATCTCGTGGCACCACCCGACCGATGGCTACTCCACTACAACTTCACCGACATCGTCCTCATGGGACTCATGGTGATAGCCTTCATGTGGGGAATGAGAGTGTGGGTCAAGACCATCTACGAGCAGGTATCCAAACGTTCCGACGTCAACAACGCATACATCCTCGGCGTGCAGTCAGGTGGGGTGTCAATCGCCAAGAGCATACGCTCCGCGGCCGACTCCCCCTACAGGCTCGCCGGATTCGTCACTCCCGACCCCGTGATGCGCCACGTTATGCTCATGGGCGTAAAGGTACATCTCTTCGACGAGTCGCTCCCCGACGTCATGACGGCCAACGACGTGACAACCCTCATCGTCTCACCACTCACCATGGACATACTGCGACGTAAGGAAAACGAGGAAGTCATCAACCGGCTCGTCGATGCCGGCATCAAGATAATGGTGATGAGCCAGGTCCGCGAATGGGACGGCAAGGAAGACATACGTCTGGCCGACCTCCATCCCGTCGATGTCGAAGACCTGCTGCCCCGCGAGAAAATCGAGGTCGACATGAAAGCCGCCGCCGAGCTCATACAGGGCAACGTGGTGATGATCACCGGCGCAGCCGGCAGCATCGGCTCCGAGATGGTAAGGCAGATCGCCACCTACCGCCCCTCACGCATGATCCTCATCGACCAGGCCGAGACCCCCATGCACGACGTCCGCCTCGAGATGCGCGAGAAATGGCCCGACATCGCTACCGAGACCATCGTCGCCACCATCACCGACCGCCGACTGATGCGCCACATCTTCAGCCGCCACCGGCCGCAATACGTATTCCACGCCGCAGCCTACAAACACGTCCCCATGATGGAAGACAACCCCTACGAGGCCATCATCAACAACGTCGACGGCACCCGCGTCATAGCCGACCTCGCCGTCGAGTTCGGCACACGCAAGTTCGTCATGGTCTCCACCGACAAGGCCGTCAACCCCACCAACGTCATGGGATGCTCCAAACGCATCTGCGAGATATACGTGCAGAGCCTCGACAAAGCCATCAAAGACGGCCTCGTGAAGGGCGACACGCAATTTGTCACCACACGCTTCGGCAACGTCCTCGGATCAAACGGCTCCGTGATACCAATCTTCCAGAAACAGATCATGAAAGGCGGACCCGTGACTGTCACCCATCCCGACATCATACGCTTCTTCATGCTCATCCCCGAGGCATGCCGCCTCGTCATCGAGGCCGGCACCATGGGAAGCGGCGGCGAGATTTATGTGTTCGACATGGGCGAGCCTGTGCGCATCGCCGACCTTGCCAAGCGTATGATACGCCTCAGCGGAGCCAAAGACATCGAGATCCGGTTCACAGGCCTGCGCGACGGCGAGAAACTATACGAGGAAGTGCTCAACGACAAGGAGATCACCCTCCCCACTTTCCATCCCCGCATCAAGGTGGCGAAAGTCAGGGAATACGGCTTTGCCGAGGTCAGTGCCCGGATTGAGCAGCTCGTCGAGTCCACTGCCGGATGCGACGGCATGGAAATCGTGAGGCGCATGAAGAAACTCGTGCCCGAGTTCCGCTCGCAGCATTCCAGATATCAGATACTTGACAATAAAGAATAAAAGAAGGGGGAAACACTCGATGAAGATAATGCTCATTTTTCTGCTGATAATCCTGATTATCGGCCTCGTGATGGTAGGAATAGCCGCCACACGGCGCGACAAACTGGACTTCGACTCCAAATACTACGACGAGAACGGCGACCACGTCTACTACGACCGCAGCCTCGTGCGCAAGAAGGAATACCTGCGGCGGCATCCACAGGAGATACGTGCCGTGCGCACCCTCCGCCGCCTCTTCTCCCGTCCCCGCAGCTGACACCCCGCCATACGCCAGCCCCACACCACACCCCACCTCAAACACATCCCGCCCCTCCCCCATAGTCAAAGACCAACAGCGGCGGCATCGGTAACATTACCGATGCCGCCGCTGGCTTTTTTGTCTGACCTTCAATGGTCTCTATCCAAACGCGTCGCGGTGGTGTCAGTCGATGATTCTGTAGTTGCCGCTCAGGAGCATGAAGGAGAAGAGGCGGAGGAGGCCGTCGTAGTAGGCGTCGAAATATCCGTCGTCGTATGGTTCGTGGCGGGAGTCCCAGAGTCGCTGCGCGAATTCCTTTGCTTTCACATCGGTGGCGGCAAGGGAGGCAGCCCCGAGCGTGGATACAAGGCCTACCGAATGGCGCAGCGATGTGCTTTCCCCGGCCTGGAGCACGCGCCGGGGTCTGCTGCCGTCAATCTCATATTGATCAACGAATGTGTCGATTCCTTCCTTATGGAAAAAGTCCTGTATGCGGTCGGCATATTCCCGCTGCCATCTGCTGTCGGCTCCGCTCCACGCATAATCTATGGCCATATTGAGCGGAACGCGCCATGAGTCAAACCTGAATGAATCGAACATCGACCTAAATCCCCCGGCGTTGAGGCGACTTCCATCAAATGCTGAATAGTCGGGATTCAGACCCGTGACCGGGTGAACGGCACGGTGAAGATATTCCCGGCTTTTCCGTGCGCACTCTTTCCAGAATGATGCTCTTCCGTCGGCTGCCCATCTCGCCCATATCTCATAGAATACAGGGATGTGATAGGATGGGTCGGTGAATTGTCCTCCATAGGGATCAGGGGTGAACGTGATTAGGCCATGCTTGAGATTGATGAGCGGCGCCACATTCTCCATTCCGGTTTTCTGCATCGATTTGTCGAGGATATCACGGGCTTCGGCGAGATAGTCGATGCCGGTGTCATTGCCCCAGCGGTTGGAGGCGAATATAAGCGAGGTGATGAAGTATAATTCACCATCTGATGCTGAACCGGCCGCGTTTTGAGTTCCATCTGTCTTGCAACTCCATGCGAAGTATCCGTCGCGTTCCCCTTCGTGATGCTGCATGTGTTTTTTCGCCCATCTCCACAACCGGTCGAAAATGTCCTTCTTGTCGAGCTGTACGGCTATCATCATGCCGTAGGACATGCCTTCGGTGCGCACATCATGATTCTTTATGTCGCTGATGTAGGCTGTGGAATCATCCGCTTCGAAATATACTTTGTCGGGGCCTGTGAACACTCCGTCAAAAATCTCCCGGAGTTTGCAGGCGATCTCGTTATTCGAATAACCGAGCTCCTTGAAAAGATTGCGGTATTCACCCGTAGCCATGGCTCCCTGCTCCCATGGCAGCATGTCAAAACCGATCCAATCCACTTCCGCCTGCCCGCGTTCAACCTCTACCCTGAGATCGGTCACTTCCGACGGAGCATACTTCACCGGGGCTGCAATCTCAACCCATTCTTCCGAAGCGGGTATCCTGAAGCGTGCAATCTCTTTGCCCGAAGCATCAGTTATTCTGAGGCGTCCGCCTTTGCCACTCCGTGCCCTGACCTTTACTTCCTTCACCGGCCTGTCTGAAAAATCAACGCTGTTGAATCTCACCCATGCTCCCGGCTTCTCGAGCGCAACAGCCCAGCCCTTGAACTTATCGGCCGGGTCAATGAAATCAAGCCTGACTCCTTTATCGGCCGCGCTGCTGTAGCGGTCTATCTCGATGCGGCGGCGCGCATCGCATATGCCGGCTCCACGAAGTGTCGGAACCACTTTCTCTATCAACCCCTCGGCATCAAACCGCAAGGAATCGATCCTCACCGAGCGGCGTTTGTCCATCTCGGGCGAATAGTCGTTATGATGATAGAAAAGATACCATTGATCATCCACCTCCACTATGGAGTGATGATTGGTCCAGCACCCTGTCGGCGACTCGTCCATTATCACGCCCTTGAATTCAAACGGGCCCGTCGGGCTGTCGGCCATGCAGTAGGCCAACGTCTCCGTGGTCTGTCTCACCCATGGAAACGTGAGATAATAACGGCCGTCTCGCTTGAATGCGAAGGGACCTTCCTTGAATCCTTCGGGCAGTCCTTCAATCGCGATCGGCTGCGAGGCGAGGCTCACCATGTCGGGGTTGAGGGGAGCCACATTCAGTCCGTGTCCGCTCCAATAGATATACGACTTTCCGTCGTCGTCGACAAGCACACACGGGTCTATTCCCGCCACTCCATCGATGGGCATGAACTGCGGCATGAAAGGACCAGCAGGAGAATCAGCCACGGCCACACCTATGGCAAACCCTTTCTCCTCACCTTTCGGGGCAGCGGGAAAATAAAAGTAATACTTTCCATCTTTTTCCACGCAATCGGGAGCCCACATGGCGTAGGAATCAGGCTTGACCCAGGGAATTCTGTTTTGCGTCAGTATCACACCGTGGTCGGTCCAGTCCACAAGATTGTCGGATGAAAACACGTGGTAATCTTCCATGCAAAACCAATTTTTCAGTTCGTCTACCGGGCTGTGTATGTCGTGCGATGGATAAAGGTAAACCTTGCCGTCGAATACCCTTGCGGTCGGATCAGCCGTGAACTGGTCGTGTATGATCGGATTCTGGGAATATGATGCGCTCAATATGGTCGACAAAAGGGCGGATATCGTCAATGCTGTTGTTCTCATGGTGTTTTGATTTTAATGAACCTGCCTTTGGTCATTGTTGCTTCAGTTTGGCTTGCTCCCCAAAAAAGCTCACCATCCGGGCGAAAGTGTCTTCATTGAAGGTCACCGGCCCGTGTTCACCGTTTTCCACTCTTATGAAATCCTGCAGCAGCCCCTGCTTCCGCAATGCCTCGCAGAATGATACGCTCTGGCAGTCGGGCACCACGGAGTCGGCCATGCCATGAATAACCAGAAACTTCGGATCGTCGGCGTCAAGATATGCCAGCGGACTCAGCAGGTCGATCATATCGCGGTTGTCGGCCGGATTACCGCCTATCAGCACTGCTTCGGGAGAATTGGCATCTTTATAGATGCGGCATTCTTCCATACGAGCCATGTCGACCGGGCCGAACCAGTCTACCACCGCATCCACATCGCTGCTTTCCGACGTGAAGTCGCCGAGCGAGCCCTCTATGTCGACGGTGACATCCCCTATCATGTGGCTGCCTACTCCGTTGGTGGCACCGCAAAGCGCCGAAAGGTGGCCGCCAGAGGAATAACCCGTTATACCGATAAAAGAAGTGTCGAGATTATACCTGGATGCATTTCCGCGCAGGAATCTTACTGCCGCCTTCACATCGTTGATCTGAGCAGGAAACTTTGCCTCAACCGACGAGCGGTGGTTTATCGAAGCCACTGCAAACCCGGCATCGAGCAGCGGCTTCCCGAGGGCTTCGAAAGCAGCCTGCTTGTCGCGGTTGCTAAACCATGCACTCCCATAGATCAGCACCACCACCTTGTCAGGCTCGTTGCCGTTGTCGGGAAGATGGATATCCATCCTGTGCCCCTCGAGGCCGTCGCCGACATAATCAATGTCGGTCCATGTCTGATGAGCCATGCCGGATATGCTGAGAGCCGACACGCACATCATTGATAAGATTTTCTTCATAGCGAGTTTGATTTGATTGATTCCGCAAATTTAACAATTATTTATTTCCCGCGCAAATAAAAACGCGTAGCTCTTCCGCTTCATATCCCAGCAAAGCATACCGATAAACCCGAGGACATCAGATTTTGATTATTTTTATTAATTTAGCGCAACCAACCAAACTCTTTTAACAACATATCAATGAAAACAAGAACCACTCTTGTCGCCGCATCCATATTGCTGGCGGCAAACGCATCAGAAGCTTCCGAATTCGTTCGATGCGATTTCGAAGACTGCGCCATCGGTCAGTCTTTCAAAATCTGGAACAGCTTCAGCGACGACGTCGCCGCTACCGCAACAGTAGAAGCCGACCCTCTCAACGCCGGCAACAAAGTTCTCCACGTAGTCAACCATGGATGGAACGACCACGTCGAATTCCAACTACCTCCGGAATATGCAGACCCCGCTTTTGCCGAGAAAGTGGAAAACATCTCGCTCAAGATCTGCCGACACAAATATGACCAGTGCGGGGAATGGAAGAGTGACACTCCACGAAGGCGCCACCCTCGCCGGCGATGACGGTCGCAGTAGTGGAAGGAAAACTGCTTGTCGCCAACGACGCCTCGGAAGCACGCCTCCGGAAACTTCCCGGAGCAATCGGCATTGGCGACACCACCGGTGTGATTGTCTACACCGGTGGATGCCTCGGAGGCTCAGGCTGCATATCAGGCACCACCGACCTCTTCGGACATCTGCAACCAGGCGACCGGAAGGGATACACTCTCACAATGGCTGATTTCGCAAACGGAATGCCAGTCGACCTATCCGGCGGCATCTACATCCGTCGCCAAGGCTCCAAAACCACAAAAATCATCATACCGTAGCACGATTTACGTACATGACACGACTTGCAAACATACCGATTTCCTTATGATTCAAGAGCCGGACTATTACATGTTGCCGAACTGAAACAAAAGGAATTAAACTGCAAGCATACACTTTTGGCAGAATCGCACACAAATCTGTTGCAAGTAATGACTAACTTGCAACAGATTTTATAAAATAACCGTAATTCATGAAAACATCAATTCTTACCATCATGTTGACTTCAGCATCCCTTTGCTTGGCAAACAATCCGCAACTGCGAGCTGACAACATTGATGAAATCATCAAGAATCTGACTATTGAAGAGAAAGCGCGCCTTCTGGTAGGACGTGAAAACAGTGAGAGCGACAAGGGAGTGCCGGGAGCTGCCGGCGTGACTCAGGACATACCACGACTCGGAATTCCTTCGGTGGTACTCACCGACGGCCCTGCCGGAGTTCGCATCTCCCCAACCCGCAAAGGAGACAACGCCACTTACTATGCCACTGGCTTTCCTGTAGGCACAGCGCTCGCCTCCACCTGGAATCAAGAACTTGTGGAGAATGTGGGCAAAGCCATCGGCAACGAGACTCTGGAATATGGTTGCGATGTACTCCTTGCTCCGGGCATGAACATCCACCGCACTCCACTTTGCGGACGCAACTTCGAATATTATTCAGAAGATCCTGTCGTAGCCGGACTGATAGCGGCCGCCTACGTCAATGGCGTGCAATCCAACAAGGTAGGCACAAGCATCAAGCACTTTGCGGTAAATTCACAAGAAACGAACCGCATCGAGGTGGATGAAATTGTCTCACCACGTGCACTCCGAGAGATATATCTCAGGCCGTTTGAGATATCCCTGCGCACTTCCAATCCGTGGACCGTGATGTCAAGCTACAACAAACTGAACGGAACATGGACACAGTCAAGTCCGGAATTGCTCAAGACAATCCTGCGCGACGAATGGGGCTACGATGGCCTGGTGATGACTGACTGGACCAACGAGCGCCGCCCCTCCTACGAGCGTGTGGCTGCAGGAAACGCCCTCCTGACACCTGGCCATGACTGGCAGGAAACAGATATTATAGAGCACGTGAAAGATGGCTCTCTCTCAATGAAAGATGTCGATGAGCAAGTGAAGATACTCCTCAGCATGATAGTCAAGACCCCGCGATTCAACCATTACAACTTCAGCAACCGGCCCGATCTTGACGCGCATGCAGCCCTCACACGCCAGGCTTCCACCGAAGGAATGGTGCTTCTTGAAAACCGCAACAACACACTCCCTCTCAACAAAACAGGGAAGGTGGCTCTATTCGGTAAGACTTCATACGACTTCATAGCTGGAGGCACCGGTTCGGGCAACGTAAACAAGCCTTACGTGATAGATCTCAAGACCGGCCTGACAAACGCCGGATTCACTATCGACCCGAAACTGCAAGACTATTACGAAGCACAGAAAGTACTCAACGACAAGATCCGTGCCATCAGCGGAGAATCAAGCCGCTATGATGAACCCGCTATCTCGCGCCGCAACATCGAGAAATTGGCAGCCGACAACGACATAGCTGTAATCACCATCGGACGTCAGGCCGGTGAAGGACGCGACCGCGACATCGACGGAGACTTCAATCTCACCCAGAATGAGCGGGAACTTATTGAAAATGTAGCCGCTGCTTTCCACGCTGTCGGCAAGAAACTGATTGTCATCATGAATATGGGCAATGTAATGGAGACTGCATCTTGGAAGAATATCCCCGATGCAATTCTTCTCGCATGGCAGCCCGGACAGGAAGGGGGCAACTCAGTGGCAGACGTGCTTATAGGCAAGGAATCCCCCTCAGGCAAGCTTACCATGACTTTCCCGATCACGATCTCCGACATTCCGGCTGTCAACAACTTCCCCACGGGCACAGGACCAAACAACAGAAGGAACGGAAAGAACTATGACTACTCCAACCATGAAGAGGATATATATGTAGGCTACCGCTACTTTACAAGTTTCGACAAGCCTGTCTCATATCCTTTCGGATACGGCCTGAGCTATACGGAATTCAAATACAGCAAGCCCGTGGTGAAAGCCACTCCCGACGGATTCACTGCTTCCATCACAGTGACCAACACCGGAAACAGAGAAGGGAAAGAGGCAGTGCAGCTCTATGTGTCAGCTCCCGGCAAAGACATGATAAAACCGGCGCGCGAACTTAAGGACTTCAGTAAGACCTCACTTCTCAAACCGGGCCAGAGCGAGACCCTGACTTTCACCGTATCGGCCGACGACCTGGCTTCATTCAATGATGAAGCCTCTCAATGGCAGACGGAAGCCGGCACATACAATATTCAGTTCGGCGCTTCAGTCGACGATATTCGTGCAAAAGCCCCGTACGTACAGAAAAAAGCATTGACAAAAAAAGTCAATAATGTGCTTTCCCTCAAGCGGGAACTCAATACTATCTCACCCCAATAATTTCATTTTTTAATGAATCTGAAATATGCCCTGATCGCCGTGTCCATGTGCTTCTCTTGCGGAGGCACATGGGCACAGTCGCAAATCATAAATGCCTACGCGCGCGACAACCGGTCGCTCAACGGCGAATGGCATGCCATCATCGACCCTTACGAGAGGGGACGGCACGACATGTGGAAAAACCGTAAGCCTCAGAACAATAATGAATTTCGTGAATATTCATTCGATGAAGGAATCGTGCTCAACGTACCCGGAGATTTCAACTCCCAGCTTCCCGAACTGAAATATTATGAGGGAACAGTGTGGTATGGACGATATTTCGACATGCCGGAACCAGCAACGGGCGAAACGCTTCTGCTTTACTTTGCCGGAGTGGCGAATGTGGCCGACATATACCTGAATGCAGAAAAAATAGGTCATCATGAAGGGGGCTTCACACCGTTCCAGATAGATATCACAGGCAAAGTCAAAGACAAGGATAATTTTATTGCAGTGGCAGTGAACAACAATCGGCGCCCTGATGCCATACCAGCCATGAACTTCGATTGGTGGAATTACGGTGGAATCACACGCGACGTGTTTATCATCCGACTTCCGGAGGAACATATCGCTGACTATCATATCCGCCTCGACAAACGTGATCCAAAGCTGATACATGCAGATGTGGCGCTTTCCCGACCTATAGCCGGACGCTCTGTGACTATCTCTGTTCCGGAACTCAATATCTCAAAGGTCCTTACCACCGACAGCGAGGGAAAAGCATCGACCTCGTTTAAGGCTAAGAATCTTGTCAGATGGGACATCGACAATCCCAAACTGTATGACGTGATCCTCACTACAGAAAAAGATACCGTTGCAGAAGAAATCGGCTTCCGCAATATCAAGACCGAGGGGACCGAAATACTTCTCAACGACCGTCCGGTCTTCCTATGCGGCGTTAGTTTTCATGAAGAAATACCGCAACGCAAGGGAAGAGCCTTTTCGCAAGCTGATGCTGCGATGCTGCTCAATGAGGCAAAAGATTTAGGTGTCAACTTCATTCGGTTGGCCCATTATCCACAAAACGAGCATATCGTTCGCATGGCCGAAAAGATGGGCTTCATGCTTTGGGAGGAGATACCCATCTGGCAGGGAATTGATTTCGGCAACGACTCCACCCAAGCCAAAGCTGTAAGAATGATGTCGGAAATGGTGAACCGCGACAAAAACCGCGCTGCCATCGCTGTATGGGGAATCGCCAACGAGACACGGCCCTCTGAGGCACGCAACGCTTTCCTTGCCAAGTTGAAAGAGACAGCACAAAGCATTGACGACACCAAACTCATTTCTGCCGCATTCGACAATTCGAGCTGGAACAAAGACAAGAAATGTTGGGAAATCAACAATGATCCGGCTCTCGATCTCGTAGACATCGTAGGCATCAACAAATATGTCGGATGGTATGAAAACTGGCGTGCCGACCCATCTGAGATGGGCTGGAATGTGAAACCTGAAAAGCCTCTCATATTCACAGAATTCGGCGGAGAAGCCTTATATGGGCGTCATGGAAATGGAGAAGCCAAATGGTCGTGGAGCGAGGATTATCAAGCTGATCTTTACCGTAAGAATTTGATGATGTTTGAGAATGTGGTCAATCTTGCCGGTGTATCGCCATGGATTCTCTTTGACTTCCGCTCCCCCACCCGTTTCTCCCCTCTGCAAGGTTTGGAATTCAACCGTAAAGGCCTCACATCCGACCGTGGACAACGCAAGGAAGCATGGTATCTGATGCGCGACTATTTTAACACGAAGAACAAGGACAGATAGAGGTGAAAAATACCTACAATACACGAAAGGCCGGCTTCCTGTGTGAAGCCGGCCTTCTGTATCTTATTGATATCTACGTTCTGCGGTTGATTAACCCGTCCGATATCAGTTCATGAATTTATCTATGCCTGCCTGCAATCAGTCATATTATCGATTTCCGACAAGGCATACGCATACGCACCTGTCGATATCGCCTTGCTCGCCCCCAGTTCGGATATGCACACGCCGACACGCTTCATATCATCATAGCTGACTGTGAGATTGGTGCCTCTTACGGCTATTGTCTTTGGATTGCCCTTTGCAAACTCCGCGAATTCAGCAGGATCATCAAGATTGAAAACCTTCATTTGCACGCGGCCCACTTCCTCACCTCCGAGAGTGGCAAGCGACGAACGAAGTTCCTTGAGCAAAGATGGAAGTATCAGATGGCTTGCAGCCGTGATGCCGCCACCTATCACGATGAGGCCATCTATCAGCTGAACGGCAATAGCCATGGCGTTGCCCGCTATCGTACCCAGCTCCTCGAATGCCTTCACGGCAGCGGCGACATTTCCGGGACGCTTCCCTTCGGCAATCTCGCAGATATCTTTCGGTTCAAGATTATGGTCGTAAGCACCCGATGCCTCCGCATACACCCGCTTCACGGCACGTATCGAGACTCCTTCCTCCACTATGATCCCCTCCTTCATCTTATGCGGCAGACAGAAGGTCTCGACGCATGAATTGTCACCACGGTTGAGTTGGTCGTTGACAACGATACCTATGCCGAAACCAGTGCCGAAAGTATATCCGAGCAGATTATGGAAACTCTTTCGGCTTCCCGCTTCCCTGAGCCTGCGGTTAATCTCCGGAAGTTTGCCACACAATGCCTCTCCATAAGCGAAGAGATCGCCATCATTGTTGATGAATACCGGAATCCCGAATTCATTTTCCAGAAACGGACCCAACGCCACTCCATCACGGAAAGAGGGGAAATTGGGAAGATAGCCGCCGATTATACCATTACGGTAATCGGCAGGACCGGGAAAAGCAAAACTTATGGCCACAGGCTTTTCGTCGAGCGAATCCATAACCTCGCGAAATCCCTTGACCATTGTGTCAAGACACTTGTCAAGATCATTTGCGTTGGAAGGATATACCACCGGAGATGTGATATACTCGCAACCCCGCATCGCGCCGAACACCAGGTTTGTGCCGCCGGCATCGAGAGTCACCACTATTCTATCATCATGTTTATACATATTCTATTCCGATTAATAATGCATTAACGTAAAATATCATTTAAAATTATCTGTCGGCAACCTTACCGTTGTTTTTCTGCTGGTCCAGGCGGTATGCCCTCGGGGTCATCCCATACACCTTGTCGAACTCTTTATAGAAATAAGACCTGTTGTTGAAACCACTCTGGAAGAGCACTTCCTGAATAGACAGCGACGTTGTAGCCAACAGATGGGCTGCATGTTTAATTCTGTGTTGACGTATGAAATCGATCGGAGGAGGAAGCTGGAGGGCCTTCATCTTCCGGTAGAAATTACGGGTGCTCATATTCATCTTCTCGGCAAGAAGATCGGCAATAAGCTCGGAATCGCCTATCGATTCCTCCACGACCTCTTTCAATTTATTCACGAAATCCTTATCCAATTGATTAAGGGCCTTACCATCTACATATTCAAAAGCGGAGGCCGAGCTATTGTAATAGTTTTTAAGTTCGCCACGACTTGACAGCAACCTTTTGACCACTTCCAGAAGATAGCTTGTGGAGAAAGGTTTCGCCACATAAGCCTCGGCTCCGGCCTGCAGACCTGTGATCTTATCCACGCTTGTGCTCTTGGCCGACAACACCACGATAGGAATATGCGCGGTGTGACGATCCTCCTTGACCTTTTTAGTCAGCCATATTCCACTCTCTCCCGACATCATTATATCCGTGATGATGATGTCCGGAGACTTTTCCTTCACCAGCTGCAGTCCTTCACTGGCATTAGTGGCAGTGTAAACCTTATATTGCGACATGGCATCCATCAGAAGATGCAATATCTCCGCGTCATCATCAATCAAAAGGGCTGAATGCTGGGTGTCGCCATTAAGGACGATACTCTCGGCAGGAGATATTTCCGGAATCTCAGGCATATCTATAGCCTGCGGCTGGGTGAAAGGCATCGACTCGTCTATCACGTCTTTCGTCACTACCGACGACAAGGGCAACGCCGGCAACGTGACAATGAACTCGGCATACTCACCGATTTCGCTCCTGATGTCGATCTCACCCTCAAGCAATTCCACCATTGCCTTACAGGTAGCCATGCCGAGGCCGTTTCTTGAGGAAAGACCTTTTGTGGCATTCCCCTCCATGTTCTCAAACACTATGTAGCGGTCGAAAATCCGTTTACGGTCCTTATCTTCAATCCCTTGTCCTGTATTGTAGACCTTCAGTTGCAATTTATCTCCTGCCCTCTGCAACGTCAGACGGAGCGTGCCATACGACGGAGTATATTTGAAGGCATTTGAGATAAGATTATATAGAATCTTGGTAATACTTCTCAAATCAGTAGGCCAGACGACATCCGATTCGATTTCCCGCACCACTTTTACTGAATTCTGGTCTTCCAGGCTTGTAAAAAGCTGCAAAATATCCTCACACAGCATACTCACATTCACCTCGGTCACCACCCTCGGCATAGCCCCGCTTTCAATGCGTCCGAAGTCTATTATCTCCTGAATGAGAGAATTGAGCCGCTCTGCATTGCGCCGGATAAGAGTGACATAACGACGGGTGTAACTGTCGACACCGCGATGATTCAATATGCGTTCGCATGGGCCGTAAATCAATGTAAGAGGAGCATTAAATTCGTGGGTGATTCCGGTAAAGAAGCGGAGTTTGTCTTCATATATCTTTTCTTTCTGCTCCTGTTTCAATTCCTTGATCTTGCGTTTCTGTTCGCGCTTCTGGCGCCACAGCACATAATACACGCCGGCCGACACCGCAGATAATATCAACATGAAGTAAAAGATTTTTGCCCACAATGACAGATACCACGGGGCTTCGACTTCTATATCGATGGAATGAGCCGGACTCACGTAGCCTGTGGCGCCGTCGACATAGCGGGCTGTAAGGGTATAGGATCCATAGGGAAGATGGCTGAAATTTATTTTGTTGTCCTCAACCATATTCCAATCCTTATCGTTGTTGAGTTTATAATAATACGTGTAATGCGCACCATTGATATGGTCGGGGGCTGCCAGCTCAATGGAAAAACTATTCTCATCATATCCAATGTTGATTCCTTTACTGTTTTTGTAAGGGTTCAGATTATGATATTCTCCGCCTATTATAATTCCGGTAAAATAGATTGGAGCATAATCCACTTTGGTCGGCATAGGATTGGAGCCTATCGAAACCCTCACGATTCCGTCAACCCCACCGAAATAGATATCATTGCCATGCTTGCAGAAGGCACCATCGGAAAACTCATTGATTTCGACACCGGAAGAATGATTATAAAGGCGGATTCCACCCGTAGCGGTATTCAGACATGCGAGTCCGTCGTTTGTAGAAAACCATAGATCCCGGTCGTCGGCCATCACAATGGCATGGATAGTGGCGTTGGTGAGACCCGCCTCCCGGTCATACATGGTCTCTTCATTTCCGGTTCGGCGTATCACGCCAGCCCCGGTGCCAAACCAAAGGGTATCGCCTTGCACCTCGATGGCAAATATATCGTTTACCATTCTGGTGGCATAGTCGTTCATCATCGGGAGCATGTTCATCTCATTGTTTTTGATTTTCATGGCTCCATATCCTCTGTTGACACCATACATCACTCCATCTTTTCCGGGATGAATGGCAAAAAAGAAGTTAAGAGCCCAGCTCCCGTCGCCATTGGCAAACTCCTTCACCGATACGACACTTGGATTGTCGGAAGAACCGGAAAGTGTGAGCCTGTATACACCTTGCCCCGAGGCCGCCACCCACAATACGCTATCACTTTCTTCATGAATGGAATGTATGTCACGCACAAACTTATTACCATTGAAAGGCAGGTTCTTGATCTTACGCTCCACGTAAGAATAATAATTAAGTCCGCCTCCACTTCCTATCCACAAAATAGGACGACAGCTTGGCGAAAAGGCATAAACTTCTTTATTTAGCAGGCCACTGTTGCCCGGATCAATTAATTCCTTTGTCATCTGACCCGTCTGGGCAATCTTATCGTAATTTTTCAATCTCAATATTCCATCTCCCTTCGTGCCGACCCAAAGAGTATTCTCATCGTCGACCCACAGCGCTCTCACCGGGCGCCGGATAATTTGATTAAGATCGGAATATTTGATGCTCTGAATCGAAACATCCGCATTGATATACTCATAGACCCCATGACCATCAGTGATGATCCACATCACATCCTGATATGAATCCGGCTCAATGCCGACTATGCCCGAGTTGATGCCCAGCGGCAATATCTCCGCTTCTCCGCCATCGGCGGCGCCGCGCACTTTCACCACATCGTCCCATTGAAATCCAACAAACAAATCATCGCTACCCTTATGACGGGCTATACTGAATATAGGGCCACGCTTCTTACACTCACTGCCCAGATCGGCATATCTGGTTCGATTTCCTGTCGTCTCATCATAAAACCATATTATCCCCTCCGGATCCACAATCCACAACTTCCCGTCATAATCATGGAAACAATGATGCATATCAAATTTCTGAAATGGCAACTGCTTCACTATTCTATAATGCTCCTCATCCTTGCGGTCGAGCACAAAACCTCTTATGCCATCCTTCTGATAGACTCTGAGCGTATCACCTCTCCAACTGAAGGTGCACAATCCGGATGTGGAAATAGCAAATCCTTCGAGAGGCTGGAATGTCTTGCTGACTCCATCAATGTAGTAATATAAATTGTTCGACAATCCCAATGAGAATGTCACAGACCCGTCATCAGAAACATAGGTATAATTCTCCCTGAAGTCGCTGAACTCTTCCAAGCGGCTGTCATTTTTCGACATACGGTCGAGCCCATGATTGGTCTGGATCCAAATGGCCTCATCTGTCTCATGAAGGGAGTGGATCAGATTGCCTGAAAGATTACCTGAAAAATGATGCGAGCTGAAGGGATGAATGGAATGGCCGTCGTAAACGGCGAGTCCATCCACTGTGCCGAGCCACAGGAAACCTGTCTTCGACGACATGACCGACATGACCGAACTGCTTGGCAAGCCGTCGGCATGAGTAAGCCTTCGAATCATCTGAGCTTCTACGGTCGGACAACCATACAGGAAAGCGACCGCCATCAAAAATAGAAATATTTCAAAGCAACGGTTTTTCATGATGTCATAAATCAGTTTTTGTTTACCCTTTCTTTTCCGCGAATGTTAAGTTTTGTATGCAAATTTAGCAAATTCATCCGACTATCCTGCACATTATCATGCTAATTTTGTATACAATTCTGCCAAAACATAAGACACTCAAAAAACTTGCAGACACCCATTCCATTAATTACCAGCAGTATAACATGAATTGGTGTCCTATACAGAGCACAGGACACCAATCTACAAACTGCTTTAAGCGATATCGACATCATGCGATGTCCGGATATCAGATTTTATTCAGAAGATCGACCTTTCCTTCATCTACAAGCTTCACGATAAGCTCCCCGAAAAGAGTGTTTTGCCATGCAAACCACGGACGGGTGAAGTCTGACGCATCGTCTTTGTTGAACGATTCATGCATGAATCCGGTGCCCGCATCCGTAGCAAGCAGCATTCTTATGCAATCACAAATTTCATTGTCGTCCTGACTTGTGAAAGCCCGCATCATAATGCTCATGGGCCATATCATGTCATAGCCGATATGCGGGCCACCTATACCCTCTCCGGCATTCCCTTTGAAGAAATAGGGATTGTATTCGCTCCACACATATCTACGGGTGTTTTGATAAATAGGGTCGTTTTCATCCACATCGCAAAGATAAGGAAGAGAGAGCAGGCTTGGAGCGTTGGCGTCGTCCATGAGGAAATGATTGCCGAAGCCATCAACCTCGAATGCGTAGATAGCGCCGAACACCGGATGATTATATACGGCGTATGTCTTGAGGGCAGCCTCAACCTCATTGGCAAGCCGACGACATTCTTCCGCTTTGGATTTCTCTCCATTCACCGAAGCAAGAATCTCGCTTGCCTTGCGAAGCGCCGAGACTGCGAAAAAATTGGAAGGAACAAGGAATTGCAATGTAGTAGCGTCGTCAGACGGACGGAAACATGACACTATCAGACCACAGGGATTGACAGGTGCTCCATTGCCTCCGTTGTTGAGCGTATCAAGCGCACGCTCCGTACGACGTTGGAATGTATATTTTCCCACTCCATCATAACGCTGCTGTTCTTTAAAGGTAGCCACAATCAGATCCATTGCAGCCAGCCACTCCTCATCGAAGATTGAGGAATCTCCAGTCACTTTCCAATATTCGTATGCCAGACGTATGGGATAGCATAGAGAATCGATCTCCCATTTGCGCTCATGCACTTCAGGTATCATATCTGTGAAATCAGACTGCCAGGATCCGCCGGTAGGGCCGTCATTGAAGGCATTTGCATACGGATCAAGGAGAATACATTTCAACTGTCGGCGTATTACGCCCTCGAGCATATCTTTCAATGCCGGATCTTCATTTGCAAGCCTGACATACGGCCACACCTGCGCTCCTGAATCCCGCAGCCACATTGCATGAATATCGCCTGTGTATACAAATGTGTCGTTCTTTCCGTCTGCTCCTTTACGATAATGTACGGTTGTATCGATGGTATTTGGGAAACAATTCTCAAACATCCAAGCCAATTTTTCGTTGGCAAGCTGATTTTTAACCTCTGCAATTTTCTTTTCCACTGCATCTGAATGAAAAAGGCGCTCTCCCTTGGCCGGGCGGTTCGTGGGGCGCGGTTTCTGGGTTTTCTTACTTACTACCTTGTCCGTCCGGCATATCTCAGAAGCGTTGGCTGAGGTTGAAGCCAGCCCTCCTGCAAAAAGAACCAGAGCGGAAGCTACAAATGCTTTCTTCATCTTGTTTCACTTATGATTAGTAATTCATAGTGCAAATTTACATTGATATCGAATAAAACTTGTACGCTATTCTGCCAAGAAAAGGCACTTTTCTCCACTATTGACGAACTGTTGAATTTTAACATCTTAACATCTTCTTCTCAAGTAACATCATGTCGTTTTCAAGCCTTTTTGTCAGGTTTCCACAAGCATTAGTCAGAAACAATGACTGTGGATATTAAAAAAAAATATAATTTTGTAATATGAAATAATATAAAACACTAACATATTAACATTATCTATCCACAATCATGAAAAAGATCTGTTCAATAGTACTCTCTATTGGCATAGGATGCTGGTCAGCACATGCCGCAGATATCACACTCGACAAGCTCAGCCGACTATCCGGTTCTTCAAAAACCGTCACTACCACTATCCAGAATGCCATCGACAAGTGTTCTGCATCGGGAGGTGGCACAGTAGTGATTCCCTCCGGTGAATACGTGACCGGATCATTGGTGCTGAAAGATGGCGTGGAACTGCATCTAAGCGGAGGCACCGTGCTCAAAGGCTCCACAAACCATCCGGAAGATTACGCACCCGGACGTGGAGTGGTGACTGCCAAAGGTGCTAAAGGAATATCTGTGACCGGCTGCGGCACAATCGACGGACAGGGCTGGCATGAGAATTTCCAACGCTATGGCAACAATCAGGGCAATCGTCCGCATGCCATCTATTTTGAAGACTGCATCGACGTGACAGTCAAGGACGTATATGTAAAAAATGCTGCGTGGTGGTCGTTCCGTCTTTTCCGATGCGACGGTGTGGCCATCGACAATGTGAAAGTATACAGCCACTCCATAGTAAACAACGATGGAATTGATGTGGATGCACGCAACGTTACCATTTCAAATTGCCGCATTGATTCCGACGATGACGGAATATGCCTGAAAAGCGACGATCCCGATTTCATGCCGGAGAATATCACCATCACCAACTGCATAATCGGATCGAATTGCAATCCCATAAAATTAGGCACCTCAAGCTATTGCGGTTTCCGCAACATCACTGTCTCGAATTGTGTGATTCACAGGCCATCCGAAAGCAATGTGTGGGATTGGTCGAAAGAATATCCCGGGGTGGAGAAAGGAGAACTCACAGGTCTGGCCGGAATTGCCGTGGAGTCGGTAGACGGAGGACACATCGAGAATCTTCATTTTTCTAATATCTCCATGACCGGAATCATAACACCCATCTTCATCTGCCTTAACGGACGCCATGGAGTCGGAAGCATCCGGAATGTAGTAGTGGAAGGCATCTCGGCCAAGGCCTTGGGTCAGATTCCTTCACTCATCAGCGGCGTTCCCGATGGCATCATTGATGGCATAACGCTGCGCGACATTTATGTGGAACACCGCGGGGGTGCCGGACAAGCGGTAGCAGACGCCAAATTGAAGGAGAATCTGAACGGGTATCCGGAAAACAGGATGTATGGAAGCACCAATCCCGCCAATGGCCTTTATGTGCGTCATGCCAAGAATGTGGTGATCGACAATTACAGAGTCGCTCTTCTCAGCGATGATGCCCGTCCTGCAGTAGTGATGGAAGATGTGGTAAATGCTGAAATCAGTAATATATCGACCAACGACGCTGCTACCGACAAACCATTGCTGAGACTCATTGACTGCCGTGACTTTTTCATCAACGCCGGCCTTCAGTTGAGGAAACTCAAGAATCCCGTGAAATCAGAAGGAAACACGAGTGGCATTTTTATAGAAAACAACTAAGACAACCACCTCCTGCGTAAAGGGCCGGCTTCTGCGAACGCAGAAGCCGGCCTTGATTTTATTCAAGCGGTCGTAGCAACCGGTATTCACTTATTGGAGACTTTGACCTTATCTCCTTTTCTGAGAATGATTTGCTTGCCGTCCAATATAAAGTCTGCATCTTTCCATGCTGTCATGACCACATCGTAGGATTTTCCTTCTATCTCTCCATCGATCGTGACTCCCAATATCGAATTGATGCCCTTGAGGGTCACCACTCCTTTCCAGGGATTGCATTTGGCAAGTTCCAGCCGACCATACCAATCACACACAAGATTGCTTATAAGCGATTGCACCACAAGGCCGTTGGTCACATTATAGAAGGGTGTCGTGGTATTGCCACTTGTCTCATATATCTGAATCCATTCAGGATCCACATAATCAGACTTCTCCATATTGGCCCAGTCATATTTCCAGCCTTCCACATCTCCCCGGCGTGAGCCTGCAAGCAGGAACTCGCCTAATGTCCAACCGAAAAAGAACGGGCGTTTTGCTCCGTTGGTGATGTCATACCGTCGGTCATATACCACTTTTGCCGATTCAGATGCTTCGGTGCCTATCGGAAGGAAAGCGAGTTCATTGAGCTGAACGGGATGTTTCTGACGGCCGAATTCTTTTTCTCCGCTGCCGGCTGAGGAATAATAGAATCCTAAGGGTGACTTCTGATTTACGTATCCAAGTCCGTCGTCGAGAATCTGCTGATAATGCCCGTCTTTGTCAAGACCATGCCTGACTGCCTGCTGCAGGCAATAGAGGGCGCTGTAGGATGCGCATAGATAATCTTTCTGGTTTTCACCTCCTTGCTCATCCTGCCCCATCGAGGGATAGACATACAGATGCCACTTGCCGTCGTCGCCTTTGGTCATTATGTTGGAATAAAATTCCGCACATCCTTCCAAAATTGGCTTCGCATACCGTGCTGTCCATTCCGGATTGTCGACATACTCAGCGGTCTCGGCAGCCATCCGGGCGAAATATCCTGAATTGTGTATTTCATAGAAGAACTTGTTGGGTGGCGCGGGAACGTGATACCCTTCAAAACTTCCATAGGGATACACCCAGGGTGCCAACAGACCTTCTTTGCCATATAGCCGGCGGGTATATGCTCGCAGGCCTTCTATCCTTTCAGGTTCTGCCCAATATTCAATCCACGACCTTGCTATATCAAGATTTCCTGTTGGCAGGAGTGCTCCATGGACATACGACACATCCTGAGGATAGTATCCGGGCCACCAATTACCGGTATAGCCCATCGGTGGGCTAAGTCCGATCTTGGTGTCGTCGTAAGATGAAAGAAACATCGCAATCGAGCGCACGAATGTTTTCTGAGCTTTGTCTTCCGGGATGTTCAGATAAGAGCGGTTCCATCTGGAATGCCACCAGTCTTTGGTCTGGCTCAATGATTTTGCAACCGTAGTCGACACCTCCTTGCCGTAAGCTATCTCTATATCGTTGTTGCCTTCCATCAGGGTCACTACAAGTTTCTTTCCATCAATCCTTGCAGCAGCATTTGTCGTCAGATAGAGCTCCGAACGTTTGCCCAGACATTCCATTGTGATTTTCCACTGATTGCCGACCTGCGATATGCTGACATCAGGCTCAAGGTGCTGCGAATAATGAATATCTATTTCTTCAAAAGGCGACACTATAACCTCAGCACCTCCTTTCCCGGCATAGATAGTAAAGACGCACAACGACTTATCGACAGGATCAAACCAACTTTCAACACTATATCCCACCCCGTCGCCCTTGAAGGTCGTTGTGATGGTAGCATTATAATAAGACTGCTTCTGGCAGTAATCTGAAACAGTTTCAAAATTCCGGCCCCAATACATTTCGAGCATCGGCACCACGTAGTCTTGATTGAATTTGCCGCGACCTTGATGGTTGAGATTCAGCAGCATTGTCTTTCCCCACCGGCTGTCTTTCTGCTCAGGACGGAGGTGTAGTCCGAGTGGTCCTACCGAAGTGCCAAACTGGCCATTGCCCTGATAAAGATAGACTTGTGGCCCCGGATTATAATCGGTGCGAACTACATCGGCTGCTTCTATCGCCCTTTCGGCGTCGCCCTTATCCTTCAGCCACCTGTCTGCAAACCGGATATAGTTTTCCCAATCAAAAACTTTCACCGCATGTCCGCCGGAGCGCACATGGTAAGCCACACGGTCGCCTACCGGATGATTCACAGCGGGTTGCTCCAGTGTATCAATTCCGGAATAGCCATAGAGAGCATATACTTCACCTGCATTCGCCACGCCGAGAAATTCGCCTTTGGGGTCTGACCAGCTGTCGTCTTCTCCACTGCCTACATACACCGGGCGCGGAGCGATGAGGGCGATCAACTCATGCTGGTCAACCGGGAGGGCATCCTCGTTGAGATTATCCTGACTTGCCGGAAGTGAGGGATTCTTAAGACTGTATTTGTGGAAGTTCTCACAAAACCAATATGGGAATGCCGTATTGATACGATAGGCATTCTCGCCATATTTCCTACGGAAAAGTGCCGCACCTCCGCATCCGGAGTCGTTGAGAATAGCCATTGCGAAGCGTGGATCGCTTGCGGCTGCCCACCCGGCGAGTTTTCCACCACGCGAAAAACCCATCACCACTACTTTCGAAGCGTCGACGTCAGGATCCGACTCCAGATAATCAAGGGCTCTGCTATGTCCCCACGCCCACACGGCAAGAGCCCGGGCGCAATCTGCTGGTAGCTTATCCTCCCTGTCATAGCCCCAGAGGCTGAGCACGCTCCCGGCATAGGGGTTTTCCTTCCGGTCGGGGAAAAACTCTCCATTATCGCCCGTACAAAGCGCATATCCGGCATCAAGAAGTCTCAGCAACTTCGGGTCATCACCCTTGGCCTCACCGGAGAAATACATGAACACTGGTGCTTTCGCTACTCCGTTAGGGATATACAGATGGAAACATGCCTCCCGGCTCCTTCCTTTGCGGCTGAAAGTTGCCTTGATAGTCTTATGAGTGGCTCTGCCGCCCGCATAATCAGGATCAACGGCCGTCACTGCAAACTTTTCATCATACTTGCCCGACGGCATCTTGCCATAAACTTCAGTTGCAAACAAATCATAGAGTTCGGGGCGGCGGTCTTTCTCCCACTCTCTCGCTGTATTGACTTTCTTTCCCTTCTTCGTAGTCAGCGCGTCGGGAAGAGTGTAAGGTTTCACCTTGCTTTCATCTGTGTTGACATCCGGGCGGTCGTCAGCTCCCTTCACAGTCATCGAAGCCACAAAGAGCATCAATAAAAATAATACTTTCTTCATATCATGGAAAATCATATAGGTGCAGACACGATATCATTTACCACTACACCCGGATCGAGAAGATACACTTTTACCTTGACATCGCCGTCATGAGATGCGGTGTAGCTTACCCTGGCCGGTGAATAACCGGCTATTGAGGTCTGATGCCATTTTCCCTTTGTTGCCTCGGTCTTGACCGATATCACTTCGGGAGACTTCTCATCCACTGCCACTCCGACACGAAGATCATAATTCGGATTCAGCGGGAATGACGACAGGCATCTCACATCTATTTTGTTTTCTCCTTGCTTGACCGGCACCAGATACTCTACATAAGGTGCTTTGGCAAGCTCCGACGCTTCGTAAGCCTTATGATTCAAAGGCCAGACAGTGGCGGCGAAATCGGAAGTGCCAAGACCTTCGATGGCCCTGACAGTCACGGAAGCGGCTTGATAATCGCCACCCCTCACCACTTGCTCCCTGCCAAGATCAAGAGGTGTCTTCACATTTGCGACAGAATCAGTGAAATCAGTAGGCATTTTGTAGGCAGGTCCGTGCCCCCAGGGCAGGTAACGGACAATTCCATTCCATTTGCCATTGGCTATGTTGCGATTGTAATGGTCTGTCACCGAATGTATCGACGTATAGGCTGCCGCAGAATTCTCATAAGCCCTGACAGCCTCATCTCTCATGCCGGCCTTGGCATATTTCTCGCTTTGCTGATCGCGGAAAACTTTCTTATTCATCCATCCGGCTGCTTTCACCGGATAGGTCACCAGTTCGTAATACGCGTCCTGAAGCCGTGCGGGAATATGCGGGCGGAGAGAATCAATCTTGGCTATCACCCGGTCATATTCCGCGATTCTGGCATCCTGCTCCTTTATGCTGTAGGGCACGGCATAAATATGTTCCGGCTTGCCGGCGGATGAAAGATGATAGTTGACACGCCGGATATCCGCGATAGCATCGGCAAACTCCTCTCCAAATGTGCGGGCAGCCCAGTCGCGCGTATACTGATATGCTGTCAGCGGAGGATAAGAATTGATATCATAGGCCAGATCCATACAGAATTCTAATTCAGGCTCCTGAGGCTTGATGTCACCCACATTGATGATCCAGAGTTTCTTCACATTATTGTCATACGCTTTCGTAAGCTCGAAAGAAGCAAGGGATGGAGACACGGACGACAGCCAGCACCACGGCACAGGAGTGCCGAGATAGGATAGATGATAATACATGCCATTGCCTCCACTGCGCTTCTGCTCCTCAGGAGTAGGCATCTGGCGGATGTATCCATGATTGTCGTCTACCCAACACAAAGTGACGTCTTCCGGCACTTTCAAGCCATCATTATATGCCTCAAGCACTTCCTTATACGGTATGAAAATCTGCGGCAACGTCAACGGGTCGCCGATTGAGTCGGCAAGCAGCTGACGCTGCCATCTGATCACATCGGTCAGTCCTTCCACCCTGTCCTCATCCGTGTAGCCATTCATGCCGGTGTCGTGGACTCCGCGCATTCCGAGAGTATACATGGCGTCTATGCCACGGCTCTCGCCAACACGTTTTGCCCAGTAATCCTGAACCATTTTTTTATTTGTTTTCCAATTCCACTCCTTCTCGCCAAGTCCCTGTCTTCTCCATTCCCATTCATTGTCGCGTAGCATCTGCTCGCAATGGCTTGAGCCCAGGACGATATCGTATCGGCGGGCCACCTCCACATTGGCGGGATTTGCCCAGAAAGCTTCCGAACAGGCATGCATGGCAGGCCATAAAGTATTGGCGCGGAGTCGAAGAAGAAGTTCGGCAACCTTTGCATAAGTGTTCGGTCCTATATTCTTCCTTTCCGGATCCATCTTCTTCGAAGCCCAAGGATTGAGTCCGAAATCCTCATCGTTGATAAACATTCCCCGGAACCGTACTGATGGCTCTTTGGAAATCATCGGATCGCCACTGACGTATAATTCCGGCCGTTCCTCAGGAATCACGTCAGCCCACCACACATAAGGGGATACCCCGGCAAGTCTCGAAAGTTGAAAAAGGCCGAAGGCTGTGCCGCGGGGATCACTGCCCGCAATGACGAGAGCCCTGGCAACTCCGGGAAGAGGTTTATCTACAATCTGGATGAGGAATGTCTCCCATTTTCCCTTTACATCCTTTACTTTTATCTTTTTCTCTTTTACCAATCTGTCGATAAAATCCGATTCGCCTATGGTGCCCGCTATGATGGGAAGGCAATCAGACGAAACCATATTGACCACCGACATGTCTTTGCCGGTGATCAACTTCATGTCGCCGGCCACTGCCTCTGCCGCCACTGCGACTACCGGAGCATCATCTGCATCAATGACAATATCGGAAACATTCCCGGCAGCAATAATCGGGAAGTCACCCTGCTGAGGAATAGAAGTGACCTGCAGATCCTTGCAAAAAGCAGGCGCTACCGCCAGCAATCCACTGACAAAAACAGCCAAATATCTCATGTTACTCTTTAATATATTAATATTTAAATCACTTTGTTTTATTTATTAGTTCTGGAACTTACGACACCTGAAAAATCGCGTGATATCCGTCGACCACCCGGTGTGGAAAGCGTCACTACCGCCACATACGGTTTGGATGTATCCGAAACCTTTATAGGCACCGATAGCCGACTTACATTCTTGGAAATTTCCGTTGGCACGTTTTCTGCCACTGCATTCCATAACCTTACATCTACCTGATAGCAATCTGAAGGAAAAGAATCTACATTGAGCAGAATCTTATCATCGCCACTTTCTTCTGCCACGATATTGATCGGTTCAGATTTACTGAGATTCCTCTCCGTATAGGCAGCCATAGTACCCATGCAACGGCTCACCGGCTCGATCCACATCTCTTTGCAGGTGGCATAGGCGGAACCATTCCAATGAGGGGCGTCGCCGCTCATGCAGTCAATACCTACAGGCAGCGATCCCACTACATTTTTAGTACAGTAGGCAAATTGCGGAGTGTAATTGTAGCCTACTCCATACATAAAGCTTTGGGTGAAGGGATTCCTTCCGAACGTCCATTCAAGTTGTTTGGCCACAAGGTCCAGCCCTTCGGCATCTCTCCGCAACAAGGAAGCTTCAGCCAAAGCCCACGAATTGGATAGATGACATGAAGTGCCACCATGGAAAAGATCGTTGCTCCAGATCGGGAAGGTTCGGATCATACGATTATCGTCAAGTCTTGTTCCATCATCATATTGCACCTGAGTGAAATACTTCTGACGCTCATTGCGCATCTCATCAATATCGCTCTGCCGATATACAGCATTGGGCACCAACGCGAATGGCCCCGAGATAAGAGAACCGTTTTTCTGCAGAAAATCAGAATGAAGCACGGCCCCCGCATACCAATCCATCCAGCTATCTGAATCGGGAAACGTCTCGCACAGCACTCTGTAAGCTATAATGGGAGCCTCATAAAATGCACTGTGATTATTCTGAACAATCCTTTCCCTCTTGGGTGAGGTATAGAAATAGCCGGTAACCGTAAGTTCTGATCCTATTATATTGGGTTCCTGACATTCGGTGAGGAGATTTCCGAATTTCTCGGCATCCTGTCGATAACCGGCATCGCCTGTAGCCTTGTAGAGCAACGATGCTGCCGTAGCTCCCCAACTGAGTTCCAGCACCTGATTGCTCGCGGCCTTGACTGCCTCTTTGTAATTATCGATTGCCACTGCTTTCATCTCCTTGGCAAACTGTCTGTCGAGTTCAGGCAACACTTCCGCCGCATACGTCAATACGGCGGCTCCAAGAAAATTCTCCCATGCTACATTTTCAGTTTTGATGGCCACATCATCGACAGTGCCCTTCACGTTGTCGCTATAGATGCGCTGACGCGCCCACGAAATGTGATGTCCATCGCTGAAATGATTGTTGACAAGATACTTGAGTCCCCATTTTATTTCATCTTCAAGTTTTTCAATTATATTCCTGTCCGACTTTGATTTTTTCAAATTGGCAAGATTGCGCAGCAATGCGTATGTGCCCATGGCTGTGCGGAAATAACCTTGCGACAAATCGCCGGCATCATGCCAGCCCATATTGATATTCTTGACTTCATTGCCATGGAAACCGGTCCAGTCCTGATGGCACACGTCATGAATTCCCTCCACCGCATAGCCACAACGCTGACAATAATAGAAATTTATACCGGAATGGATCGGAAGCAACCACACATCTTTATCCACAGCAAACGGATTGGAAACAATATCACCATATTTGATTGAATATGTACCATCCGCTTTAAGGCTTGAGAAATCCAATATGTCATACTCACCGGTATTGTCGACTTTTCGCTGCGGCATACCGGTGAATACTATATTACCATCTTCATCTATGATCTCAAACGTCTTTTCGCTTAAACTCCTGACAATTGCGACTTTTGCATCTTCCGGACGATAGCCTACATGTGAATAGGCAATCTTGCCGGCAGGTATCTGCCATCCATCATAATGATCCCCTTCCACTCGCTGTAATTGCAGACGGTCGAAATCAAATGTCTCATATAAGTCATTGCCCGGTTCAACGCCTATGAGTGTCTGGAAAATATTGAATTCCTTAACCTTGTCGCGCGGCACATCCGAAATTTCCCACAGCACCTCATGCCATTCTCCGGGAGTAAGGTCTTCAATCACGGAATCATGACGCGGAGTGACCGTATTATAATCAGTGTCTTCATTCACTATGTCAAGAAAGAAGTGATGGATTGGAGTAGATGTCGGATGGATATACACCCACACCGAAACCCGATTGAAATCACTCCAATCCTGCGGGGTATCAAAAGTAAGCCCGACTTTTGAACCACCGCCCTGCTCTCCGCCAAAAGTTCCCCATGCGGTACGGTTTTTAGGATTCGACAGGTGTGCTGTATCGCGCATGATGGTTCTGTATCTCAGGGAGCTTTTACCATCTATAGCACGATCTTCACTTATACTGATAGTGACCGGCCCTTCTTTGACTTTCCATTTCCCTGCCGTTTCCATATCATCGACAAGAATAGAGTCTGACACAGGTTTTTTCGACCACTGATTTAAAAGCGAATTTTTATAATCCGGCACCAACGGGAATGCTTCACTATAATTTTGGTTGCTTTCAGCATAGCAAAGCTGCATCGTTACTGTTATTATAATTGAAGTAAATACTGTTTTATTCATATATCAAAATATTTTTTTTGCAGAGCCGAGCGGGAGGTAGATGAACTCGATGCCTTTGCCTTTCTTCGGATCGAGATTGCGCGAATAGCGCATAGTTGCCGGGCTGTCCCAATGCTCGAACACTCCAAGACTCTCCACCGGTTTTCCGCCTTGCATATACTTCACTCCCGATGGTGCGTTCTGCGGATCGGCCATCTCCAGAAGATAATCGCTCGCGTTGTTGCGGACAAGAATCCGGGGCACATCGTAAAAATCGGGTTCGGTATTATCTATGCTCTGGGCATACAGCAGATCAAGGCCTACCGACTCCAATGCCACCTCATCGAGCGAGGCGAGAAAACATGCCGGCCATTCTGTGTTTTCATACTCATCCACTTTGTTGAAGAAAGGTGCATTGGGGAAATGAAGCGGATAGCTGGCATGCTTTCGGCCGCAATAAAGGCCGTCGAGCATATAGATTATGGTCTTCGCTCCGAGATTCGGAGAAGCATTAAGATCCACCAACGGCGAATAAGCATGCGGCTTGCCATCCTGACAGGTATTGAGGAAATGATGCATTTCCCAAGGTGCCCTCACGCTTCCCGCATGATTTTTGGCTGTCATGGTCACCCCTGTCTGTCCTTCATCTCCATCCTCCATATAATTGTAAGGATAGCTATGGAGCTTCAGCATCGCAAGATTCACTATATAGTCGGCTTCAAAGATTTGACGCGGAATCAGTTTCGCACCGCTGAAATCACCATGCGAATAGGAAATCGCCTCCACCCAATCCGGCTTTTGCAACAACGAATAGTCACCTGTCTTTGGATTTACCGGTTGGTAATCACGGATTCCCGGATCATCTTGCACAAACTTCACATCTGGATATTCATTCCATATAATATTAAGTATTTCAGCTGCTATCGGTCGCCGGCCATCGTAGACGACAATATCTCCTGCTGCCACGCCGGCAGCCTCTACAAGCTGTTCGATTACGGCCAGGATCATCTGCGGGGATGTATCGCTCATATTGCTCTTCTTCTCACGGGCCTTGGCATTGTTGAGATTTACTTTCACAGCCACAATCTGACCACGTTCGTAGCCCTTATCACCGCCATTGTGATACTTGAAGATCGCTTGCCAAGCCTTTTTATCGTTTTTCCTGCCGGTAAGTGTCTGAAGCGTTTTCGAAACCATCTCACGGCACTTGTCAATATCCGTATTTTCAGCAAGAAACCATTGGTCTTCATTCAGTTGCCAGCGACCCTTCCATTTGCAGGCCTCGGGATAGCGCGCCATAACTACGCGGCCGGGATATATCCCCTTCGCGACCCCGACGGGACGGTTGCTTTCACCCGGAGTCCAGGTAAACTCTGAAAGAATCGACTCATTAATTGGCTCTGCATCAGGATATTTTTCTTTATTCCACACTCCCTGCGCCATGATGCATCCACAACAAAGAGTGATAAAAAATGCGGAAACCGTTTTTTTCATATTCATCTTGAATTTAATGATCTTTTATTGTAAATGGCTCGAATAAACGAATTGATATTTGAATTGATATTTATTTCGAAAGGATTTCACGATGGATTCCGCAAGTTGAAAAAGGGAGCAAGCTGGCGTTGCAGCCGATGATACTTGGCGGAAGACCCGCAAAAGACACCGAAAGAAACATTGACTTCGAAAGCCTCCGAATTTATTTACTTATTTAAAGGTACTTAACTATTTATACAAATTCATTTGCAGTCATCGTCGGATGAAACCACATCATCAAGGATGATTTCCGGACGGCCATCAGGCTTCTCCACACTGAAAGATACATCCTCAAGCTGAAGATTCTTCACATGGCGTGCCCAAAGGCCATAGGAGGGTTGAACGGCAAGATCTCGAATATTGAAATGCCCCACTCCTATTTCCGGACACTTCAGCAAAGCATCTTCTGCAGGATGCCCTCCTTTTGCCGTGAAACTGATATCCTCGAGCCTGACATTCTCTATATAACCCACCGTGCGTCCGTCGGGTAAATAAAAGTCGAGGCCACCTTCCACCTGATCGTTGTCTGGAAGTTTGAATCCGGCAATGATAGGCGTTGATTCCGGTTGACTTCCATCGTAAGGACGCCATCTGTCGTTGGAGCCATCCGAACCGGCGTAGATTTCACTACTGTCGAAATGACGCAGATCTATATCCTGAACACGCCCGAAGTTCACATTTTTCACAAGCAGCTCATTGCGTGTCTTGCCATTCTCCTGATATACATACCTGCCAACCTCACCTCCGATCACACGCCCGCGATTCGATATGGAAAGAAACAACGGAGTGCGCGTACGTTTCATTACCGAACGATGATGGAGCGGTCCGGTCTTGCCGCTGTTTAAGCTGACGCGCGCCACAGTGCCGCCATCGTTGCTCGATATGCTGAATCCGGCTTTGTTTGTGCCAAGCACATAGATATTATCCACCCACACATCAGTGATATCATCGGCCGTTTCCGACCCGATCTGGAAGAGATTGCAGTTGGTGTCGCCCACTATATTCCTCACGAATGTGTTTCGGGCCGGACGGGTATAGCCCAATGAGCAGTCTGATCCTAATTTCACAATGTCATCGCCACACCTGCGGCAATAAATATTGCTGACATATACATCATTGCATGCCATGAAATCAAACATATCCCTCGCGCGGTTGAGGCTGAGGCGGCAGCAGTTGACATCATGCACATTCACGCCGTCACATCCAGTGGCAAGGATCACAAAATGCCCTCCCTGATCCACGTCGAGCATATTCCCGACCGACTTATGTTCCATATTGCCATACGCATCAAGATATACCGGACCATCCGCCAACTCGTCATACCACATGTCGGCAGGACAATTCTCGCCTCCCACCTCAATGTCTTTACACAATTTGAACGACATCATCTTATCGGCCCTCAATCCATCGGGCTGGCGCATCACTCCATTTCCGCTGTCGATCACGCCATCGCCCGTGATTCGCCCGCTTCCATATATCCGGATATCTTCCTGGCGCATGGCATAGAACATGGCATTGCGAAAAAAGGAATGACCGACGTCTTGCTTCACCATATAGCAGCCGAAAGGATCATAGACCGACTCATCAAACGAGCCAAAACCTGCCTCATGATTATAGTCGGCAAACCATGTCGGTTCATGTTCGTCAAGACCGGGAATGGCCTTGAGAACCGCCTCTTTTCCTACATGAAGCCATACATGGCTCAAGAGATGCACCGTGCGCAGACAGAATGTGCCATCGGTGAAATCTATAATTCCACCTCCCGCTCCGCTGAGCCGCCTTATCGCTTCATTAAGAGCATCAGTATCATCACTATCCCCATCACCTTTCAAACCAAGACTACGGGCATCATAATGCTTTCGCGACACTGGTTTAAAACCCACAAACTCGCTCTGTACACTTTTTCTTTGCGATGGATCATGCACCTTTACAATTCCCCCTGCACCGAATCAGGAAGAACCGGAGTAGACATAGACCAAACCGCCTTTACGGGCTGCGAATGACTCCTGACACCTTTCAACAGAAAACGGACGTCCACTCCATTGTCGGGACGTAAATCCAAATCGTAAAGACTTATCTCATAATAGCCTTTGCGTGACTTCCTTACCAATTTTCCTTCCCCCACGATGCGGCGTGGTGAAAGAGAGCCCTGACGCCCGATCGACTGCTCCGACAAGGCTTCGACCGCGACATCGCCACGACCTATCACGTTCACCGTCACATCATCAAGACACGAAGCGCCCCAGCTCTCCGGAATATAGAATGAAATGCTGTCAAGAATGCCGCGGTCGGGCGCATAAAAATCAAGAGCGGTCATCTCCCCATTGCTGTCAAGCGGGGAGACAACCAGTATCGTGGAATTGGCGGCAAGAGCTGAAAGTCCGGCCACCAACATCATTATCAGACTCCTTTTTAACGACATGGCTCAGTCGAGGTTTTTGATCAGCGACTCCAATGCTGCGATCTTTCCGTTGATATTGAAAATCCGATCTGTGGCATACCATGTATCAAACACGCCATGCTGCGAACTGTGCAGGGCCTTACGGGCATTCTTCAATTCCCTGTGGGCCTCAATGAGATGCGTCTTCCGGTCGCCCTCACCCTTGTAGGCTTTGAGGAAATGCCCCACACTGCCGGAGAGCGATGCCATATAGTGGGCATAGCCGCAGAGATTGTCGTAGAAGAAAGGCTGCTTGTCGGCGGGTAGCCTCTTCATCATGGCGTCGCAACGGGCGGCCACTGCTTTAAAACGGGGATTGCTCAACTCCATGCCGCCGATGATCTCATCCACATGATTGTCGGATGTCAGACGGAACGAACGACCTTTTACCCGTTCGAATCCTATGTCGGAAAGGGGATTAGGCTTATAATTGTCAAATTGAGGAAGCACCTGGTTGAAAACCTGGGCATGACGAAGGTCTTGAAAAATAAACTGCCGGTCCATTCCCGGGAACTCCGACGGACGTTGCAGCCAATACGCATTGTAATAGTCACGATACAGGCCAGCTATCTCATCGGCCACATCCTCGCCATAATATTGGGCGCAATAGTCTCTGAGGAACTTATCTGTATCATAATTATCAAGATCCCACATCATCTTGGCGTTGGCCGACATTTCCATTACAAACTCACGGATATTGCCGGCATTGACCACGCTGAATTTCAATGGGCCTCGGGAGGTGACATACCGGTAGTTCTGCTCCATTTTCCACGGGCTTTCGGCCGGAGCCAGGTGCGCGCCGGTAGATGTGAACTGAAGATTCATATAATATCCGAGCTGCATGGGCTTCGAGAAATCATAGTTCACAAAGTCATCGTAAGGATAATGATCTCGGCGGCCTGCTACAAATGTCCACAACATGTTGGAAGCCGACGGTGGCTCAAGATAACCCTTTGCAAGAAGGTCGGAAAGTTCATCATAGAAGGTCATGCGCACGAACGGATCCGGATCGCCGGTGGCTTTCTTGATCATGTCATATTGGATGCCTACCATCTTATTGATTACCTTCGCGCGCTCCTTGTCGCTCTTCGGAGCATCAGGAAATATATTCCAGAAAGGTTCATCGCTGCGTCCGCGGAATGCTATCTGCCATAGATTCTCCTGATCGTTCTGCATGATGGTCTCGATGTTATAGGTCCAGAATTCCTTCATCGCATCGATATTCGACAAGAGAAGCTCCGGAGCTTTCATTCCCCTCACTTGTTCCCAATAGTTTTCCCAGTTGGCAAAACTGTTGTTGAGTCCTACCATGTGATGTGATGTCAGCACAAGACCATATTTCTTCAGAAGGTCGGCATTATGGCTCATCTTATGATCAGGATAGGTGATGGTCGGTCCATACTCCACCGTATTGAGTTTCAATCTCAACATAGCCTCGAGCCAAAGCTCATCATTTTGCCATGACAGCTCACGCCAGGGATTCACGAGGTCCTCATCGTTGGGAAACCATGCACGGAAGCGGACGTCGGGCGATTCTACAAATCTGTCGAAACCAGCCGGCACAGTTATTTGTGCGGAATATTCAGGTTTCCAATCAGAGAAATACCAAAGTGGGGGAACACCCAGTATTTTTTCTGAAAAATCATAAATTGCATATATCGCACCCCTCATATCCTTGCCGAGAAGACAGATGTTTTTATTTTCCTCATCGGTGTAGACACGATGCGATTCGAATCCGCTGATCGGTTTCAGTTCAAGACCCTCCACATCCACGCAATCGCTTTCATCAAGCGCCACTATGTTGATGATCTTGCCATCTTCGGTCGCGACGGAGTCGACATCCGGAATCCAACGCATCACTTTCCCGAAATCTCGGGCAAGTGTTTCTGCTGCCAGTTTCACCGGTTGCGGCGATCCGGACGGAACCACTATCTTGAAGTTACCCCGTTCCAAAGTCAATGACATGGCAGGAAAAGCCACCAATGCCAACGACATGAGTGCTGATTTTTTAATATTCATGATGTTAAATTTAAGGTCACAAAAAATTCTTTTGCAAAATAAGAAAAAACAGATGTAAAAAGTGTATGCAATTCTGCCAAAACTTGCATGGAGAGAGAAATATCGCCCTGTATCAAGGCCGGCAGTCTGTCTTCTGCTATCTCACCACGATCACCAGTCCGGGAGAACTTTTGTCACCGGGTGCGGAATACATCCTTCCGATGCCGTCGATGACATCTCCCGGCACCGACAACGACTTGCCATCAAACATGACCCTGTCGGTGACATCCACCGCATGATTCCCTTTCAAATCCTGTGCATAAACCCTCACCTTTGCAGGGATGCCTTTCACATCGGAGAAATTGGCTGTCAGATTGCTGAAATAGCCAAATATTCCGATTGGAGCAGACCATGAGCCCGCTTCTATCTCAACATCTACAGGCTTCTCGATATATTTGCGCTTTAACGTGCGGCCTATCGCACTCACTGCGGTGGCACCATTGGGATAACGGGATGCCAGCACATACGGACGGTCGGAATCTTCTGAATCAACCACCGGCAACGGCATCTTGCGGCTGACTCGTGCCGGAGCGCTTCCTTCCACCGCATCACCTTCCTCGTGTCGCACCCACGACTCTTCCGGCATATAGATCCAAAAATCATTCAATATATCATCATCCTTCACATAGTCACCGTCTACTGCAAACGGCTCGGCAATCCTATGCCATCTCACAGCACGGATCACCTCATCAAGCCTGTTCTTGAGATCACGCACTGTAGAAGGAAAAGCATGATCGGGCGATCCGTCGGGCAAATTGCCTGAATAAGGATGACGCATCACTCCTATGGCGCATCCGAGCCCCACAGCGATATATGGCTCATCTTCGCAGTTGATTATTCCCTTGGCTCCCGGCTGCGCCTTGTAAGGCAAAAGCCTTGCTACCCGTTCTATGGTCACGGGCTGTGCTATGATATTTTCCACATCGTATGTACGGAAAGCATCACTGAATGTGATGTATTCGTTCTTCATGGCATTTTCCAAAGTAAGTCCGGGAGCATATTTCCGGGCCATATCCGACAGTTTGCGCCTGAATGAATCGTCCCGGTCCTGATTTCCCCAGTCTACTTTCCAATACCCCACTCCAGCTCTCTCCGCTACGACAAGACGGTCTTTCCAGAAATCATCGTCCGCAATAGCATTAAGACACGGTGCTTTCTGCGCACTGACCCATAGTCCCAATCCTCTCCATCCATATATCTTCAGGCTATCGCCAAGTTGACGGAAACGCTCTTCCGGACTTCCTTTGAAAGAAGGGAAACGGCTTGAATCCAATTCATCCGTACCGATATAAGGATTATTCTTCTTATAGTTTACATCTGCAGGAATATCCCATGAATCATCAAGTACAAACCACAGGTCTGACTGAATTTCCGGAAACATATTTACCCATCTCTGTCCTGCTCCATGTCCGAACAAGCTTTCCTCGTTCATTGCCCTACGCAGATTCTCGGAGCCTGTATAATTCACCTGATATCCCTGAAGATTCCAAGTGCAAAAATAGTCGGGGGCTCCGCTTGGAGTCTCCGGCACCAGATTTACATCCGCCGCCGCATAAAGACAAAATCCCGACATCATAGCCAGTATGATTTTCCTGTTCATATTCAAATCAGTTTTCATCAATCATTTCACATAATTAACATGAAACACTTTTTAGATATTGTTTCAAGTCGTTAAAATACACAGTGGCAAAATAAGTTATAAGATATATCAGACCTGTTTCATATCACGACAAAATTATATACAATTCCGCCATCCGGAATATATTGCACTTGAAATCAAAACCTGCACTATTTTTTCAAAATAATACACAATACTCCTCTGAGAAATCAGTAATTTTACAAAGTAATAAAATCACGTTATTGTTGTTCGAATGTATTACGAATTATATCAGGTTCATTTGGTTCTTGTTAATAAGATTCAGATCGATAGGTTAATATTTTATTAGGTAATTGTATAACGACAGGTTTTAAGTATTCAGGTTCAGGAATAGTTTTATTCCAAGCGATGTGTCAATCACATTGACCGAAAGGGTGTGGCGAATCAAGCGATTCAGCCATACCCTGCCTCTTATCCCGCCCTGCAATGTATCAGACAAAATATAATCGCCGCAGGTGATGCGGCGATTATTGCAGTCGGTATGTTGTTCAATATACGTTATTTCACCGGCGACACCACGAATGAAAGCGTGTAGACATGGTCGGGAAGCAACTGATATTCCTTCAACGGGCCGGGACCACAACTTGCATTGCCGAGACCGACCTGCGCAGCATCAATGGTCAATACGGTCTCCGCTTTCCTGATGCGGGGAAGCTCATGCCTGTTCGCTACCTTTTTAAGCAGGTCAGCATCCTCATAATGCTGTGCTGAAAAGTTCATTTTGCCCAGCGACGTTATCTTCACTCCTTTTCCGGAATTATCTGTGAATGAAAGCCAACGGGTGTCTTCACGGTTACCCATTGTTTCCGGACGTATATACGCCTCTTCCATGTCGGTCACAGTGGTGGAATAGCGGCCAAGCCTTGCGGCAGAACAGCGGTCGCGATAATTCTCCATCGGACCATAACCGTAATATTCCACATTCTCAAGCCCCGGAACAAGATTCATCTTCAGCCCATAGCGCGGAAGAACCACCCGCACTGGAGTCTGGAATGAGGCGTCCACCCTTACCTGGCCGTCACTATAGGCCGTATACGTAACGCTATAAGGCTGATCCGTTTCGCCAAACCTAGCATTCATGGCAGTGGTGACTTTAAGCACTTTTGCATCGTCGCTCAATTCCACATCCACATCATCAGCATTGACCGTAGGCTCAGGAATACGGAGATAATTGTTTTTATCATTACGTACCGTGCGGAACCATGCCAGCTCAGGCGCGCCATCAGCCGTCAGTATATCCCGTCCGCCATAGCTTATCGCCGTAAGTTCTCCCTTCTCCGGATTCAGTGTCACCGAGAAGTCTCCGGCACGATATACCACTCTCGACGGATCTATCTCCTCACGATGGAATTTTTCGCCATTTTCCGCTACCACCGTCGGCAAAATCCTATCAGTCAGCAGGAATTGCTCCTGACATAATGCAGACCCTGCTTTTGTGGCATAAGGGAAATCAAGATTCAGAGCCCATTCATGTCCATCCTCAAGTTTGCCCGACACCGGAATATTGACTTTTCCGCTTTTGCCGGCAGCGATCGGAACGATATCGACCGAACCTTTCTCCACTGCAACCCCGTCTTTGATGAGCGACCAGTCCAGTTTTCCGCTTATATCAACAAAAGAATTACGGTTGACCAATGTCACGCAGCCATCGCCCTCATATACGAACTTCACGGGCTGATATACCTTGCGGACCTCAAGAAGTTTCGGGGTGACCATCCTGTCGGGTGTCACAATACCGTTGATACAGAAGTCGGCATCGTTCGGCTTGTCGCCAAACTGGCCTCCGTAGTAATAGTTGGAGGTATTCTCTCCCGGCTTGATCAGGCCTTGGTCTACCCAATCCCATACGCATCCGCCTATCATTCTTTCCGAATCATATATGTAATCCCAATACTCCTGAAAATTACCCATGGCGTTGCCCATGGCATGGGCATATTCACACATTATGTAAGGTTTCTGCTGCCCGTTCCGGTCCCGTTCGATCATCGACGGCACCGATGGATACATATTGGAGTCGATATCCGCGACATCATTATATCCCTCATAATGTATCGGACGGTCGTCGATTGCCTTCGCAGCCGCATATACATCCTTGAAGTTCTCTCCTCGCCCGCATTCATTGCCCACCGACCATATTATCACCGATGGATGGTTCTTGTCTCGCTCGACCATACGGACCATACGGTCTATATACGCCGGTTTCCAACTTTCACGACTGCTGATGACGTGATTGCCATGGCATTCGATGTCGGCCTCGTCTATCGTGTAGAGTCCGTAATAATCAAACAGCGCATACATTTTCGGGGAATTCGGATAGTGGGATGTTCTGACCGCGTTGATGTTGTGGGTCTTCATAAGCTCCACATCCTCAATCATTGATTCCACCGGGATATATTTACCAAATACCGGATGAGTATCATGACGGTTAACACCCTTCATGAATATACGTTTTCCATTGACATATAGCTGATTGTTCTTGATTTCCACATCACGCAGACCGTAGGGCACGGACGTTGCCTGCATCACAGCGCCATCATTGTCCAACAGCTCCAAAGCGAGATTATATAGATTCGGTGTCTCCGCACTCCAGAGCAAGGGTGCATTCACCTTGAGAGTGGCGCGACCCACCGCATCCTTTCCTTTCGCTAATCCTGCCACAGGAATCGCTGCGGAAGCGACCTCTCTTCCTTCAGGATCAAACAGACGCGTCCGGACGCTGCATCCTTTCGGAACCGAACCGTGGACAGCCAGCTTCACATCAATGTTGACATCAGCAGATCCATAACCTTCCGGGAATGCAGTCTTGGCATAAAAGTCGCGTATACGGGTCTTGGGTGTGGCAAAAAGATATACGTCCCTGTGTATCCCACTCAGACGAAACATGTCTTGATCTTCAAGATAGCTGCCATCGCTCCATCTGTAGACTTCAACCGCAAGCGTATTTTCTCCCGGCTTGACATACGATGTAATATCAAACTCCGCGTCGTTGTTGGCTCCTTGGCTATAACCTACTTTCTTACCGTTGACCCAAACATACATCGCACTGTAGCATCCATCGAAATGAAGAAAAATCTCTTTCCCTTTCCAGTCTTTAGGGATGGTGAACTGCCGCCGATAGCTCCCTACCGGGTTCGGTTCAGACTCGCAAGTTTGTCCTTTCTTCGACTGAATAAATGGCGGATTATTGAAATGCGGATAAGTGATATTGGTGTAGATCGGTGTCCCATAACCTTGCATCTCCCACGACGAGGGAACCGGAATCTCAGCCCACGAACTTACATCGTAGGAAGGTTTGTAGAAATCTTTCGGACGCTCAGCAGGATCCTTCACCCAATTAAACCGCCAATCACCATTGAGCGACATATACCATGGAGATTCCGGTTTCTCCCAAGGTTTAAGAGCTGAAGGTGAGGCGAGCGCCGACTTGAGATCCGGATAAGAAACAAATGTTGCGTGTCCCGGTTCCTTATTGACTGCGAAGATTGTCTCATTTTCCCAGTCATTCACGCTTGAAGTGCGGATAGCCTCGCGCTCCGGCTTTATGTCTGATTTCACAAAATGCCACCGTTGGTTTTTTCCGCCCGATACCGGTTGCTGCTTGACAGGTTCACCCGGCTGTCCATCGTCGGCATAGCTTATCGACAGTCCAGACGTCACCGACTTGAGGATATACGTTCCATTGTCGGACGGCACCGCTTTCCACAACTGGTTGGCATTCCCTAATGAAGCAGGGTATTGCGCTATGTTGTAAGGCACTTTCTGACCGCAATTATCAAGAGCAAGATCCACTATGGCGCTTGTGAAAAGCCATGTGCCGTCATCCACTTTAGTGGGATACCACACTTGTGAGGGCTTACCTTCTTGTCTTGTATTGATGAAGATTGTGGCCCCGGCATCGTGGTTATCCTGATTATCAAGAACAAGCCCGTTTTCACCAACTATGTAATACAATGAATTCTGGTCTAAATTCTGTGCTTCAGATACCAATGCTGCCGAAGCTGCCAGAAACGCACAGATCAATTTCGAATGTTTCATAAATTGAAGTTTGGATAATGTTTGGAAAAGGAGGATGATCCTTTTCAAGCCATCCTCCTTTATAAATATCAACCGTTATAAAAATCGACACTCCGATTATTTGTCAGTGTAGATGGTAAGGGTGTCGCCGGCACGCAATAGTGAATCCGGCACAAAATACCCATCCAGCACTTTATCTCCGACTGTTATTTTTTCAATTCTTGTGCCATTTCCTTCCCGCTTGATCTTGAATGGTTTTTCTCCAAGTTTGAAGGATGCTTCCTTAAACAATGGCACAGATGCCAGATATTCCGGGTCGGCCGGAGAATATGTGAACAGACCAAGTGCGTTAAGCACATACCATGCCGACATGCCGCCGGCATCGTCCATTCCGGCATACGCCAGCTTATCCTTTCCCATATCGTAGAAGCGGTCCATGATTTCATTAAGACGTTCCTGCGATTTCTCCTGCTTGCCTATGAAATAATAAGTGTAGGGAATGTTGTGACCCGGCTGGTTGCCGTGGCAGTAGTTGCCGATGAAGCCTGTCATGTTAGCGATTTCATATCCGTTGTAGGGGCGAGTGAAAAGAGTGTCGAGTTTTGCTTCTATCACTTCATTCGACGAATAGAGTGCAACCACGCCTTCCGGATCATGTGGAGCGTAGAAGAGTGAGTTCCAGCCATTCGCCTCCCTATACTGATGCTGATAATATCCCATATCCGGATCGTAAGGCATGAGCCAGTTGCCATCTTCTATCCTGCCCTGGAAGAAACCGTTTTCCGGATTGAAGACATTCCTGTAATTCTTGCTATGGTCCATAAGCAGCTTGTAGTTGACGGTATCGCCAAGCTCTTTGGCTATCTGCGCCACTGCATAGTCTGCATAAGCATATTCAAGAGTCTTTGTCACACCTCCTCTGTGTTCCTCCCAGAATGGATTGTCGGACAGATTCTCGTCTGAGACATATCCTTTCTCAAGATACTCATCCATAAACCTCCGCCCTCCGTCGCCGGCCTCGGTCGCACTTTTCAGCGCAAGTTTATATGCACGCTTCAAGTCAAAATCCTTTATTCCACGTTTCCAGCTGCCTATCACCACTGCCGGCGCGAAATCACCATGGAAATATGTCGGGATGAAACCTTTGTCTTTCTCTCCCCGGTCAATAGTTGACTTCATTACATCATTCATGACATCCGGCTGCAACATACCGAGAAGAATAAGTTGCGATCGCCCTACATCCCAAAAAGCCGGGTTGGAATAGTAGCGGGAATCCGCATCCTTTATAATCTCTCCTTTTCGGTCGCGGTATTCACCGTTTACGTCGCTCTCAAGGCGAGGATTGAGCATGGAGCGATAAAGAGTGCTATAGAACAAACCCTTCTCACGCTCCGAACAACCATCCACCTGAATTTTCCCGAGCAGATTTTCCCATGTATCGTTTGCCTCGCCTCTCACCTGATCAAAATTCTTCGACAACATCTCGGCAGCAAGATTCCGGCGGGCATTGTCTACGCTTACGTAAGATATGCCGACTTTGACTTCAAGCGGCTCCTTACCTGTATTGTCCTTGAAATCAACCACTGCTACAGGCACTCCCCTCTCAGCCTTGCTTTTAAGGAATTGAATGGAATCGATCGGCAGATTGGTCACTGCATAGTAATAAAGACCGTTCTGCCTGCCGGCAAACGCGTTCTCATCCACCTGCTCCATTTCCCACGATCTCACGTTGCCCTGATTGTGGGCCACATTCACAAGCAGACGTTTCGGATCGTTTTCCTTGAAGGTGTATCTGTGATAGCCGGCATGCAGGGTGCTGGTGAGTTCGGCATTCACTCCATAACGCTCGAGCTTCACCTGATAATAGCCCGGGTGAGCGGATTCATTCTCGTGTGAGTATGGTGAAGCATAATTGTCGGCATTGAAAGTGCCTGTGACCGGCATCATCGGGAGGTCGATCAGATTCCAATGTCCCATCGCGGTGTGTGCAAAGCCCAGGATAGTGGGATCTTCATACTGATAACCAGCACCGGCATGCCACATAGTGACAGGCGTGAGCTGCACCATTGCGTTCGGGAGCGCTGCCCCCGGGTAAACCTCCGCACCCCACGTGCGCTGTTCCCGATGCCGTTCATATCCAAGATCCTCGGTCTCCCACAGGGTGGCTGTGCCAAGGAGAGGATTGACATAACGTGTCACTCCACCTATAGTGTCATCATCCTTCGGGGAGCAGCCCGCTGTGAGGAGGCTTGCCACCGCTCCTAATATAAATAGGGTTTTATTTGCTTTCATTGTAGTTACTTTGATGGTTTTACGACTGCTGTCCATCCACCATTCCTGGCGAGTTTAACATCAATCTTATCTTTTTTTGTCACCTTGCTGTCTGTCTTGCGGTAGTCCATGGCCTGCGTGGGTGCGTTTATGCCGTCGCTGAACGCTGTCATCGAGTAAGTTCCATCGCCAAGGAAATCAAGATCGAATGTATATTCATTCCATTTTTCGTTGCTTCCGGTGATAGCACCTATATACCAGGTGTCGCCCTTACGCTTGGCTACCGCCACTGTCTTGCCTATCTCTGCCACCAAAGGCACTGTCTCATCCCAGGTAGTGGGTACTGACGTTATGAATTCAGTGCAATCATTGTTGCGATAATACAACGTAGGATTATCGGCAAGCATCTGCAGGCCTCCCTCAAAAACGGTAAAGAGGGCCATCTGATAGGCGCGGGTGCCGATTGAAGCCGAATTCGGGCGATCCGCACGGTAGCAATTAGGCTGCATCGAGATCATGGCGCCCGGTGTATAGTCCTGCGGACCCACTGCATTCCTTATAAAAGGAATATAGATTGAGTTTTCAGGTCGGCAGCCTCCCATCTGCTCCATGCCCCTCACGCCCTCATAGTTTATAAGATTGGGATAGGTCACCTCCAGACCTGCCGGTTTGAAAGAGCCGTGCATGTCTACAAGCAGGCCATGTCGGGCTGCTTCTTTTGCCACCCGTTCGTAATAATTCACCATCCACTGGTCGCTCCGGTCCATGAAGTCGATTTTCAGTCCTTTGATGCCCCAATCGGATACGGTCTTGAATACATCGAAATTATTCTCCACTGCAAGCCATGTGAGCCAGAGGATTATTCCTACCCCTTTTTCATTGCCATAGCGGATCAACTCATGAAGGTCTACGTTGGGGTTGGGTGTGAACGGATCAAGTGTTGACTTAGCCCACCCTTCATCCATGATAATATATTTTATACCATATTTTGATGCGAAGTCGATGAAATACTTATATGTGTCAAGATTGCATCCTGCCTCGAAATTCACATCCTCGCCGTATGGCGTCGCGCCATTCCACCATTCCCAGCTTGCCTGACCGGGCTCTACCCATGAGAAGTCGCCGGCCGGCTGATCGGCAAGCCGCGCACTCATGGTGTTGGTAAGTATATCCTGCGGATCGCCCACCACTATGTAGCGCCAAGGGAAATCACGCTTGCCTGCCGTGCGGGCTATGTAGGGAGCCTCTTCAAGTATTTTGAGACTGCGGTCTCCATCAGGGCCGAATTTAAGAGGAACCTTGGGGAAAACGGCATGAAACCGGCCATCGCCATCTCCCTTCAGGAAGAATGCCGGATAATCACGAAGATTTGTCTCACATATAAGAGCCACATTGCCATCGCTCTCCATAAGCACGGGCAGGGTGCTCATTTTTTCCTCTTCTGTCCATTCCAACACCGGCTTGTGCGAATAAGACTCCTCGTATGAAGTCTTGAAGCCTCGTGCCTGCTGAAGGTGCATCATCGCATTTTTTGGCACATTGAGCTCAAACGTTTCGTCTATGACATTGATTGAGTCGGGAAGTGATGCGACAAACCGATGTGCCACACCCTCGTCCATGACCCTGAATTCTATCGCATAATTGCCGGTCAAATTCAGTGTAAGCGAATTGTAGTCGTCGTCGATCGATGAAAACTTCATGGGCACCACTGGCTCTATCTTTCCTTTGTGGGTTCCCTTTCTGGCACTTCTGACTTTGATCGAGTTCTTCTTTTTGTCAAAGTCTATTCCGACCACAGCCTTATCTATTACACTCTTTCCTTTCCGGGACACAGAATAGTCGATGCCGTCGCCGACATTCACATTCAATTCCAGATCTCCCGACGGCGAAGCCACCTTATAGGAGGCTGGCTTTCCTATAGCCGGAAGAGCAAAACTTCCGACAACAATCAGGGATACTAATGCTTTTTTCATTCTATAATTGGGTTAGTTTTGTATTAGATGCTCAAATTTAGAAAAAAAGTCCGGCTTGATTATTATAAAATCCCGCCAAACTTGTGACATTTCATGCCACATCAGCAATTCCTGACAATAAAGTCAGAAATCATCAACGGCAGCAGCCGAGAAGAGAGTATGGCCGACTTGGTTTTCAAATGACATAAAAGCAAGAGGACAAGCATTGCTGCTCATCCTCATCGCATGAAATTATCAACATAAACTATTTTTTGCGCTTTTTTTACCGTTTCACGACCGACCTGATCACCGGCAATACGATTTCCTCCATCTTGCGATAGCCGTTATCCGTAGGATGTACTCCGTCATTTGTGTATTCATCTTTCATGCCATGAGTTGTCGAATCCTCCATCGGCGAAAAATAATCCACATAAGCATATCCTTTTTCCTTTGCAAGAGCCTTTATCCGTTTGTTGAGCGACATCACTTTCGGTGCGATCTCAGTCTTGAGCGGACGCCAACCAAATCTATCCGAAGGCAAGACACTTGTCAGAATCACCTTTATGCCGTTGGCATCGGCTATCTCTGCCATCGCCTTTAGATTGTTGAAGGTTCTTGTCTCATCATATTCATAATTGTTTTCAGCGATATCATTGATTCCTCCGTTGATCACAACTGCTTCCGGCTGCAGATTGACCACATCGCTGTAGAATCTCACCAGGAATTGGTAAGTGGTCTGGCCTGAGATGCCACGCCCTACGAAGTTATTATCCTCGAAAAAAGCCTTGTTCGAATTAGGCCATCCATCCGTGATGGAATTTCCCAGAAATACTACGAGATGGTCGTTTTTATCACTGCGGGCCATGATTTCTTTGTTCGATTTGACATATCTCGAAAGATTAGCCCAGTCGTCGGCTGCAAATCCGTTAAGCGCCAACATGAGCACCACCATCAATAAGGAAATTTTGAGTTTCATGTTTCTGTTATCAGTTATTCATGTTTTGTTATTGGATTGTCGATTACTATCGGCAAAGTTAGCAATATCAACAAAATATTCTATATGCTATCTTGCCAATAATGTTTCCTCTATAGGAAAAACATCATTTCCCTTATATTCTATCGAAGGCCACCCCTCTTTCATGCAAAAATCATACGGGGCAGAAAAGTCAGGGAAAGCTGTATGAGGGCGCAAGCCCGAAAAATATCTTCAGCCCGGCGCGTTTGTGGTTTCCAATTTTTTTCATTAACTTTGCATCTGCGCGGAGATTTCCGTGCCATTTGCTTTAAATAACCCTCTGATAGTTGTTTCATGAAACATTTCCTCATTACCATTGCTATTGCCGCTGCCGGCTCCATCTGCGCTCCGGCTCTGCTTGCGCAGGATTACAAAAACGCCACTCTACCTCCCGAACAACGGGCGGCCTCTCTGCTTAAAGAACTCTCCATCGATGAGAAAATATCGATGATGATGGACGACTCCCCCGCCATCGAACGCCTCGGAATAAAACGCTATAATTGGTGGAACGAAGCCCTGCACGGCGTTGGCCGGCATGGTTATGCCACTGTATTTCCGCAAGCCATTGGTCTGGCCGCCACTTTCGACGACGCGTTGGTCTACAACGTCTTTGACGCCATCAGCGATGAAGCACGCGCCAAATTCAACATCATCGGCGAAAACGACCATCTGCGATATCAGGGCCTAACATTCTGGACCCCAAACGTCAACATATTCCGCGACCCGCGATGGGGTCGGGGCCAGGAGACCTACGGCGAAGACCCATACCTGACTTCGGTGCTCGGACGCGCTGTGGTCGAAGGGCTTCAGGGCAAACCGGGCGACCCTTACATTAAGACCCTCGCTTGCGCTAAACACTACGCTGTCCACAGCGGCCCGGAATGGAACCGCCATTCCTTTGACGCACGCGACATCGACCCCCGCGACCTTTGGGAAACTTATCTTCCCGCCTTCCACACTCTCGTCGATGCCAACGTCGGGCAGGTGATGTGCGCCTACAACCGTGTGGAAGGGGAACCATGCTGCAGCAACAAACGCCTTCTTCACGATATACTCCGCAACAAATGGGGATACGACAAAATTGTAGTATCCGACTGCTGGGCTATACGCGATTTCTACAATCCTGGGGCCCACGAGACACATCCTTCGGCCACTGAGGCAAGCGCCGATGCCGTGGTGTCGGGCACCGACCTCGAATGCGGGTCGTCCTACAGGAATCTCGGGGAAGCTTTCGAGAAAGGGCTGCTAACTGAAGCCGACATCGACCGAAGCCTCATGCGCCTTCTCACAGCACGCTTCCGCCTCGGCGAGATTTTCTTCGACAAGGAATGCGCCTACAACTCGCTCGGCCAGGCCGACATCTGCAGCCCCGCTCATAAGGCGCTCGCGCTCGACGCCGCCAGAAAATCAATGACCCTGCTCAAAAACAACGGTATCCTGCCCCTCCCGGCCGACACCAAAGTCGCTGTCATGGGCCCGAACGCTACCGACACTGTGATGCAATGGGGCAACTACAATGGCTTCCCGCTCCACACCATAAGCATTCTCGAAGGCATTCGCTCTTTCGCCCCCGATGCTACTTATCTCAAGGGATGCGACTTCGTGGAAAACAAGAATTTCACATCGCTCTTCGGCCAATTACGCACCGGCAACCGCCAGGGAGTTTCGGCCACCTACTGGAACAACTACGACTGGACCGGAACACCCGTGGCAACCGAGATACTCACCTCTCCCATCAACAAAAGCAACGGCGGTGCCACCGTGTTCGCTCCCAACGTCGACCTCGATGCCTTCTGCGCAAAATTCGAGACTGAATTCACTCCCGACGAAACCGGCCGCTACGTGATCGCCATGGAAGCCGACCGCGGTTTCCGTGCCCTAAACATCGATGGCGTGCGTGTGCTCAAATCATACGGCGAAAACCCAACTAAGGATTATTCCTACATCTTCGACGGCGAGAAAGGACGCACCTACAAAATCAGCATCGACTACTCCCATAATAAAAAAGGCACTCTCGCGGCACTCAAGTTCGACATCGGCAAGACCGCCGGCTACGACACCGACACCGACGCCGACATAGTGATCTTCGCCGGCGGCATAACCCCGCTTTTCGAAGGCGAGGAAATGCCCGTGACCGTGGAAGGATTCCGCGGTGGCGACCGCACCTCCATAGAGCTGCCCAAGATTCAGCGTCAGCTGCTTGCCGACCTCAAACGCAAGGGAAAGAAAGTAGTCTACATCAACTGCTCGGGAAGCGCTGTCGCTCTCGCACCGGAAGATTCCATATGCGACGCCATCCTTCAGGCCTGGTATCCCGGCGAGGCCGGTGGCCAGGCGGTGGCCGAAACCATCTATGGCGTCAACAATCCCGCCGGACGCCTGCCGGTGACATTCTATGCCTCCGACGCTCAGCTTCCCGACTTCCAGGACTATGGCATGGAAGGCCGCACCTACCGGTTCATGACTGAGCAGCCGCTCTATCCTTTCGGCCACGGACTCAGCTACACCAAGTTTGACTACTCCGGCGCTAAGGCTAAGGTCAATGCCGACGGCAGGTCGGTGGCACTCACATTTGATGTAGCCAACTCCGGCGACCGCGACGGTGATGAAGTGGTGCAGGTGTATCTGCGCAACAAGGCCGACCACGGCATCAACAAGACCCTCAAGGCTTTCCGACGCATCAACCTCGCCAAGGGCGAACGACGCAACGTTGAATTCCAACTCGGCCCCGACGCCTTCTCTTTCTTCAATGCCGAAAGCGGCGAAGTGCAGTTCACTCCCGGAATATATGAGATATCCTTCGGAGGCTCGTCTGTCGCTCCCGCCTCACTTGAAGTTACCCTATAAAACATCACGATGCACATCCTCTTCAAGATACTTATCACTCTGCTCTGCGCATTGGCCTCGATAGCGGCCGATGCGCAGCGCTTCCATTCGATGAAGGTGATGAAGGAAGGCGACTTCATGTCGGCGCCCGTAATCCGCCTCGGAAGCGACGACCGCATATCAATCAACTTCGACGAGTGGAGCGACGACTTCTCCGAACTCCGCTGCCGGCTTGTTCACTGCGGGCCCGACTGGAAACCGAGCCGGCTGCTTGAATCGGAATACCTCGACGGTTTCAACTTCGCCGACATCGACGACTGGGCCCTCAGCTCCGGCACTTTCACCGGATATGTCAACTATCAGCTCTTCATCCCCGACGAACGCTTGTCGCCCAAAGTCTCAGGCAACTATATAGTGGAGATATTCCATCGCGACGACCCCGACGAGGTGCTCGGCGAGGCCCGTTTCTCGGTTGCCGAGCAGTCGGCTCAGGTGCGCGCATCCGTCTCCTCGCAGACCGACCGCGGCCACAACTCCGAATGGCAACAGCTCGAGATAGAGGTGATTCCATCCGATGTCAGATTCGAATCCCCTTTTTCCGACGTCAGGCTTCTGCTCCTGCAAAACAACGACCCTGCCACTCTCAGGGAAATCGACACGCCGTCGCGCCTCGACGGCTCCTCTCTCATCTATGCGCATCAGCCGCAACTCATATTCAAGGCCGGCAATGAATTCCGCCGCTTCGAAAGCATACGCACCGACTATCCCGACATGCACGTGGACTCGGTGAGATACATCGGGCCCGTCTATCACGTATGGCTCACGCCCGACACCCAACGCGCCGATGCCGAATACAGCTACGACCAGACGCAGCAGGGACGCTTCATAGTGAGGCAATACAACGCCACCGACTCCGACCTCGGCGCAGACTACGTGACCGCTCATTTCACTCTCGACACCCCCGACATCACTGGTGCCGACGTCTACGTGGCAGGTGAGTTCACCGGATACAGATACGATGAATCCACACGCATGCGCTACGATTACAACGCCGGAGTATATCGCCTCGAACTCCCGGTCAAGCAGGGCAGTTACAATTACCGCTACGTGGCCATACCGCGCGATGGCGACCGACAGCCCGACCCGTCGCTGATAGAAGGAAACAAATATGAGACCCGCAATGAATACCGCATCCAGATATGGTATGACCCGCCCGGCTCACGCTATTCCCGCCTCATCACCGACACCACCCTCTACCCATAATGAATAATGACATGCTACAGATAAAAGACACTCTCGTTTCTCTCGATGTGATTGAATCTTATTTTGAATGCGACCTCGACTCCTGCCTGGGCGAATGCTGTGTGGAAGGCGACGCCGGAGCCCCGCTCTCCCGCGCTGAAAGCGACCTTCTCAACGAGCAACTGCCTTCTCTGATACCGCTCATGACCCCGGCTGCGCAGGAAGTGGCCAAATCGCAAGGTGCGTCTTACATTGATGAGGAAGGCGACCTCGTGACGAGCATCGTCAACGGCCGCGACTGCATCTTCACCTGCTACGCCCCGGGCGGAAAATGCCTCTGCCTTCTCGAACGATTGCGCCGCGAAGGACACACCGAATATTTCAAGCCCATCAGCTGCAGTCTCTACCCCGTCCGCCTGAAGGAAATAGGTGGCTGCACGGCTGTGAACTATCACCGCTGGAAACTGTGCCGATGCGCCGAAATACTGGGCAGAAAAAAAGGAACCCGCGTCTACGAATTCCTGCGCGAGCCCCTCACACGCCGCTTCGGCGCCGAATGGTACGGTCAGCTGGCCGAAGCCGCCGAGGCGTGGCTCAATCAAAAATAGCTCAATCAAAACTAGAGGATAGATACTTTTCGAGATCGGTGCTCGTGATCTTGCTCGCAAGCACTCCATCTTTGGCCACTGAAATGTTTCCCGTCTCCTCGCTCACCACCACGCAAAGCGCATCGGAAGCCTGGCTCATGCCCAACGCCGCGCGATGGCGCAGACCGAGATGCTTCGGCAAGTTCATGTCGTGGCTCACCGGAAGGATGCAACCCACCGACTGGATGCGCCGGCGAGCTATTATCATGGCTCCGTCGTGGAGCGGAGAGTTCTTGAAAAAGATATTCTCAATGAGCCGCGTGTTGATCTCCGCATCTATTATGTCGCCGGTCTTCTCATAGTCGTCGAGCGGCATCTTGCGTTGAAAGCAGATGAGGGCGCCCGTCTTGGACTTCGACATCGACATGCACGCATACACCACCGACATCACAAGCGCATGATAAGCCGTATGGTCCTCATCCTGGCGCCCATGACTGAAGAGACGCTTGAGATGCTTCAGGTGGCCGCGGCTTCCTATGTCGATGAGGAAACGCTTCAGCTGATCCTGGAAAAGAATCACGAGCACTATGAGGCCGATGCTCATGAACTTGTCGAGAATGGTGCCGGTGAGGCGCATATCGAATATCTCGGCCGCCACCACCCAGATCATGATGAAGAGAAGCACTCCATAGAAAAGGCTGAGCGTGCCGGAGCTTTTCATCACGCGGTAAAGGTAGTAGAGCAATCCCCCCACTATAATTATATCGACGATATCCTTAATTCCAAAATCAATCATAACTATTCAATTAAAGAAGTTGTCAGGAGCAACTTCAAAGTCGGTCGACCGGCGGCCGTTCATTTCTTTATATCCAACATTCCCACTACATCCCTCGCCTGCACGGCGGCGGCCACATCATGCACCCTGACAATGTCGGCGCCATGCAGCATGGCAAACGTGTTGAGTGCCACCGTGCCCGGAAGGGCATCATCGGGCGTGATGGAGAGAGGTTTCCATATCATGGTCTTGCGCGATATTCCCACCAGCACCGGCAGATCCATCTTCACGAATTCATCAAGACGGCTCATCATCTCATAGTTCTGCTCCACCGTCTTTGCAAATCCGAAACCGGGGTCGATGATGATGTCGCACACTCCGCGCTCACGAAGCTGACGCACCTTGAAGGCGAGTTCCGTTATCACGTCGGCCGTCACATCGGCATAATCCGTGAGCGACTGCATCGTGGCGGGCACGCCGCGCATGTGCATAAGGATGTAAGGCACATGAAGACTTGCCACTGTATCGAACATGTCAGGGTCGCTGCCTCCGGTGACATCGTTGATAATGTCGGCACCGGCCTCGACACATTTCCGCGCCACTCCGGCCCTGAATGTATCGACCGAGACAACGGCCTCCGGCCATTCACGGCCCACAATCACGAGAGCGCGACGCAGCCTCTCCCATTCCGTTGCTTCGTCTACCGATTCCGACCCCGGGCGCGTGCTGCATGCTCCGATGTCGAGGATATCGGCATGCTCGTCGCGGATCTGACGCACACGCGCCGCCACGGCCTCCTCCTCCATCACCCGGCAACCGCCATAGAAGGAATCGTCGGTGACATTCAGAATTCCCATCACGAGAGGGCGATCAATCTCAAGCAACCGTCCCCTGATATTTATAGTTTTCTCCATTATAAATGTTCAAAAGCAAAAACGACACGCAAATTTAATAAAAATTTGGCGCTTAACGAAATTTTTTGTAATTTTGCACCCGGATTTGCAATCGCTGGCAAGAATGGCCCGGGTGTGGGCCATGAAAAGGAAACTTGCTATGTTGCAAACATAATTTAAACACCTTTTAGAAAAATGGATTTAATCAAAGTCGTGGAGGAAGCTTTCGCTACTCCCAAAAAAGAATTCGAACAGTTCGGCCCCGGCGACACTATCACAGTCGCTTACCGTATCAAGGAAGGTAACAAGGAACGTATCCAGCAGTATCGCGGCGTTGTAATCCGCATCTCCGGACACCAGGACAAAAAACGCTTCACCGTCCGCAAGATTTCCGACGGCATCGGCGTTGAACGTATCTTCCCCATCGAATCGCCGTTTATCGAATCCATCACTGTCAACAAGCACGGTAAAGTGCGTCGCGCAAAACTTTACTACCTGCGCAACCTCACCGGCAAGAAGGCCCGCATCAAAGAGCGCTTCGTAAAGAAAGACAAGTGATCAGATCCCTACCAGACAACGACGCCCGCAGCCACTCCGGCCGCGGGCGCCGCTATTTCTTTACTACGGTTGTTATACAAGTATGGGAAAGAAACAAAACAAAATATCACTCACCGGCCACGCTTGCGGCGGACGCGTGATCCGCACCACGGGCGGAGCCTACGAAGTGCGCCGCGCCGACGGACAGGTAATCACCTGCATGGTGAAGGGCAATTTCCGCATCAAGGGAATACGGACCACTAATCCGGTGGCTGTAGGCGATATGGTCACTGCCGTTCAGGCCACCGACCACATCTGGTATATCACCAATATCGAGCCACGCCGCAACTACATCATACGCCGCGCTTCAAACCTCTCGAAAGAATCGCATATACTTGCCGCCAACATCGACAAGGCTTTCCTTGTGGTCACGCTGCGCGAGCCGGAGGTGCCGCTCACTTTCATCGACCGGTTCCTCGCAACAGCCGAGGCATACCGCATTCCCACCTCCATCATCCTCAACAAGGCTGACCGCCTTGAGCCTGACGACAAGGAACTGGTGGATGCTTTCAGCTATCTCTACCAAAGCATCGGCTGCCCGGTGCTGACGGTCTCCGCCGTCACCGGCTTGGGGCTTGACGCACTCCGCGACGCCACCAAAGATAACATCAGCCTTTTGGCCGGCAATTCAGGAGTAGGGAAGTCAACGCTCATCAACGCTCTCATCCCCGGCGCCAACCTGCGCACCGGCGAGATTTCAGACCTCTACCACACGGGTACCCATACCACCACCTTCTCTGAGATGCTGCAGCTGCCCTACGGCGGAGAGATCATCGACATACCGGGAGTGAGGAGTTTCGGCACGATCGACTTCACGGTGGAAGACACGTCGCATTTCTTCCCGGAGATATTCCGCGAATCGCACAAATGCAAATACAGCGATTGCCGCCACGTCAACGAGCCCGGCTGCGCGGTGCTCGAGGCCGTAGCCGACCATCGTATTGCTCAGTCGCGCTATGCTTCCTATCTGAGCATCCTCGATGAGGTGAAGGCGGGAAGCGCCGACAAATACCGCAAGCCTTTCTGAACGTCGCCGCAAACTTATCCATGTCCGATTGCAGCTCGCAGACCGATTACAAAAGTATGCACTCGGCACGCCCATGAAGCGCAATATAACAGATTGCCCATTTTTACGTTATCATAATAAACGGTTTCCGTTTTTACATTTATGCCTTAATTTTATCTCGAGATGAATAAAACCATGAGTATTCTCACCAGCGCAATGCTGCTGACTGCCGTTGCCGGTAATTGCGCCATAGCTGCCGAAGAAAACAACTTCGACCGGCAGTTTGACAATTATCCCACCTACAACGGCGAAGACCTCGAACTGACCGTAGACAAAGCCGGCACTCATTTCCGCCTCTGGAGTCCGAAAGCCGAGGAAGTGACCCTGAATCTCTACAACCATGGCCTTAACGGAAAGCCATACGAGTCGGTGGCGATGAAGTTCAATGCTGCCAACGGCACCTGGACCGCTACCCTGCCCGGGCAACTCTACGGCAAGTTCTATACCTTCAGGGTAAAGCAAGGGGGCAAGTGGCTCGACGAGACTCCCGGCGTTTGGGCGAAGGCTGTAGGCGCCAACGGCAAGCGGGCGGCCATAGTAAACCTCGACAATACCGATCCGGAAGGTTGGGCCAACGACAAGGGCCCGAAAGTAGATCATTTCTCAGATGTGATCCTTTATGAGATGCACCACCGCGACATGTCGATGTCGCCGACCTCCGGCATTGCCAACAAAGGTAAATTCCTCGCACTCACCGAACGGGAAACGCTATCGCCCGAAGGCCTGAAGACAGGTATCGACCACCTCAAGGAACTGGGCATCACCCACGTGCACATTCTCCCGAGCTACGACTACAACTCAGTAGACGAGACCAACCTTCAGCAAAACACCTACAACTGGGGATATGACCCGCAGAACTACAATGCGCCGGAAGGAAGCTACAGCACCAATCCTTCTGACCCTGAGACCAGAATCAGGGAAATGAAGCAGATGGTGAAGGCTCTCCACGATGCCGGAATCGGTGTGGTGATGGATGTGGTCTACAACCATACGGCTGAGAACGACGGCAGCAACTTCGAGCTGACCGCTCCGGGCTACTACCACAGGCACCGTGCCGACGGGACGTATTCGGATGCGTCGGGATGCGGCAACGAAACGGCCTCTGAACGCCAGCAGATGCGCGACTACATCATCAACTCGGTGAAATACTGGGCCGATGAGTATCACATCGATGGCTTCCGTTTCGATCTCATGGCTATCCACGACACGGAGACAATGAACGAAGTGGCTGCGGAACTGAAGAAAATCAATCCGTCCATCTTCGTGTATGGCGAGGGCTGGACAGCCGGCGACTCACCTCTGCCCGCTGAGCGACGTGCGCTCAAGGAGAATGTGAGCAAGATGACCGACATAGCCGTCTTCTCCGACGACCTGCGCGATGCCGTGAAAGGTCATTACTCCAATGCCGAAGACCGCGGATTCGCCACCGGAAAACCCGGCAACGAGGAGACTGTGAAGATAGGTATCGTGGCCGCAACAGCACATCCTCAGGTGGACTATTCTAAGGGCAACAACTCGAAATTCGCATACGCCAAGTCACCTGAGATGATAGTGAACTATGTGAGCTGCCACGACGACCTGACGCTGACCGACAAGCTGCGCAAGTCGATGCCTGGAGCGACGGAAGAGGAACTTCAGGCTGCTGCAAAACTTGCCCAGACCATAGTGTTCACTTCGCAGGGCACACCTTTCATGTTTGCCGGTGAGGAGATATTCCGCGACAAGAAAGGAGTGCACAATTCCTACAAGAGTCCGGATTCGATCAATGCTATAGACTGGAGTCTGAAGGCAAAGAACCATGACCTTTTCGAATATTACAAAGGTCTGGTGGCTCTCCGCAAGGCACACCCGGCTTTCAGGATGACTTCGGCCGATGATATCGCACGCCATCTGGTGTTTGACAAGATTGATTCGTCGAAGACTCCCAACCTGATTTCCTACACGCTGCGCGACAATGCCAACGGCGATGACTGGAAAGACATAAAGGTGATCTTCAACGGTGGCGATGAACCGCGCGTTGTCAAGTTGCCCAAGGGTGAATGGAAAGCAGTCGTGCGCGACGGCAAGATCGACATTGAGAATGGTCTTGGCAGTTACCGCTCCTCCATCACGGTGCTCCCCCGCTCCGCTGCCATACTCTACAAATAAAGATAAGAATAGCTGATTGAGAGAATTCTCTCAATCAGCCCTTCTTTCTGATTCTGAGATATCAAAAAAATCCCTGCAACGATGGCGCTGCAGGGATTTTTATGTTATTGGTGTTGTATACGTTATCAACGACGGGGTCCGCGGTCGTTGCCATCGCGGCGGGGTCCGCGATCGCCGTCACGACGGGGACGTTCGCCACGCGGACGGGCCTCACGCTCTACGTAGCCTTCCGGCTTTTCGGTGAGCGCACGCATCGACAGACGGTATTTGCCGGTCTTCTTGTCGATCTCAATCAGTTTCACCTTAACGATATCGCCTTCCTTCAGGCCGGATGCAGCCATGTCGTCAAGACGTTCCCATGCGATCTCGCTGATGTGGAGAAGGCCGTCGCGGCCGGGCATGAACTCTACAAATGCGCCGAAGTCGAGAATGGAACGAACCTTGCCTTCGTATACCTCACCTTCCTCAGGCATTGCTACGATGGCGCGGATCTTGGCGAGGGCCGCGTCGATGCTTGCCTTGTCTTTGGATGCGATCTCGACTTTGCCGATACCCTTTTCTTCATCTTCATCGATAGAGATAGTGGCGCCGGTCTCTTCCTGGATGCCCTGGATCACCTTACCCTGCGGGCCGATGACAGCACCGATCATTTCCTTGGGAATCTCTATAGTGACAAGACGGGGCACGTGAGCCTTGTAGTCTTCGCGGGGTTCGGGGATAGCCTCTGCGATTTTGCCGAGGATGTGGATACGACCCTGACGAGCCTGTTCGAGTGCCTTTGCAAGAATCTCATAGCTGAGGCCGTCGCACTTGATGTCCATCTGGGTGGCGGTGATACCTTTCTCTGTACCGGTCACCTTGAAGTCCATGTCTCCGAGGTGGTCTTCATCACCGAGGATGTCGGAGAGGACAGCATATTTTGTGGCACCCGGATCGGAGATAAGACCCATTGCCACACCGGCTACGGGACGCTTCATCTTCACGCCGGCGTCGAGCAGGGCGAGAGTGCCGCCGCAGACAGTGGCCATGGAGGAGCTGCCGTTCGATTCAAGGATGTCGCTGACGATGCGGCAAGTGTAGGGGAATCCTTCCGGGAACATGCGCTTGAGAGCACGGTGGGCAAGGTTGCCGTGACCGATCTCACGACGTCCTACACCGCGCTGCGGGCGTGCCTCGCCGGTGGAGAAGGGAGGGAAGTTATAGTGGAGAAGGAAACGTTCCTTGCTCTGGTTGAGCACGTCGTCGATGATTTTCTCGTCGAGAGTTGTGCCGAGGGTGCAAGTCACGAGAGCCTGGGTCTCACCGCGGGTGAAGACAGCCGATCCGTGAGGTCCGGGCACATAGTCGGTCTCAATCCAGATCGGACGGATCTCAGTGGTCTGGCGACCGTCGAGACGGATTCCTTCATCGAGAACACAACGACGCATCGCTTCTTTCTCAACGTCATGGTAGTAGCGCTTCACCATTTCGATGCGCTGCGCTTCGGAATAGTTTTCAAGCTGCTGCTCGGTCATCTCGGGGAGGGAGTCGATATATTCGTCGCGGATGGCGCTGAACGATTCGTTGCGCCACTGCTTGTCGGCGCTACCGGTCTTTGCGATTGCGTATGCCTTGTCGTAGCATTTGTCGTGCACATCCTGACGGAGAGCTTCGTCGTTGACTTCGTGGCAATATTCACGTTTTGTTTCCTTGCCTGCCTCTTTCATGAGTTCGATCTGAGCCTGGCAGTGCTTCTTGATTTCCTCGTGTGCTACTTTGAGGGCTTCGAGAAGGTCGGCTTCACTGACCTCATCCATTTCGCCTTCCACCATCATGATATTATCATAGGTGGCGCCGACCATAAGTTCGATGTCGGCTTTATCTATCTGGGCGAATGTGGGATTGATTACCCACTGGCCGTCGACGCGGGCTACGCGCACTTCGGAGATCGGGCCGTTGAAGGGGATGTCGCTGCAGGCGAGTGCTGCGGATGCAGCGATGCCGGCGAGAGCGTCGGGAGCATCATTTTCGTCGGCTGAGAAAAGGGTGACGTTTACGAAAGTCTCGGCATGGTAGTTGTCGGGAAACAGAGGACGGAGCACCCTGTCGACGAGACGTGAAGTAAGAATCTCATAGTCGCTGGAGCGTCCTTCACGTTTCTGAAAACCGCCGGGGTATCGACCGATAGAGGCGTACTTTTCCTTATACTCTACTGTGAGGGGCATAAAGTCTACACCCTCACCTGCCTCCTTGGCGGAGCAGACGGTAGCCAAGAGCATGGTGTTGCCCATGCGCACTTCAACCGCACCATCTGCCTGTTTGGCGAGTTTGCCGGTCTCAATAGTGATAGTGCGGCCGTCGCCCAGCTCAATGGTTTTCTTAATTGGCTGTGGTTTCATTCTAATTTTTTCTTTCTTGTGTTTCGATTGCTTGTCGCTATAAAAATGCAGGCTCACCGACAAGAAAAAACTTGCGGAACAGCCTGGCAGGATTTGCGACTGCAAAGATAATAAAAAAACTTGATTATTCCTAATCAAGCAGCAATTAAAACTACAAAAGGACCGTAGCCGCCAGTTGAGCCGGCGGTTGATGCCTGAGGCATCAACCGGAATCGGCATCTCCACCGCGCGGATGGGCGGCACGGTAGGCAGCGCGGATTTCATTGAACGACAAGTGCGTATATATCTGGGTCGACTGCAGGGAGGAATGGCCGAGCAGTTCCTTGACGGAGTTGATCTCGGCCCCGTCGTTGAGAAGAGAAGTGGCAAATGTGTGCCGCAGGGTGTGCGGGCTTTTATGGGTGGCTCCTGTTGAGAGCAGCAAGTCGTGCACTATCCTGTAGATGGCACTTCCCGACATAGCGCCGCGTCTCGAACAGATGAGCGGAGCGGGCTTGGGAAGGGAATACTGAGCATCGCGCAGCGTCTGCCAGTTCCGGATTTCATCGACAAGAGCCGGAGGCAGTGGCAGGATTCTTATTTTGTCGCGTTTGCCATGAATCCGCAGCTCGGCGGAATATAGATTGATGTCGGCATCGGTGATGCGGATAAGTTCATCGCGCCGGATACCGCAAGAATAAAGCAAATTCAAGATCAGATGATTGCGCATGGCGATGACGGGGTCGTCGCCGTAGGCAGGCGCATCGAGCATTGTTTCCATCTCCTGCTCCCTGACAAATTCCGGGAGTTTCTTGCCAATTTTGGCCAGCTGGATCTCAGCTGCCGGATTGACAGCGATAAGTTGCCGCTTCTGGAGCCAACGGAAGAAAGCACGCGCAGCCTGAGTTTTACACCTCAGCGATCGAGGCGATAGCCCTTTACGCGACATATCGGCGAGCCACGCCCTGATCTGAGCCGTAGAGACCCCGGGGGCGGCCGTGAAGTCGGCGTCGAGATCGAGGTAGGCTGCCAATTCGCGTAGGTCGTCGCCGTAGGCTTTCACAGTGAGCCGGCTCCTGTTCAGCTCAAGCTCGAGGTATCGTAAGAAATCTTGCAGCATCTTCGTGGCAGGGAATGATTGAGGCTACGAAGTTGTTTAAAGTTCTTTACGAAATAAAACAACTTCGATAAAAAAAGGAAGAAGGCTGTCTTTTCAAAAGACAGCCTTCTGGAATTATTCTTCGTTCTGACGCAACTGCTGTACGTAGATTGCCTTGATCATTTTCTTGCGGTTAGTGACCGAAGGTTTTTCGAAAGCCTGGCGGCTGCGGAGTTCCTTAACGATTCCGGTGCGCTCGAATTTGCGCTTGAATTTCTTGAGGGCTTTTTCGATGTTCTCGCCTTCTTTTACGGGTACGATAATCATGCTTTAGTTTTGATTTTTATTTGATTTAGTATTATGATTCGGTTGTAGTCGAGATGAAACGTAGCGTCACACTCGAAATGCGGTTGCAAAATTACTCATAAATTGCAACTTGACAAAATATTTAGACTAAAAAATTGATGACAGGATCGTTTTTTCAGTAAATTACAACCTCCTTTCGCATGAAAATCTGCTGGTGAATAATGTTTATACTCTCAAATGGAATGCAAAGTTACGAAAAATTTCCCGGCGATGCAAATTATCGTTCAAGTTTTGTTCGAGTTTCAGACAGGATCAGCATCGGGAATCAAGTGCCCCCCCGCCTGAGCTAAGGCGCCCATGTCGCGACGGATAATGCCGGCTATATAGTCTTCCGGAAATGCAATTCAGAATTCGAGGCGGAAGCCGCGTTGCTTAAGTTCTCGGTATTTGTCGAGATTGAACTTGAAGAGGTTGGCCTCCCGCTTCGGGGTAGGCCAGATGGTTTCGTCCAACTGCGTGAGAATGTCGAGATGAAGCATTTTCTTGGCAAAGTTGCGACGGTCGAAGCGCACGTCCAAAACCGACTCATATAATGTCTGCAATGCTTTCATTGTAAATTTCTCGGGCAGCAGATCATATCCTATGGGATGGAAATGTATCCTCTCGCGGAGCCGGGCCAGCGCATCGCGCAGAATAAGATCATGGTCGAAAGCCAGTTGAGGCACATTGTCGATTGCAAACCATCGCGCATCGGCTGCGTCGTCACCTCCTTTCACCTCCTGCAGTTTCACCAATGCCAGATATGCTATGGTTATCACTCGCTCGCGTGGGTCTCGGTCGGGCTCGGAGTAGGAATGAAACTGCTCGATATATGCGTTGTCGAGTCCTGTCTCCTCCTTAAGCTCCCTTAACGCACCATGCTCGGCGGATTCCTCAGGCTTAAGGAAACCGCCTGGGAAAGCCCATTTCCCTTTGTAGGGTTCAATACCACGCTGTATCAGAAGTATTTTCAATTTCTCGCCATCGAAACCGAAAATCACACAGTCGGTAGTCACAGCCGGGTGTGGGTACTTGTAGCAATACTTCTTATCGTCCATATTTTGCTTGATTGCTTTATCAATGAAGTTGTTTTCCTGCGTCATTATTCTTGCGTCATGCGCATGCCGCAAAATTAGCGTTTATATTTATAACCACAAAATATTTAAAGTGAAATTTACACAAGAATAATCAATAAGTCTTGCTGCCATTCAAAGAGTCTTGCTGCCAAGGTATGTTTCAATCAAAGATTATCTTACCTTTATTGTAGCCGTAGTTGGATTCGACTATCAACACTACTTTTTCTGAGAATGATGCCCATTCGTGGCAATATCGCGTTTCCACACAAATATCCGTATCTTTTATCTGATAAAGGTTGTCGCCTATCTTCTTGACTTCGACTATATATTTTCCTTTGTCGACCTTTGTCGGCGTAAGAATATATTTGATCTCTACCGATTGATCATACTGACCGACAGCTTTGGTACCGGATGCCGCTTTAACGACTTCGTAGAAACCGGATATGCCATAACTGCTCTCGGCGTATGCTGTGGCCACCGAGAAAATCGATGCAACGATTAGAGAGAATGCTTTTTTATATTTCATGAATATAACTTGTTTTTATCAATTTGCACATCTTTCTCACAGGGTGTCAGAGGATAGGAGCGAACAGGCGGACAAGGGATTCGAGGAGTTTGGTATGGAGCGGCCGACGTTTCCAGTCAGTTTTCGTGATTTTACGGCTTTGCCGGAGATCGGCAAAGAATATGTCGCGCATCTGCCGGTTGACGGCTTCTGAATAAATCATGAGATTGCCTTCGAAATTGTTTTCGAAACTACGGAAGTCGAAGTTGACAGATCCGGCCGACGCGAAGTTGTCGTCGACCACCATGGTCTTTGCATGGAGCATGCCCGGGAGATAGAAATATATCTTGATTCCTGCTTTGAGACAGTCGTCGATATATGAGCTGCTGCCGTAGCCGAGCATCCGTGAGTCGGTGTGCTCCGGTATCATGATTCTGACGTCTACTCCTGAAAGGGCTGCACCCTGAAGCGCTTTGAGCAGCGCATCGGTGGGAAGAAAGTATGGTGTCTGGATGTAGATTCGTTTTGAGGCGGACGCAATGGCATTCTGGAAACAAAGTACGAGGTTACTCCACTTGTCGATGGGCCCTGATGTTACGAGTTGGAGAGGGACATCGCCGCATATCTCGTAATGGGTCGGTATTATCGTCTGAACTTCGTCGGCAGGACGCAGGAAGTTCCAGTCCATGTAGAAACTGTAGAGCATCGACTCTATGATAGGGCCGCGGACCCGGAGATGGGTGTCGCGCCATATTCGTCCGGTAGGTGACACTTCTACATATCGGTCGGCTATGTTCATGCCGCCTATATAGCCTATCTTCCCGTCAATCACCGTAATTTTACGGTGGTTGCGCCAGTTGATGCGGTTGGCAAGTTTTCTAAAAGTAACCCGGAAGAAGGGATGGGCATCGATGCCGAGCGAGCGCATGCGCCGAAAAAAACTGTTGGGGGTGGAGAAAGACCCTACATGATCGTAGAGCACTTTTACTTCGACTCCTTCCTTTGCCTTGCGGGCCAGAAGTTCGAGTATTTCATTTCCAAGACGGTCGTCGCTGTAGATATAGTATTGGATGTATATGAATTGCGAGGCTTCTTCGATGTCTTTTTTGAGCTGACGGAATTTTTCGGGGCCGTCGGTGAATATTTCCACTGAGTTTCCGAGGTCGAGATGCGCATGGCAAAGAGAATGTGCAAGTTTTATTTTCTGCACCTGCGATGGATCTACTTCTGTGTATGCGAAATTTTTCTGAGATGAGCGCGACCTGCTGAGCATGCGGCGTCGGACTCGATTGCTGATGAGCGATTGACCCTTGAGTCCACGACCGAAAAATAGATAGAAAACGATGCCTGCCACCGGAAGAAAAATGAGAGCGAGGGTCCAGGATACGGCGCGTATGGGGTTTTTATTTTCAGTCACGACTACTACGACGCAAAAGAGAATCACGATTGCGTAGATAGCGAAGAAAGCGAAGGATATCCAATTATGCACAGCAGACGGGAGGAGAAACAGAGGAGGTTAAACGGGATATGAAATATGTATGAGCTTCGAGGAGTGATGAGCGTTGTCTAAAAGCAAACAGCCTGCGGAGGTGGCATCCGGAAGGATGAGACCTCAGCAGGTTGTAAAAGTATCATGCAACACCCATGAGGTTGCATAAGTTCAGAACATTATTCAGCTTTGGGTTCTTCAGCGGAAGCTTCGGCTGCAGGAGCTTCCTGAGCAGCGGGTGCTTCAGCAGCGGCAGCTGTTTTCTTGCCACCGCGGCGGCTTCTGCGGGTCTTGGCTTTGGCTTCTTTTTCAGCGAGCATGTTGTCGTTGAAGTCTACCAGTTCGATCATGGCCATCTCGGCGTTGTCGCCAAGACGATGACCGGTCTTGAGGATACGTGTGTAACCACCGGGACGATCAGCAACTTTTTCAGCAACTACGCCGAAAAGTTCTTTGATAGCCTCTTTGTTCTGGAGGTAGCTGAAAACGAGACGGCGGTTGGCCATGTCGTCTTTTTTGCAGCGAGTGATAAGAGGTTCGGCATAGACGCGGAGCGCTTTAGCCTTAGCCAGAGTCGTGAAGATTCTCTTGTGGGTGATGAGAGAGATAGTAAGGTTGGCGAGCATCGCCTCGCGATGGCCTTTCTTACGGCTCAGGTGGTTGAATTTCTTATTATGTCTCATCGTAGTGTTTATTCTTTATCTAATTTATACTTTGAAATATCCATGCCGAACGAGAGGTTGTTGTTGACAAGGAGTTCTTCGAGTTCGGTGAGCGACTTGCGACCGAAGTTACGGAATTTGAGCAGGTCGTTTTTCTGGAACTGAACGAGTTCTCCGAGGGTTTCAACCTCAGCGCTCTTCAAGCAGTTGAGAGCACGGACGCTAAGATCCATGTCGATGAGCTTGCTCTTGAGGAGCTGGCGCATCTTGAGGACTTCCTCATCGAATTCTTCAGGAGCTTCGTCGGCGGGCACCTCGAGAGAGATTTTCTCGTCGGAGAAGAGCATGAAATGGTGGATAAGGATTTTAGCGGCCTCTTTTAGAGCATCTTTCGGAAGGATGGAGCCATCGGTTGTCACTTCGAGTATGAGTTTCTCGTAGTCGGTTTTCTGCTCTACGCGGAAATTCTCGACTGCATATTTCACGTTTTTGATAGGCGTGTAGATGGAGTCGACGGCTATGACAGCGGGATCGGCACCCTTCTCGCGCAGCATGTCGCGATTTTCATCGGCGGGAACCCAACCTCTACCCTTGTTGATGGAGAATTCGAGGTTGAAAGAAGCTGCGTTGGGATCAAGGTTGCAGATCACCAGGTCGGGGTTGAGTACCTCAAAACCCGAAAGAGCTTTACCCAAGTCTCCTGCTTTCAATACATCAGTATCTTTGACAGTTACTGTAGCTGTTTCCTCGTCGTGGTCTTCGGTGGTCTGCTTGAATCTTACCTGTTTGAGGTTGAGGATAATGTTTGTGACATCTTCCCTGACGCCAGGGATAGTGTCAAGTTCATGAGCCACACCATCGATACGGATAGAACAGATAGCGAACCCGCCGAGGCTGGAGAGGAGGATTCTGCGGAGTGCGTTACCGATTGTCTGACCGTAGCCAGGTTCGAGCGGACGGAATTCGAATTTTCCGAATTTGGCGTCAGCTTCGAGCATCAAGACCTTGTCGGGTTTTTGAAATGCTAATATTGACATGGGTTACAATAGTTTATTATTTAGAATAGAGCTCGACGATCAGTTGCTCCTTGATGTTCTCGGGGATATCTTCACGCTGGGGGAGGTGAAGGAACTTGCCGCCTTTGATGGCTTCGTCCCATTCAATCCAGGGATATTTGCTGTGGTTGAAGCCGGCGAGATTGTCGGCGATAACCTCGAGAGATTTAGCTTTTTCGCGAACTGCCACTACGTCGCCGGGTTTCACCTGATAAGAGGGGATGTTGACAACATCACCGTTGACAGTGATGTGCTTGTGGAGCACAATCTGGCGGGCTGCAGGACGGGTGGGAGCAATACCGAGACGATATACTACATTGTCGAGACGAGACTCGAGAAGCTGCAGAAGAACCTCACCGGTGATGCCTTTGGTGCGGGCAGCACGTTCGAAGAGGTTGCGGAACTGGCGTTCGAGCACACCATAAGTGTATTTGGCTTTCTGCTTTTCCTTGAGCTGAGTGCCGTATTCAGAAGTTTTGCGACGGCGGTTGTTGCCGTGCTGGCCCGGGGGATAGTTCTTTTTGGTCAGCACTTTATCTTCGCCGAAGATGGCCTCGCCGAACTTACGGGCGATTTTTGTTTTAGGGCCTGTGTATCTTGCCATTTTAAAAAATTCTTAGAAATGATTTGACTTTTATAGAAATAAACTTTGTCAAATTAGAATCTCGACCGAGACCGCATATCCCCTTAGCGCAGCCGCGACCCCTCGAGAGAAAGATATCGTGAGGGTCATTCGCATTCAGGGACATAGGCGGAAAAGATCAGACTCTTCTTCTTTTGGGAGGACGGCAACCGTTGTGCGGTAGCGGAGTAACGTCGACGATCTCGACTACTTCGATACCGGCGCCGTGCACGGTGCGGATAGCGGATTCACGTCCGTTGCCCGGACCTTTGACGTATGCCTTGACTTTGCGGAGACCGAGATCGTAAGCGATCTTGGCGCAGTCCTGAGCTGCCATCTGTGCAGCGTAGGGAGTATTTTTCTTTGAACCGCGGAAGCCCATCTTGCCGGCGGAAGACCAGGAGATAACCTGACCCTCGGAGTTGGCGAGGCACACGATGATGTTGTTGAAGGAAGAGTGTACGTGGAGCTGACCCATAGCGTCAACCTTGACATTTCTCTTCTTCGCTGCGACTGTCTTTTTTGCCATAATTTAAAATTATTTAGTAGCTTTCTTCTTGTTAGCAACAGTTTTCTTGCGACCCTTACGAGTGCGGGCATTGTTCTTGGTGCTCTGACCGCGTACGGGCAGACCAAGACGATGGCGGATGCCACGATAGCAACCGATATCCATGAGTCGCTTGATGTTGAGTTGGATTTCGCTGCGGAGGTCGCCTTCTACCTTGTATTCGGTCTGGATAACTTCGCGGACAGCGGCAGCCTGGTCGTCGGTCCAGTCCTGAACCTTGATCATACCATCTACACCTGCTTTTTTAAGGATGGTGCAAGCTGCGCTACGGCCGATGCCGTAGATATATGTGAGGGCGATATCGCCTCTTTTGTTTTGCGGCAAATCAACGCCGACTATACGTACTGCCATAATTTAATGTTTACGTTTTTAGTGCATGGGGCAATTAGCCTTGGCGCTGTTTGAGTTTAGGGTTCTTTTTGTTGATTACGTACAATCTACCTTTGCGACGCACAATCTTGCTATCGGGTGTGCGCTTTTTGATTGATGCTCTTACTTTCATATCTGGAATTCGAATTTATTTGTAACGGAAAGCGATTCTACCCTTTGAAAGGTCGTAGGGCGACATCTCGACCTTTACCTTATCGCCGGGGAGGATCTTGATATAGTGCATTCTCATCTTGCCTGAGATGTGAGCTGTGATTTCATGTCCGTTCTCAAGCTCTACCTTGAACATTGCATTGCTCAGGGCTTCGAGAATAACACCGTCTTGTTCGATTGCTGCTTGTTTTGCCATATTAAAAATCAGACTTTATAAAAAATCAGAAACTTCTTTCGCCAAGTGCCTGCTGAATATAGTCGAATGTGGTCAGGATCTCGGGCTTGTCGTCGGTGATGAGAATCGTGTGCTCGAAGTGTGCCGAAGGCTTGCGGTCTTTGGTGCGAGTCTGCCATCCGTCTTTCTCAAAGACTATATTTTTGGAGCCGAGGTTGATCATCGGCTCGATGCAGATGCACATGCCGGGCTTCAGGAGCGGTCCTATGCCGCGGCGGCCGTAGTTGTGTACTTCGGGATCCTCATGCATGCTTTTGCCTATGCCGTGGCCACACATCTCTCGAACCACGGAGTAGCCGTGATGTTCGCAAAACGTCTGCACGGCGTTGCCGATGTCGCCGATTCTCTTACCGGCTCGAGCGGCCGCGATACCCTTGAAGAGCGATTCCTTGGTGCATACAAGGAGATCCATTACTTTCGGGTCGATTTCGCCTACGGCAAAGGTGTAGCATGAGTCACCGTTGAAACCATTGAGTTCAACCACGCAGTCGGTACCTACGATATCACCTTCCTTCAGTATATAGTCGGAAGGGAAACCATGCACAACTGTTTCGTTGACCTCTATGCAGAGAGTGCCGGGAAACCCATGGTAGCCAAGGCAAGCGGGACGTCCGCCGTTGTCGAGAATAAATTCCCGTGCGACGGTGTCGAGCTGGCGTGTGGTGATACCCGGGCGGATCCACTTCGCGACCTCACCCAGCGTCTGGCTGACGAGGTCGGAAGCCCGGCGCACCGCTTCGATTTCTTCTTCTGTCTTGATAAAAATCATTTCTGAATTTCTATAAAAACATTAGCAATCAATAACCGGGGCCGGAAGCGCGGCCTTGAATCCTGGTACCTTTCATCAGGCCATCGTAGTGGCGCATGAGCAGGTGGCCTTCAACGATACGCAGAGTATCAAGAATCACTCCGACGAGAATCAGCAGCGATGTGCCGCCGAAGAACGATGCGAAGTTGCGGTTGATACCAAATACGTAAGCAATAGCGGGCATCACGGCGACGATGCCAAGGAAGATAGATCCCGGCAGGGTGATTCGCGACATGATGGAGTCAAGATAGTCAACGGTCGGTTTGCCGGGTTTCACGCCGGGGATAAAGCCATTGTTGCGTTTCATATCTTCGGCCATCTGCGCGGGACGCACAGTGATAGCAGTGTAGAAGTAGGTGAAAGCCACAATCATCAGGAAGTAGATGATGTTGTAGGTCCATCCATACATGTCTGTAAGGGCTCCGACCAAACCGGTCTGGTTGGGGCTGAAGCCTGCGAGAGTGATAGGAATGAACATGATAGCCTGCGCAAAGATGATAGGCATCACACCGGCAGCGTTCACTTTCAGCGGGATATACTGACGGACACCACCATACTGCTTATTGCCCACAATCTTCTTAGCGTACTGCACGGGCACTTTCCGAACGCCCTGAACGAGGAGGACGGCGCCTGCGATGACAGCGAGGAGAATCACGATCTCTACAAGGAAGAGAACGAGGCCACCACCTGCCGAGTTGAGAAGGCGGCCGGTGAATTCCTGAAAGAAAGCTTCGGGCAGTCTTGCGATGATACCGATAAGGATAATGAATGAGATACCATTACCCACGCCTTTCTGATCGATTCTCTCACCGAGCCACATGATGAACATTGAGCCGGCCGCGAGGACGATGGTCATGAACATCATGGTATACCAGGGAAGCTCTACAGCTCCGCCGGCTGCCTGAATCTGGTAACGGAGATTCATCAGATAAGCGGGACCCTGGAGAACGAGGATGAAGACGGTGAGATAACGGGTGTACTGATTCAATTTCATTCTTCCGGACTCACCCTCGCGCTGCATCTTCTGGAACGACGGGAGTACCATGCCGAGAAGCTGGATCACGATCGATGCCGTGATGTAGGGCATGATGCCGAGGGCGAAGATGGAGGCTTGGGAGAATGCACCGCCCGAGAACATGTCGAGCAGCTGCATGAGGCCGTCGGAGGTGAAATTTTTGAGAGCCATGAGGTCGTTGGGGTTGATTCCCGGCAGAACCACATAGCAACCGAAGCGATAGATGATCACGAGAAGCAGCGTGATGCCGATTCTCTTGCGGAGATCTTCGACGCTCCAGATATCTTTAATAGTTTGAGTAAATCCCATTTTACAGAAAGTTATAATTTGATTACAGAACCACCGGCGGCGGTGATAGCGGCCTCAGCAGATTTTGAGAAGGCGTTAGCCTCAACCTCAATCTTGTGGGTCAGAGCGCCGTTGCCCAGAATCTTAACGAGAGCATTCTTGGGAACGAGACCCGCTTCGCGGAGGTCAGCAACTGTAATCTTCTCGAGGTTTTTGGCAGCGGCCAGAGCCTCGAGGGCATCAATATTGAGTGCCTTGTATTCGACGCGGTTGATGTTGTTGAAGCCGAACTTAGGCACACGGCGCTGGAGCGGCATCTGGCCACCTTCGAAGCCGATTTTGCGTTTGTAGCCAGAGCGGGACTTGGCGCCCTTGTGGCCGCGGGTAGAAGTGCCACCGAAGCCGGAGCCGGGACCGCGACCGATTCTCTTGACACCCTTGTTGGAGCCGGGTGCCGGTTGAAGATTATGAAGTTCCATTGGAAAAATCTGAATTAAAGTTTTGTTACTTCTACGAGGTGATGAACGGCTTTAACCATACCGAGGATGGCGGGAGTGTCTTCTTTAACCACAGTGTGGTTCATCTTTCTGAGGCCGAGAGCATCAAGAGTGCGCTTCTGGACAGCGGGGCAATTGATGCGGCTTTTGATTTGCTTGATAGCTATTTGTGCCATTGCAGATATTATTTACCGTTAAACACTTTTTCAACTGATACGCTGCGGTTCTGAGCAACCTGAGCAGGGCTGCGGAGCTCGGCGAGGGCAGCGATTGTAGCCTTCACGAGGTTGTGGGGGTTGGAAGAGCCCTTCGACTTGGCGAGGACGTCGGTGATGCCTACAGACTCGAGCACCGCACGCATAGCGCCGCCGGCCTTCACACCTGTACCTTCAGAGGCGGGACGGAGGAAGATGCGGCTACCGCCAAACTTAGCTTCCTGCTCGTGGGGAATTGTGCCTTTGTGTACGGGCACACGGATAAGGTTCTTCTTTGCTGTCTCCACGCCTTTTGCGATAGCAGCCTGCACTTCATTGGCTTTGCCGAGGCCCCAGCCGATGACGCCATTCTCGTTGCCTACAACGACGATAGCGGCGAAGCTGAAGGCGCGTCCACCCTTAGTGACCTTTGTGACGCGGTTGATGGCAACCAGACGGTCTTTGAGGTCGAGATCATTGGTAGATTTAACTCTATTATTTTTTGCCATGACTAACGATTAGAATTTAAGACCGGCCTTGCGAGCAGCGTCGGCCAAAGATTTAACGCGACCGTGGAAGAGATAGCCGTTACGGTCGAACACAACTTCAGTGATACCTTTTTCCTGAGCTTTCTTGGCGATTTCTTCGCCAACCTTAGCAGCGATTTCAGTTTTGGTTCCTTCGGCGATGCCCTTGGAAGAAGCAGCGACGAGAGTGGCGCCGGCGAGGTCGTCGATGACCTGGACGTAGATGGCCTTATTGCTGCGGAAGACGCTCATGCGGGGACGCTGGGCGGTGCCGGAGATTTTGCCACGGATGCGGGCTTTGATTTTATTTCTTCTATCTATTTTAGATACCATAACTTCCTAAAGATTATTTAGCGTTGGCTGACTTGCCGGACTTGCGGCGGATGATTTCACCGACGAACTTGATACCCTTGCCCTTGTAAGGTTCAGGCTTGCGGAGCGAGCGGATCTTGGCGCATACCTGGCCGAGGAGCTGCTTATCGCTTGATTCGAGGATGATAAGCGGGTTTTTATTACGCTCGGACTTAGCTTCCACCTTGATTTCCTGGGGGAGTTTGATATAGATGGCGTGGGAGTAGCCGAGAGAAAGTTCGAGAACCTGGCCGGTAGCTGCTGCACGGTAGCCGACGCCTACGAGTTCCAGTTCTTTCTTGTAGCCTTCAGAAACGCCAACCACCATGTTGTGGATCAGGGCGCGATAGAGACCATGAAGCGCGCGGTGTTCGCGTTCGTCGTCGGGACGGGTCACGTGGATGTGACCATCAGCTACTTCTACCTTGATGTCGGGATTGATTTCCTGCGAGAGGGTACCCTTAGGACCTTTTACTGTTACTACGTTGTCTTTTACAGACACTTCCACCTTTGCGGGGAGTTCGATTGGAGCTTTACCTATTCTTGACATAATTAAATCCTCCTTTCATTAATAAACGTAGCATAATACTTCACCACCGATTTTTTCATCGGCAGCCTGTTTATTGGTCATCACGCCCTTGGAAGTGGAGATGATGGCGATACCGAGGCCGTTGAGCACGCGGGGCATGTCTTTGTAGCCTGTGTACTGGCGAAGACCGGGACGGGAAACGCGGCGGAGAGCCTTGATGGCGTTAACCTTGTCGACCGGATCATACTTGAGGGCGATCTTGATAGTGCCCGAAGGAGTAGGACCTTCCATGAACTTGTAGTTCAGGATGTAGCCCTGTTCGAAAAGGATCTTAGTGATCTCTTTCTTCATTTTCGAAGACGGAACTTCCACCACGCGGTGACCGGCGTGGATGGCGTTGCGCAGTCTTGTCAAATAATCTGCGATTGGATCAGTCATTTGTTTGTTTTGTTTTAAATTGATTCAGATTTACCGAACAATATTTAATACTCTCAAAGTTAAGCACAGGTTGCGTCGAAGACACAATCTGCGCTTAATCGGTGCAAAATTAGTAAAAAATCCCAACGTATGCAAGTTTTCGAATTGAATATGAGCCGAAACAGCTGCTTGTTAAGAATATTTAACTTAATTTAACAACTTTCCTCCACTTCAGTTGTTCAAAACTGAATGCACACGATTCTTCATTTTTCAAACATCTATTATGTCAATCTTAAACCGGAAAAGATCGACACAGGCAGATTAAAGCAAAACATCGGTTATAAGTAACCGTCCGAAAGCGCCGACTTTATTTTTTACAATTGAGTCGGCTTTTTCGGACGGATACTATGGGCTTGACATAGAAAAGAGTCATCCTTGGGGGACGACTCCTTTTGTATTGAATGGGCAAACGTGGGTTTACCTGTTGGAATTTACCAGCTTGCTTTCTTGACGCCGGGGATGAGACCAGCGGAAGCCATTTCGCGGAACTGGATACGGGAGATACCAAACTGACGGATGTAACCCTTGGGACGACCGGTCATCATGCAACGGTTGTGCAGACGAACGCGCGATGCGTTTTTGGGGAGCTTCTGGAGTTTGGTAAGAGCCTCGTAGTCGATATTACCTTCAGCGTCGGCGAGAGCAGCCTTCTTGAGGGCGGCTTTCTTCTCTGCGTATTTGGCAACCATCTTCGCACGCTTCACTTCGCGTGCCTTCATTGATTCCTTAGCCATATCTCTTATTTGTTGTCGTTTTTGAAAGGAAGACCGAACTTCTTGAGCAGAGCGAAACCTTCGGCGTCAGTGTTGGCTGAAGTTACGAAAGTGATGTTCATACCCTGAAGCTTGGGCACATTGTCGATATTGATCTCGGGGAAAATGATCTGCTCAGTGATGCCGAGAGTGTAGTTGCCACGGCCGTCGAGCTTGGAGTTGATGCCCTTGAAGTCGCGGATACGAGGAAGAGCGACGCGGATGAGCCTTTCAAGGAACTCATACATTTTCTCTCTGCGGAGAGTGACCATCACGCCGATGGGCATTTTCTTACGCAGCTTGAAGTTAGAGATATCCTTACGAGAGAGAGTCGGCACGGCTTTCTGACCTGTGATAGCAGTGATTTCGTTGATTGCAGTCTCAATCAGTTTCTTGTCCTGAGTGGCAGCACCGAGACCCTGGTTGATTACGATCTTCTCGAGGCGAGGCACCTGCATGGGTGTGGTGTAATTGAACTCCTTGACGAGTTCGGGAGCGATTCTTTCTTTATACTCCTTAGCTAATGTAGTGGTGCTCATATTACTTAATCTCCTCTCCTGATTTTTTAGAAACACGAACTAACTTACCATTCTCATCTCTCTTGTGGGCCACGCGGGTAGGTTTGCCGCTTTTGGGGTCGACGAGATTGAGATTTGACACGTGGATGGGGGCTTCCATCTTCACGATACCGCCCTGCGGGTGTTTTGCGCTGGGCTTAGTGCTTTTGGACACGAAGTTTACGCCTTCAACGATAGCGCGGTTTTTCTTCACCTGAACCTCGAGCACACGTCCTGTCTTGCCCTTGTCGTCGCCGGCATTGACATAGACAGTATCACCTTTCTTAATATGAAGTTTTGACATGATTATAATCTATTAGAATGATTAAAGCACCTCGGGGGCGAGAGAAACGATCTTCATGTTGGTGGCACGGAGTTCACGAGCCACGGGGCCGAAGATACGGGTACCGCGGATTTCGCCGGCGTTGTTGAGAAGCACGCAAGCGTTGTCGTCGAAGCGGATATAGCTGCCGTCGGGACGGCGGATTTCCTTTTTGGTTCTCACAACGACGGCCTTGGAAACAGTACCTTTTTTAACGTCGGATGAAGGGATGGTGCTTTTTACAGTCACCACGATGATGTCGCCTACCGAAGCGTAGCGGCGGCCGGTGCCACCGAGCACATGGATGCAGAGTGCTTCTTTCGCTCCGCTGTTGTCAGCTACTGTGAGGCGTGATTCAGTCTGTATCATAGTTACTTAACTTTTTCGATAATTTCAACAAGTCTCCATCTCTTAGTCTTGCTCAAAGGGCGTGTCTCCATGAGGCGGACGGTATCGCCAACGGAGCATTCGTTGTTTTCGTCGTGAGCGTGGTATTTCTTTGTCTTGTTGACAAACTTACCATAGATCGGGTGTTTTTCCTTCCACTTGATTTCGACAGTGATGGTTTTGTCGCACTTGTTGCTGGAAACAACCCCGATTCTTTCTTTTCTCAGATTTCTCTTGATTTCCATTTTTGTTTTGGATAATAGTTAGAAAGGGATTATTACTTAGCAGAAGCGTTGGCCTGTTCGGCGATTTGCTTCTGGCGCAGCACTGTCTTCAGTCGGGCGATATCACGCCGATCCTTAGTGATCTTGGCGGGATTGTCGACGGGAGAGATCGCGTGCGCTACTTTCAATTCACGATAAGCCTTCTCTGAAGCCTCGATCTGGGCTTTCAGCTCCTGAATGCTTAATTCCTTGATTTCTTCCTTTTTCATAGGTGTTATTAAATATTGTTTTAAATATGGAGTCTCCGAGCAGGAGTGTCCGAAAGATACAACGCAAGAATTTCAGGAATATTGCCTACTTGAGAAAAAATTCAGCTTATTCCTTAAAAAAATCCTTCAGGCACGGCCACGGCTTGCGACCGTGCCTGAAGAGATGGGGATATCTTGCATCTGACGGACGAGTCCTATCAGAGAGCCTGAGCGGGGTCGTAGTCGCGGCGAACGACAAACTTAGTAGTTACGGGGAGCTTCTGAGCAGCGAGGCGGAGAGCTTCCTTAGCTACATCGAAAGGAACACCTTCGACTTCGATAAGGATACGTCCCGGAGTGACAGGCGCCACGAAGCCTTCGGGGTTACCTTTACCTTTACCCATTCGGACTTCGGCAGGCTTCTTGGTGATAGGCTTGTCGGGGAAAATACGGATCCAGATCTGGCCCTGACGCTGCATGTAGCGAGTCACGGCGATACGGGCAGCCTCGATCTGGCGGCCGGTGATCCATTTCGACTCGAGAGTTTTGATTCCGAAGGAGCCGAACGCGAGCTGGTTGCCACGCTGAGCCTCACCCTTCATTCTGCCCTTTTGAGAGCGGCGGAACTTGGTTTTCTTAGGTTGTAACATATTCTGAGTCTACTTTTATTAACGATTGCTATTTTTCTTGTTGCGGAAACCGCCACGACGACGATCCTCGCGTGCGGGGCGACCTGCTTCTTTCTGACCGATGGCGTAGGAAGGAGTGAGTTCCTTCTTGCCATAGACCTCACCACGGCAGATCCAAACCTTGATACCGATGATACCCACCTTGGTGAGAGCCTCTACGAGAGCGTAGTCGATGTCGGCACGGAGAGTGTGGAGAGGTGTGCGACCTTCCTTGAACATCTCGGAGCGGGCCATTTCAGCGCCGTTGAGGCGGCCGGAAACCTGAACCTTGATGCCTTCAGCGCCCATACGCATAGTGGAAGCGACAGCCATCTTGACAGCGCGGCGATATGCCACTTTGCCTTCGATCTGGCGAGCGATGTTGGTGGCTACGATTTCAGCGTCGAGTTCGGGGCGCTTGATTTCGTAGATGTTGATCTGAACGTCCTTGTCGGTGATCTTCTTCAGTTCTTCCTTCAGAGCGTCGACGTCTTTGCCACCTTTGCCGATGATCATACCGGGGCGGGAAGTGCAGACAGTGACAGTGACCATCTTGAGGGTGCGTTCGATGATGATTTTAGAAACGCTTGCCTTGGCAAGACGAGTGCGGAGGTATTTACGGATTTTGGAGTCCTCGAGGAGGGTTGCTCCGTATTTCTTTCCGCCGAACCAGTTTGAGTCCCAACCGCGGATTACACCGAGGCGGTTGCTGATTGGATTAACTTTCTGTCCCATCTTGCAGCTTATTTATCGTTGTTAAAAGTATCCACGAACAGAGTGACGTGGTTGGAGCGTTTACGAATTCTGTAACCGCGGCCCTGCGGAGCCGGACGGAGACGTTTGAGCATGGGAGCTGCGTCGACGAAGATAGTCTTGACGAAAAGTTCGCCGGCCTCAGCCTTGCGGCCGTTTTTCTCTTCCCAGTTGGCGATAGCCGAACGGAGGAGTTTCTCGACCTTGCGAGCAGCTTCCTTATTGGAAAATTTCAGTATGCCGAGCGCTTTGAAAGCTTCCTGGCCACGCACCATGTCTACTACGAGACGCATTTTGCGGGGAGAAGAAGGAACATTGCGCAGCTTAGCGAAATATTCGGATTTGCGTGCAGCCTTTATAGCGTCGGCTGCTTCTCTTTTTCTTAAACCCATTGTATTAAAAAACTATTTATGGTGAGTTAGGCCTTATTTCTTTTTGTTGCCGGCATGACCGCGGAATGTGCGGGTGAGGGCAAATTCGCCAAGCTTATGACCCACCATGTTTTCAGTGACATAGACGGGGATAAACTTGTTGCCGTTATGAACGGCGAAAGTATGGCCGACGAAATCGGGCGAGATCATGGAAGCACGGCTCCAGGTCTTGATGACCGACTTCTTGCCGGACTCTTCCATAGCGGCAACTTTCTTTTCGAGCTTGACGCTGATGAAAGGCCCTTTCTTTAATGAACGACTCATAATTGATGACTTGATTTAGGAGATTACTTCTTACGTCTTTCGATGATGTACTTCGAAGAGTGTTTCTTCTTGTTGCGAGTCTTGAGACCCTTGGCGTAGAGACCTGTGCGGCTACGGGGATGACCACCAGACTGACGGCCTTCACCACCACCCATGGGGTGATCGACAGGGTTCATAACGACACCACGGTTGTGGGGGCGACGGCCGAGCCAACGGCTACGACCTGCCTTACCAGACTGCTCGAGGGCATGGTCGGAGTTGCCGACAACGCCTACAGTAGCGCGGCAAGTGAGAAGCACTTTGCGAGTTTCACCCGAAGGAAGTTTGATGATAGCGTAGTTTCCTTCACGCGAAGTCAGCTGAGCGAACGTACCGGCGGAGCGCACCATAGCGGCACCCTGACCGGGACGCAGTTCGATACAATGGATAAGAGTACCTACGGGGATTTTGGCGAGGGGGAGAGTGTTGCCCACTTCAGGGGCTACATCTTCGCCGCTAACGACTTTCTGACCTACTTCCAGGCCGTTGGGGGCGAGGATATAGGCTTTCGAGCCGTCTACGTAGTAGAGAAGCGCGATGCGAGCGGAGCGGTTGGGATCGTACTCGATGCTCTTCACGACAGCCTCAACGTTGTCGTAGTTTCTCTTGAAATCGATGAGACGCAATTTTCTCTTATGGCCACCACCACGATAGCGAGTGGAGAGTTCGCCGCTTGTGTTGCGGCCACCGGTAGAACGTTTACCGATAGTAAGAGATTTTTCCGGTGTGTTAGCAGTGGATTTACGTACGATTTTCTTGCCTTCTTCATTGAGGCCGAGAAAATCCTCACGTTTGAACACACCGATAATCTTGTGCCTTTGGCCCGGGGTAGTGGGCTTGAATTTTTTAACTGCCATTTCTATTAGATGTTGCTGTAGTAGTCAATAGTCTGACCGTCGGCCACGGTGACATAAGCTTTCTTATATTCAGGTTTCTGGCCGCGGATGATACCTGCGCGGGTGTAACGCTGTTTGCGTTTGCCGGCATAAACACAAGTGCTGACATTGGTCACGCGGACATTGTAGAGTTTCTCCACAAGGTCCTTGATCTGAAACTTATTGGCATCGGGAGAAACGGCAAAGACGTAGCAATTCTCCTTTTCGCTGAGGGCGGTAGCCTTTTCAGTCATTAGGGGTTTGATATTGATATCCATAATCGTTTTCTCCAGATTTAGAATTCGTTGCAGACATTGACGCTGTCTTCAGTGAGGATGATAGCGTCGGTATTGAGCACGGTGAAAGCATTGAGGTCCTTTGCCTGAGCCATGAGGGCGTTGGGAACGTTGCGCACCGAGAGGAGCACGTTCTGGTCCTGATCAGCAAACACGAGGAGCACTTTTTTGTCTTCGAGTTTGAAGTTCTTGGCGAGGCTGATATAGCTCTTGGTCTTGGGGGCTTCGAAAGTGAAGTTTTCCACCACGATAATCTTCTGGTCGGCGAGACGGGAAGTGAGAGCTATACGGCGTGCGAGGGCCTTCTGCTTTTTATTGAGTTTAGAGCGGTAGTCGCGGGGGCGGGGACCGAAGACAGTAGCACCACCACGAAGGAGCGGAGAATTGATATCACCGCGACGAGCGCCGCCGCCACCTTTCTGGCGACCGAGCTTACGGGTAGAACCCGAAATCTCGCTGCGTTCCTTCGATTTGTGTGTGCCCTGGCGCTGATTTGCGAGGTACTGTTTTACATCGAGATAGAGAGTATGTTCGGCATTTCCTTTAGTAAGGTCGCGACCAAACACTTCGTCGTTGAGGACAACTTTACGTCCGGTGTCTTCACCTTTGATATTAAAAACTGCTACTTCCATTATTCCTCTACTAAAACGATTGAACCTTTAGCTCCGGGGATGGAGCCTTTGATGACTAACAGGTTATGCTCGGGGAGCACTTTGATAACCTGGAGATTCTGAACAGTGACGCGTTCGTTGCCCATCTGGCCGGCCATGCGGAGACCTTTGAATACCTTTGCGGGATAAGAGCAGGCACCGATAGAACCGGGAGCGCGGAGACGGTTGTGCTGGCCGTGAGTAGCCTGGCCAACGCCGCCGAAGCCGTGGCGCTTAACTACGCCCTGGAAGCCTTTACCCTTGGAGGTACCGACAACATCTACGAAAGAACCTTCCTGGAACAGGTCGACTGTGAGAGTCTGACCCAGCTGGGGAAGAGTTTCGAACGATTTGAACTCGGCCAAGTGTCGCTGGGGAGCCACTCCTGCTTTCTTGAAAAGACCGGCCTGGGGCTTGTTGGTGTGTTTTTCAGATTTTTCCTGAAAACCTACCTGGACAGCCTCGTAGCCATCTTTCTCAAGAGTTTTTACTTGAGTGACAACGCAGGGACCAACTTCGATAACAGTGCACGGCACGTTTTTGCCGTCGGCACTGAAAACGGATGTCATTCCGATTTTTTTTCCTAATAATCCTGGCATTTCTTTTGAAAAATTATTGAATTGTAGGCAGGCGGGGGGAAGGGGACCCCTCCCCCACTGCCTTGAATGATATTTGATGTATTGATCAGACCTTGATGCTGACGTCGACTCCGCTGGGAAGTTCGAGTTTCATGAGAGCGTCTACAGTCTTTGTGGTGCTGCCATCGATGTCGATGAGACGCTGATAGCTGCAGAGCTGGAACTGCTCACGCGATTTTTTGTTGACGAAAGTCGAGCGGTTGACTGTGAAGATGCGTTTGTGGGTAGGCAGAGGAATCGGGCCTTTGACTACAGCGCCTGTAGACTTCACTGTCTTTACGATTTTCTCTGCCGACTTGTCGACGAGATTGTGATCGTAGCTCTTCAGTTTGATTCTAATTTTTTGGCTCATATTATTGAAGATACTTTAATTACTTAATGAGGTCTACACGGCCGTTGCACTCAGTGAGGACAGCCTTGGCGATGGAGTTGGACACTTCAGCGTAGTGGCTGAAAGTCATTGTGGAAGTGGCACGGCCGGAAGTGATTGTGCGGAGCGCAGTCACATAGCCGAACATTTCAGCCAGAGGAGCCTTAGCCTTCACGATGCGGGCACCGCTGCGGCTTGTCTCCATGCCTTCCACCTGGCCACGACGCTTGTTGAGGTCGCCGATCACGTCGCCCATCGACTCTTCGGGAGTAACGACTTCTACCGACATGATGGGTTCCATGAGGACCGGACCTGCCTTCTCGCTACCGTGCTTGAAGCCCTGGATGGCTACGAGCTCGAACGAGAGCTGGTCGGAGTCGACGGGGTGGAACGAACCATCGAGAAGAGTAACCTTCATGCGCTCTACGGGGTAGCCGGCGAGCACGCCATTCTTCATGGCAGTCTGGAAGCCCTTCTGAACCGAGGGGATATATTCCTTAGGCACGTTACCGCCCTTAACCTCATCGACGAACTGGAGCGAACCAACGAAATCTTCGTCGGCGGGTTCCATGCGGAAGATGATGTCGGCGAACTTACCGCGACCACCTGTCTGCTTCTTGAATACCTCACGGCCTTCAAACGACTTGGTGATAGCTTCCTTGTAAGTAACCTGCGGACGACCCTGGTTGCACTCAACCTTGAATTCGCGACGGAGACGGTCGATGATGATATCGAGGTGGAGCTCACCCATACCGCTGATGACAGTCTGGCCGGTCTCTTCGTTAGTCTCAACGCGGAATGTCGGGTCTTCCTCTGCGAGTTTCTGGAGGCCGACGCCGAGCTTGTCGAGGTCTTTCTGAGTCTTGGGCTCTACAGCGATACCGATAACCGGATCGGGGAATTCCATTGCTTCGAGAACGATAGGTGCGTTTTCGTCGCAGAGAGTGTCGCCGGTGCGGATATCCTTGAAGCCTACGCCTGCGCCGATATCACCGCAGCCGATCCTCTCCATGGGGTTCTGCTTGTTGGAGTGCATCTGGAAGAGGCGTGAGATACGCTCCTTCTTGCCGCTACGGCTGTTGAGGCAGTAGCTGCCGGCGTCGATGTTACCAGAATAAACGCGGAAGAACACGAGACGACCTACATAGGGGTCGGTAGCGATCTTGAACGCGAGAGCACACATGGGAGCTTCGGGAGAAGGCTCGCGGGTAAGAATCTCATCGGGATCGTCGATAGCGTGGCCTTCAACTGCGCCGCTGTCTTCAGGCGAGGGAAGATAGGCGCAGACAGCGTCGAGCAGAGTCTGAACACCTTTGTTCTTGAAAGAAGAACCGCAGATCATGGGGTTCACTTCCATAGAGAGGGTACCCTTGCGGATAGCTGCCTTGATTTCCTCTACTGTGATAGTGGAAGGATCGTCGAAGTATTTCTCCATGAGGGCGTCGTCGATTTCAGCGAGAGTCTCGAGCATCTTGTCGTGATACTGCTCAGCTTCTTCGAGAAGGTTGGCGGGGATTTCCTCCACGGTGTATTCAGCACCCATGGTTTCATCATGCCAGAAGATAGCCTTCATGGTAACGAGGTCGATGACACCCTTGAAAGTTTCCTCAGCGCCGATGGGGAGCTGAATGGGAAGGGGGTTAGCACCGAGCACGTCTTTCACCTGGCGGCAAACTTCGAGGAAGTTGGCGCCCGAACGGTCCATCTTGTTGACATAACCGATACGGGGCACATTGTACTTGTCGGCCTGGCGCCATACAGTCTCAGACTGAGGCTCAACGCCACCAACAGCACAGAAAGCTGCGACAGCGCCGTCGAGAACGCGAAGCGAGCGTTCCACCTCGACAGTGAAGTCAACGTGTCCCGGAGTGTCGATCAGGTTGATCTTATATTTGTTGTCGTTGTAGTTCCAGAACGTTGTGGTAGCTGCGGAAGTGATAGTGATACCACGCTCCTGTTCCTGTTCCATCCAGTCCATAGTGGCAGCGCCATCGTGAACCTCACCGATCTTGTGGGTAAGACCGGTATAGAAAAGGATACGTTCGGAAGTTGTCGTCTTACCGGCGTCGATGTGAGCCATGATGCCGATATTGCGAGTTAACTGAAGATTATCGTGTTTAGCCATTATAAAACCGAATTAGAATCTGAAGTGAGCGAATGCGCGGTTAGCCTCGGCCATACGGTGCATATCTTCCTTACGCTTGAAGGCACCGCCCTGATCGTTGAAAGCGTCGACGATTTCGGCAGCGAGCTTGTCGGCCATTGTCTTGCCACCACGTTTGCGGGCATAGATGATAAGATTCTTCATAGAGATCGACTCCTTGCGGTCGGCGCGGATTTCAGTAGGCACCTGGAAGGTAGCGCCACCAACGCGGCGAGATTTAACTTCGACCTGAGGAGTAACGTTTTCGAGAGCCTTTTTCCAGATTTCCAGAGCGCTCTTCTCCTCGTTGGGGAGTTTGGACTTCACGATATCAAGGGCGGTATAGAAGATAGTGTAGGAAGTGTTCTTCTTTCCGTCGTACATGAGGTGATTGACAAATTTAGTCACTCTCACGTCGTGAAAAACGGGATCGGGGAGTATCACCCGTTTTTTCGGTTTAGCTTTTCTCATTGCTGAAAGTTTAAGTTTTGATTTTGGCTGCTTTGGGCAAACTTCAACGCGCTTTGGGAACTCCTCACGGAGCGCCGGATGGGCGTTTACTCAACCATGTAGCTGTCAAAGAATCAAAAACCGGTTAAAGATAAATGATTACTTTTATGACAGCTTATTATTTCTTAGCTGCCTTAGGACGCTTGGCACCATACTTGGAGCGACGCTGAGTGCGGCCCTGCACGCCGGCGGTGTCGAGAGTACCGCGAACGATGTGGTAACGCACACCGGGGAGGTCTTTAACACGACCGCCGCGAACCATGACGATAGAGTGCTCCTGGAGGTTGTGGCCTTCTCCCGGAATATAGGAGTTCACTTCCTTACCGTTTGTAAGGCGCACACGAGCCACCTTACGCATAGCCGAGTTAGGCTTCTTGGGAGTGGTGGTGTAGACACGCACGCACACGCCACGACGCTGCGGACATGAATCCAAGGCGGGAGACTTGCTCTTGTCGACAAGCGCAACGCGTCCTTTTCTTACTAATTGCTGAATTGTAGGCATTTTAGTTGATTAATAATTAAAAAATATCTATTTCTCTGTTGTTGTCAAGTTTTATTTCCGATCCAAGACCCGCTTTCCGAAGAAGCGAGAACAGGAACCGAAGAGGAGACACACCACAAAAACCACACCAACCGAATGATTTTCAATCCGTTAGCGAATTCAATGGGGCTAATCTTCCCTTTTCGGTTGCAAAGTTACGAAATTTCAACGAATTATGCAAATTATTTTTTAATTTTCGCGAATAGCAAACCATTAGTTTTAAGAACTTGCCTTCAACATCATACGCGACTCAGGAATTTTCAGTGAGTCTAAACGGCATCTCCTTTTCACCATCATCACTTACCCACGACCCAGAGTAGACATCATCCTCCCATGAACCGATGAATTGACCGGTAACCACGCCTCCTGACATTTCAGTAAGATTCAAATATCTGTCTCCGGCAGGATAAATCTCCAACTCGCCATTGAGCGAAATAGAGGTACCATATTTATCATAATGATAAGAACCCGTGACAACACGATTGTCGATTTTCAATTTCATCGTGACAGGATACTGATCATCGACAAGACCTTTCAACACCACGATATCTGCATCATCCGCATGCTCCCGGTCATTGCGCATATCATACATATAATATTTCACTTTCACCTTATTCCTCCTGATGGAGATATCAGAAATACCATCATATCGCTTCTTAACAGGCTCATCATATATGAAAACGGGATTAAGATCCTCGTCGTGAGAGTAAAGATAAAAATGCTTTTCTCCCGTATCGTTGTTGATTGCAATGAAGGCGAATCCCTCGCTTGCCGGAGAAAGCCCATCTATATGACATGAACGGACCATAGGTGTATGTCCATAACGATAATTCAAGACATGCAATTTCCAGGCTGGTCCTAGTTCCACCAATTTCCGAGCAAGAGCCCGGCGCTCATAAATCTCACTTATCGCATGCCTTACGTCATCATTCTCAATTCCTCCTCTTACTTTCAGTATATTGAAAGTCTCCCTATCCATAAGATTCGCATCATCCACATAACCTCGGAAACTACTGCCATTTTTACGAACTGCCGCTTTCAGCCAATTTCCGGTAGAATCAGCCCCATAGACAACTACAGAATCGCCATATTCAAGTTCACACACGGGGTCAGAAAAGCCTCCATTATCCATAGTTCCAAACATGGTGGCGCCCTGAGCAAACACGAATGACACCGGACCGTCAACTTTGTCTCTTCCGGCAAGGGCATACCAAAGCACACCCCCCAGAATCACTATTCCGGCACAAATCCCCCCATACAGCCATTTCTTGCGCAAACTGTCAGTCTCCGTGTATTCCACACAGGCAGCATATCCGTCATTATCCAAGTCTACAGGTATTGACACCACCGAAGATGCCGGCACCGATCCAATAGACGCAATACCGGATTCCGCTGTATCCGTTTCTGCCTCCACCTCATCCTTGTCAGACTCTACATTATCATGCACGCCAGCGCCACATGAAGCAACAAGCGGTTTCCCACACGACGGGCAAAATCTGGAACCGGGATTAAGTTTCATGCCACATTCCGAACAGAAAGAGGGGGTAACTTCATTTTTCAAACCGACCGCCACAGACGTATGTCCGGAAGGTATTGCAGACATGCCGCCCTCTGACGCATCGCCTTCCCTGACATCTACCATACTGCCACTCTGAATATTGTTCCAACCCATCAACATAAGCACAAACGACATCACACACCAATATAATTGGAAGAGTCCACCGATCACCAACACCAGAAAAGGAACAAGATAAGCAGAGATATCGCCCTTTATAAGATCTGTGATGATAGTAATTGTATTAACTCCTTTCACACCTGAGACCATAAAGGCGACAAGACCGAACAGAATCACCCATAAAACCGGAGCAAATATGCTATAGATGGTATATGCGACACTTATACGCAGTTGCGATGCTCCCCTGCGGGCAACTTTGCTCCATGTCTCTTCTTCAGAAAGATTCCGGTAGGCTTCTCTGATGATGAACAGCATCACAATAAGAACTATACACCAAAGAATAAATAATCCGCCTCCTACGACAGGAGTGACGAAAGAAAGCAGAAAAAGCAGCACTCCAGCAAACTGTATTATCACGCAAGTGCGGATAGTATTGACAGAAGAAGCTGCTTCCCCGCTTATTTGGTTATTTTTGAATTTAGAAAGAGATATAATGTAATACACCAGCAGACCGAGTAACGCCACACTTAAAATTGCAGCTGCAGTGGCATAACCGGATGACACTACTGTCTCACCACCTCCGATCGATTCGATAATGACACCGAAAGAAGCAAAGGATGCCAGAAAGACAGTCACGGGAGTCAACACCACCACCCCTATCACACATAAAAAAATATTCCGGGCCGCAGTTTTCCAGTCGTCTTTGCAATAAATATATTCACTCATGATAAAATTAACTTTTTTTGAGGCATCAGTGTCACAAATAAATGATTTTTCGACGTCAATGTTTCGAGCCTCTTAATTTTGAAGTTTGAAATTTATAGGAATATTGAAGTAAGTTCTCACAGGAACACCATTTTTCCTGCCCGGATTCCACCGCGGCATGGATTTCACAACCCTCATAGCCTCCTTGTCCAAATCCTTGTCAACACTTTTGGCAATGGATACATTGCTTATAGATCCATCTTTTTCAACGACAAAACGCACCAATACGCGCCCTTGTATGCTTAATGAATAGGCATTTTTGGGATAATCCACATGCGTTCCAAGCCATCTTGATAAAGCAGTCATACCTCCGGTGAACTCAGGGTTCACATCCACCGCCGTGCATATTTCCTCTTCCCTTTTTTCTTTTTCCTTAGGTATCGGATCTGTATCAAAATCATCAACAGTCCACTCTCGATTTGATTCATAATCAGACACGACACCCTCCATGAACTCATGAATATTTAGACTACGCGAGTTTTCAATAGATTTTTTCATTTCTTCCGGCATATCCGGAACTACAGTTTGCGCACGCCTCTTTATGTCCGCCGTTTTTCGCGATGCATCTTCCTGTGGAGCTTTCAGCCATTCATCCATGATCATGAAGCCATCAAATTTAGCCGGCGCATGACCTATGAAAGCCGATACAATCTCAAAATTGAACGATTGACCTTCCTTGACTTCAGGAAACTGGTATGCTCCCGCAGTCTTCAACACGTTGCCGGGCAGGATATAATACATATTGACCGATTGGCTTCTATGGTCAGCGTTTGCTCGCCCGTAGATACGGAATTTATAGCCGCCGTTGGCCTTGCCAACACACATTATCCTTTTCACGTCCCAATATTGAGCCACTCCGGCATCGGTCAGGACTTTTATCGACGACGGATATCTCTTAGGCGGGAAGGAAGATTGCGCATGGGATGTCCGCACTGTGAAGAAAGCAAAAAGCAGCATCAGCAGCAAATATAGATTTTTCATGATATCAGCAGATTACAAGATTGGTATTGAATATTCCGGCCCCTTTTCATTGGGCATTCATTCCCCAATTATACTCCACGCCATCATTATACAAAGCATTATTCATATAGTTCCAGATTTCAGGTTCTGCATCGCATGATACTTTTGCTAGACCTGCGAAGTCTCCATTCTCGAACAGTTCGCTACCTTCATCTCTTGTTATGAACCTATTTATAATTATCTTATTGCCGTCTATCACGCCCATTCCATAGGATTCAATAGGCATTCTATAGCCATACGGAAATCCTGTAAAATCCTGACACATCACAATATTTCCACTGCGCTTGAATATGACAGTCCTGTCATATGCATTATCAGGATCAGCTTCTTCATATACATGTGAAAAATATATATTATTATATTTATCATTGAAAAACATATCAGGGATAGAGTAAAGTATCTTTGGGACAAGCGTGACATACTTACCGCTGATAAAACCAGTAGTGGAATCAGGCAATCTGACTTCATACCATTTTTCGCCGTAGTTCGGAGCAGAAGATATGGATAGTAACTGAAGCATCTGACCCTTGGTAGCCTTACCTACTATTTCACCTTTTACTGGAGTTTTCCTCACATTGATGTTATTTCCGCCATCAACCGACACCAACGAGCATCTGTCTGCATCTTGTAAAGTCACAGAGAAGTCCGTACCCATTTTTATCGTAATCGACTTTGCATTCTCATCATAAATCAAAGTACAGTCTTCGGGATTACCGATATATTTCTTCACTCCTGTTTGGAGTTTATCGTTCCATTCGTACTTGTAGTGGTAAGCTTTGCAAGTAGCCCGGTTGCCGTTGATTTCCGGTTTTCCGAAATCATAATAAGGCATTTCCTCATCTGTTCCCTCATACGACTCGCCATAAGAGCCATATACGATTCTTCCATCCTTCTTCTCTGGATTGGCAAACGATATGTCAAGTTCTGTAGAGCCCCAGAATTCTCCGGGATCTCCTTCAAAGTTACACCATTGGCCATCCGGAATAGCCGCAAAGGTATTGGATCCGGACATCATGACAAACATACATGCCACAACGAAAGAAAAGTTAAATTTCATAATGTTGATAATTTGTGGATATAGGGTAAAACAAAACTCTAAGTTTGCAGTGGCAAAATAAGAGAGTGGAAAATTTATCTTAAAAAGGCCA
>JAUNFY010000029.1 GCA_030524805.1 Bacteroidales bacterium | reverse complement strand
CCGAAGCCCCTATCCTCCCTATTTGTTCCAGCGTTGCAGTTTCAACTGCAATAATTCCTCATCCCCATTTCCCCCGAAGCCCCTATCCTCCCTATTTGTTCCAGCGTTGCAGTTTCAACTGCAATAATTCCTCATCCCCATTTCCCCCGAAGCCCCTATCCTCCCTATTTGTTCCAGCGTTGCAGTTTCAACTGCAATAATCCCTCCCATTTCCTCCCCCCACTTCTCCCAAACAAAACCCGAATATGCACACTTTCCGATTTTTGCGCTATTTACTAAATTTTGTTAAAACGTTTTATATTTATCCTCCTTTTAAATATTTCTTGATTATTTTTATATATCTTTGCTATTGGAAAATGGCATACAATTTGCCACCGAACTAATCGTCGAATAAACGTTAATATCTAAAAGTCTATGGCAAAATTACAAGGAGCCGTCACTGTCAACAAAGAAAGGTGCAAGGGTTGCAATCTTTGTGTGGTGGCGTGCCCCACCGACACTCTCTCCCTTCAACCCTACGAAGTCAACGACCGTGGCTACCACTACGCCTTCATGGCTCATCCCGAAAAATGTATCGGCTGCTCCAGCTGCGCTCTCGTTTGCCCCGATGCCTGCATCGAGGTATATCGGGTGGTACTCAACTGAATCCCCTGTTCCAAACTCACTCTAAGATTTTAAATTATGGAAGATATAAGACTTATGAAGGGCAACGAAGCCATAGCTCATGCCGCTATCCGCTACGGCTGCGACGGCTATTTCGGCTATCCCATCACCCCTCAGTCGGAAGTGCTCGAAACCCTCGAGAACCTCATGCCATGGGACACCACAGGCATGGTAGTGCTTCAGGCAGAATCTGAAGTGGCTGCAATCAACATGGTATATGGCGGCGCCGCCACAGGCAAGGCTGTCATGACTTCATCCTCATCGCCCGGCGTCAGCCTCAAGCAGGAAGGCATATCCTACATCGCCGCCGCATCGCTCCCCGCACTTATCCTCAACGTAATGCGCGGCGGTCCCGGCCTCGGTACGATCCAGCCCTCGCAGGCCGACTATTTCCAGGCTACAAAAGGCGGCGGACACGGCGACTACCGCCTCATCGTCCTCGCTCCATCCACCGTGCAGGAAATGGCCGACTTCGTTGGCCTCGGTTTCGACCTCGCATTCAAATACTGCACCCCCTCTATGATTCTCGCCGACGGCATCGTAGGCCAGATGATGGAAAAGGTTGTGCTCCCCGAGCAGCGTCCCCGCCGCACCGAAGAAGAAATCCGCCTCCAGTGCCCCTGGGCTGCCAACGGCAGGAAAAACGGCCGCAAACGCAACGTCATCACTTCGCTCGAACTCGAATCGTCGAAGATGGAGGTAATCAACAATCAGCTGCAGGAGAAATACCGCGAGATTGAAGCCAACGAAACCCGTTGGGAAGAAATAGACACCGACGACGCCGACTATCTCATCATCTCTTTCGGATCTGTAGCCCGCATCTCCACCAAAGCCAAGGAACTCGCTGCCGAAGAAGGCATAAAGGTAGGCATCATCCGCCCCATCACCCTCTGGCCATTCCCCTCCGAGGCCATACGCAAGGCTGCTCAGGGCAAGAAAGGAATCCTCGTGGTCGAACTCAATGCAGGCCAGATGATCGAGGATGTGCGTCTCGCCGTCCACGATGCCCTCCCCGTGAAGCATTTCGGCCGCATGGGTGGCATCATTCCGAGCCCATCCGAAATCGTCGAGGCCCTCAAGGATAAGATTATTAACGCAGGTTCTCTATAAATTGATTTGGAATGATTTTAGCGATGAATTTTAGGCGATTTAGAGTCTTGATAAGGGAGTTTAGTGGGCTAAACGACCGAAGAAAGAATCTAAAGCGGCAAAATTCAGCCAAAAATCAGCCCAAAGCCTGCCGTTTGCTAATTATTTAATCAGGCGTTCAATTTATAGAACATGCCTTAACGTCAACTCTACTCTCTAAAATGGAAATATCCGACATCATACGCCCTGAAAACAAGGTCTATTCAGCTCCCGAACTCCTCGACGAGGTACACATGCACTATTGTCCGGGTTGCAGCCACGGCGTAATACATAAACTCCTGGCCGAAATCATAGCCGAACTCGGCATCACCGACCGCACCATCGGCGTCTCTCCCGTAGGTTGCGCCGTATTCGCCTACAACTATATCGATTGCGACTGGATCGAGGCTGCTCATGGCCGCGCTCCCGCCATCGCCACCGCTGCCAACCGCCTCTGGCCCGAAAACGTGGTCTTCACTTATCAGGGCGACGGCGACATGTCCGCTATCGGCACTGCCGAGACCATTCATGCTGCCAACCGTGGCGAAAACATTGTGATGATATTCGTCAACAATGCAATATATGGCATGACAGGCGGACAGATGGCACCAACCACCCTCATCGGACAGAAGACCGCCACTTCCCCCTACGGTCGACGCGTCGACCTCAACGGCTATCCCCTCGAGATCACCAACCTCCTCAAGGAACTCGACGGAACATGCTACGTCACCCGCCAGAGCGTGCACACTCCCGCCAACGTCCGCAAGACAAAAGCCGCCCTCAAGAAAGCGTTCCAGAACGCTATCGATAAGAAAGGCACAAGCGTGGTCGAAGTGGTTGCCACCTGCAACTCCGGCTGGAAGATGTCGCCCGAGAAAGCCAACGAATGGATGGCTCAGCACATGTTTGAGAAATATCCCCTCGGCGACCTTAAGGTTTAAGCGCAAATCACTCAAACCTTATTCAATTAACCATATCAACTCATAAACCTCAGTTTTCGCCTGCGAAAGCTTAATTATACAACACAACCCCTCTACAATGAAGACTGAAATTATAGCAGCCGGCTTTGGCGGTCAAGGTGTCCTCTCGATGGGTAAGATTCTCGCCTACTCCGGACTTATGGACGAGAAGGAAGTGACATGGATGCCCTCCTACGGTCCCGAACAGCGTGGCGGCACTGCCAACGTCACCGTCATTCTCAGCGACGAACGCATTTCTTCCCCAGTGCTTGATTCCTACGACATAGTGATAGCCCTCAACCAGCAGAGCCTCGACAAGTTCGCACCTCGCGTAAAGAAAGGCGGCATACTTATCTACGACACCAACGGCATCCACAAGCACCCCTCGCGCGACGACATCAAGATCTACCCCATCGGCGCAATGGACGCTGCCCTCGAACTCGGCAACACCAAAGCCTACAACATGATCGTCATGGGTGCTCTTCTCGAAGCGATGGAATATAAGATTCCGATGGAAAACGTGATAAAAGGGCTCAAGAAATCGCTCCCCGAACGCCACCACAAGCTCATCCCCATCAACGAGCAAGCCATCGAGAAAGGCCGCTCCCTCCTCAAATAACCCCTAATCCCGAAATAAAAAATCTACAATCCCCCTGCAAAAAAGGAATGGTACAACCGTCCGTGTGGTAGCAGGTGCTACAAAAAATTATAGCCGTCCATAGAAAGGGCGGCTATTTTTGTGAGGGTTTACAACTGTCTGAAAGCATATTGCAGTACTTTTCAAGATGCTACCGCGGAAAGTTGTCTTTTCATTCGTTGTTGGGGTGTTTTGATAAGTAGCTCATATCAAGACGTATTGTTTTTGTCTATGCATATATGTCGTTTAATTTCTGTGATCTACTTATATTGCGAAGAACTTTCCACAATCAAGATTTGTATATATGGTATATATGTTTTAACTTTGCAGAAAAATATGAATGACATGAATACAGTATCAGCGACACCGGCGCAGACATCTCACCGTAAATTGATCGACATCCCCGAGGACGTATTCCGCGCATTGACTGTAAAGGCAGCTGCGATGGGTATCAATCTCAAAAAATATATCGAGCAACTTCTGGTGGAGGAAGCCAATGAAATGGAAGATGCCGAACTTTACCGCTATCTTGTCTCAACCCGACCGGAAGGACAGGTAATGGTGAGTGAAAGCGAGAAAGATGACTTTATGCGCCGCCATGGAATTGGCAAATACAGATGAAGGTAGATTTCTCCAAAGATTTCACAAAGGCTCTTGACAAACTTTCCGGAAAGATTCATCATTCGGTTGTAGAGGCAATCAATAATGTGATTGATGCTCAAACCCTTGATGATATAAGTAATTGCCGAAAGATCGAGACCCTCAATAATGTATACCGTCTCAAAATTGGCAGCAAAAGGGCTTTCTTTGTCCTCCATATCCAAATTGACGGCGACCTCGCCAAATTCGAGTATCTTGTATCACGGGGAGAAGCCTACGACAAAAAGAATATGGAAAGGCTCAGAAAGAAAGACGTTTAATCCTCCTTCTGTTGAAGCATCACTTTGTAGCCGGATTTAAGATGAACTTTCACCTGACGGACTTTCTTTGTCAGGTACTGGTTAAAGCCATCGAGAAAGGCCGCTCCCTCCTCAAATTACCTACGTTCCTCTCTTTGTCGCGGCGTGCTTCTTAGGGAGTCTCGCCATCATCAAACGTAAAACTTACCGCCCCCTTCTTATTATCCTTATATTTAGTTACAAATATTGGCGCCGTCAGCTCCGTCATGGCATCGGCATAGCGGCGTCCGAGTTCAATCTGGGCTTTTCTGCCGAAATGCGGATCCCTCTCTTTGTCACGATATCGGCGTGCAAGACCGTCGCTGAAGACAAATCTGCAATTTTTCACCTCACGCGATATCTTCGGCACCACCGAATCATTGAATCTTCTTATATCTTCCGCAGGAGCCCATCCCCATTGACCTACCTGACCTATCACGACCGGCACGTCTCCCACGGCCAAGGAATCTCTCAAGGCGTTGATCATAACTTTGAATTTCTCTACATATCCTGCTATTCCTTTTTGGATGTTGGTCTCTCCCTGATGCCATGCTATTCCTTTCAATCTGCCTAACTTCATGGCCTGTCTTGTCCGCCTGATGGCTTCATTGAGAAAAGCATGATTGTCTCCGGGTTGCCAATGGTCGATAGATGATCCTCCTTTCGCATTCGACACTATCAGCACCTTACGGCCTGTTCGTGTATGCATCAGTTCGGAAAATTTATTGGCTGGCGAATATCCTTGCAGACTTATATCCTTACGGATTGTGGAATAGCGGTTGAACGGTGCTGTCGCCTCAACCGCCTTACCTTCCTCATCAAGCAGATAGACTCCATTTACCGACTCTATTGTGTCGCGCTCTTCAAACTCCCCACGGCCTGCCATATTCGACTGTCCTATCATCAGATAGACATCAAAAGTTTCATCCTCAACGGCCTTGACCGCAAGCGATGAAAGGGCAACGACGGCTATCATAAATATTTTTTTCATAACATCGGGTATATTGTAATATCCATTCACAAATTTAACAAAAGCATTTAATAAAACACTCCGGATCAAAGATCTGGAGTGTTTATGAACGGCCTCTATGAGCCTGCATACTATGATATCATCAGGACATCTTTATTTAATAAGAAACTTCATGTCCTAATCTATAAGTGCTGCCGGTCAGTGCACCATGATTTTCTCTCTTCTGCCATCTTTATACGCCACTACGTATACTCCTGCCTCAAGGCCGGAAAGGGCTTCGAACACAGAGCCACTTCCCTCGAGCATCTTCAGACCGCTCATGGCATTGTAGAGCGTGAAACCGCCTTCTCCCGCTACGGCTGTGATGATCTCGGTTCCTGCAAGTTCATTCTTGTAGTCGGGCAGGTAATAGCCGAGATGCGGAGGCTGGTTGTAGGCCGTATTCTGCCAGCAGATAGCCATACGGTAAGTATGGTCCTGCATCAGGCACGGTATGCGGTGTCTCGACTCAATGGTGGTGCTGCTCACTATTATCTTCGACGGGTCGCCGCTGTTCCAGAGTATCACTTCCTCCCTCCAGTCGCCGAAAAGGTCGGCCTGAAGGCAGGGAGTCTTCTTGGTGCTGTTGCACGAAGAGCCCGACAGCGTAGTCAGCGTCGATATCTTCCCTTCGTCCCATTTTGTGATGTTGTTGCCGTCGAGAAGTTCATCCTGAAGGTCACCGTCCCAATAGATGCGGAAGTTCATAGAAGGTGAATCTGTGCCGCTTACGGCTTTACCTGTAGCCGCGTTTCTCGGCTTGCGGTCGGCCGAGCACCACATCTCCCAGCCTTCGTTATCTCCGTCGATGTCAGCAGCTATACCACGGCCTGTGTCGCCGTCAGCCTTGCCGCTGTAGAGTATCTCGCCCGTGGCGGCATCATGAAGATCCCATCCGTAAGGACTCGACTCATGCACCTGATACACCTGCATTCCTTTCCTCTCCGGTATCATACGTCCCAGATGGATGGCATCGCCATGACCATAGCCGGTGGAATAAAGAAGTGTTCCGTCATCGTCGATCGCGCAACTGCCCCACACTATCTCATCACGGCCGTCGCCGTCCACGTCGCCCACTGTCAGGTTATGGTTGCCGTTGCCATAGGCTGTCTGGCTGCCCGAGCCTTTGGTGGCCGTGCCGGGCGTATAGGATGTAGTGTTGCCCTCGCCGTCGGTCACGGAGTACTTTGTCTTTGATTTTGAAGAGTGAAACCAGCGTGTCGATAACTTTTCGCCGTCAAAATCCACGGCCCAGAGGAATGCGTAGGTATAGTAGCCGCGACACATCACGGCGCTCGGACGCGAGTCGAGGCCATTCAGGTGTGCAACGCATGCGAGATACCTCTCGCCGCGGTTGCCGTAGTTGCCTTTGTCATTCTTGCCGCTTCTGTCGTCCCAGTTGAAAGTGCCGGCGCTGTCGCCGCCAAGCTCGGCGTTGCGGTTAGGATTGTAATATATGGTGTGGATGGCAGCGCCTGTCTCGCCGTCGAATACGGTCAGCCATTCCTGTCCGCCGTTGATGCGGCCTCCGCTCACACGCCAGTCTTTAGTGTTGCTGGCATTCTTTATCTCATCGAGCGTAGCCACTTCATTCACGTATTTGCCGGTGCCGTCCACGGTTCCCGGAGCCGTCTTGCATATCATCTCGGCCTTTCCGTCGCCGTCGAAGTCATACACCATGAATTGTGTATAGTGCGCTCCCGAGCGGATGTTGATGCCAAGGTCTATCCTCCACAGCTGTGTCCCGTCGAATTCGTAGCAGTCCAGTATGGTGTTGCCCGTATATCCCGACTGCGAATTGTCTTTGGCATTCGTCGGATACCATTTCACTATAAGTTCATAGTCGCCGTCGCCATCCACATCGCCCACCGAGCAGTCGTTGGGTTCGTAGGTATACTCGCTTCCGTCAGGTGCGGTTCCACCTTCCGGACGGTTCAGTTCTATGGTCTGGCTGGCGTTCCACTTCATCGGGGTGAATTCCTCCACCACCTCGTCGCCTACCATGGCCTTGATGGTATACGATTTACCCAACGCACCCTTCAGATCCTTGAAGTCGGTAGTGTTGGTGATAGGCTCAGTATTCACCTTCTGTCCGTCGCGGTATACGTCAAAATACATGTCCTGGCTGTCGCTGGCTAAACTTCTCCACGACAGGTAAGGCACACGTCCGGCAAGCATGATCACAGCTCCACGGTTGATTTGTTCGGCAGGATACTGCTCAGCGTATGCAGCCGTCACGGCAAGCATCGCAGCCATTCCTGCCGCAATTGTTCTTCTTTTCATGATGTAGTCCTTTATAATAATTATATTCCAATATCAATAATTTCCCAATTCAACCTTCCCCCATTATTAAGCCCCCCGGCTTCCCCATTCAAAATTCAAAATTCCCCATTCAACATTATTAAAGGCCGCAGGCCCTCTATTTTGTTAACCGGGAGTGCTCGCCACTCCCTGGCTTCCCCATTATTAAGCATTCCATCCCAAAGCAGAAGGCCGGAGGCCCTCTATTTTGTTAACCGGGGGTGCTCGCCACCCCCGCTGCCCCATTATTAAGCATCTCATCCCAAAGCAGAAGGCCGGAGGCCTTCTATTTTGTTAACCGAGAGTACTCGCCACCCCGGCTGCCCCATTATTAAGCATCTCATCCCAAAGCAGAAGGCCGGAGACCTTCTATTTTGTTAACCGGGGGTGCTCGCCACCCCCGGCTGCCCCATCCCCTCTGCCATCAACCCCGGAGGGGTTGCACCAAGCATCAATCCATCCCCATTCCCCAAAAGACTAAACCGGAAGATAGCCATCCCCGCACTCACTGCCACATTCAGGCTATGTTTCACCCCGCGCATCGGTATCTCCAGCACCACATCCGCCATATCCACTATAGCCTGGTCAACCCCCTTCACCTCATTACCCACCACCAGCACATACCTCTTCCCCTCCACAGGAGTGAAGTCCATGAGGTTGACGCTGTCGTGAGCCTGTTCGAGCACGCATACAGTCCATCCTTCTTCCTGCAGACGACGGCACTCCACGACTGCATCCTCAACATATCGCCATGCCACCGACTCCTCAGCCCCCAGCGCAGCCTTGCTTATTTCCTTATGCGGCGGCACCCCCGTGATGCCGGCCATTATCACCTCTTCCACCATAAAGGCATCTGAAGTGCGCAAGATGCTCCCCACATTCTGCATCGACCTCACATTGTCGAGAAGTATCCGGAAAGGCAGTTTCTCCATCTCCCGGTATTCCTCCACGCTGCAATGCGTAAGCTCCGCTATATTCTTCTTCTCCTTCATCTCTTATAATAGTTAACCCCACAGATCCATCAATTCCGGCTATGTCACAATAGTATAAGATAAACCTATAACCTTATAAACCTACATTTCAGCAATGCTGAAATGGAATCATCACGACATCGCAAGCATCCGCTCTATAGGACGCAGCGCCTTAGCTGCCACTTCCGCATCTACCGTTATCTCAGGCTTCTCATCGCGCAGGGCATCGCGCAGTTTCTTCAGCGTTATCATGCGCATGTAGTCGCATTCGTTGCACTGGCACTCCGCATCCTGCGCCGGAGCAGCCAGGAAGGTCTTCTCAGGGCAAGCCTTGCGCATGTCGAAGAGAATACCGCTTTCCGTCACCACTATATATTCCTTCGCATCGTCGGTGCGCGCGAAGTCGAGCAATGCCGCCGTGCTGCCAACCTTGTCGGCTATTATCTGAAGCGGACGACGGCATTCCGGATGCACGAGCACTTTCGCCCCGGGATGTGCCTTCTTCATCTCCACTATCGCCTCGAGCGAGAAGCGGTCGTGGACATGGCAGGCTCCGTTCCATAGAAGCATGCTGCGCCCCGTCACCGAATTTATATATTCGCCAAGGTTATGGTCGGGTCCGAAAATTATCTTCTCATCAGCAGGAAGCGCCTCCACTATCTTGCGAGCGTTGCCCGAAGTCACCACAATGTCGGTGAGAGCCTTCACGGCAGCCGAAGTGTTCACATAGCTTATCACGGTGTGGTCGGGATGCGCGCTCGTGAATTTCTCGAACTCCACAGGGTCGCAGCTGTCGGCAAGCGAACACCCGGCATTAGCGTCGGGGATGATCACCTTCCGGTCCGGACAGAGTATCTTCGCGGTCTCTCCCATGAAGTGGACTCCGCACATAACTATGATGCGCGCGTCGGTCTCAGCCGCTTTCCGGGCCAGCGCCAGAGAGTCGCCGATGAAGTCGGCCACTTCCTTCACTTCGTCGCGCTGATAATAATGTGCCATTATCACCGCCCCTTTCTCTTCCTTCAGTTTCTTTATTTCCTCCGCCAGTGATTCCTGACTGATGTTTTTCGACTCCATTTATTTTTCTTTTAAATTTTAAATTGAAAATTTTAATAAATTCAAATCAAAACAAGAACAACAATAGGTGTAGATAATTGTTCATTACTTTTGCTGCCTTTATTTGGAATTCTCACTTATCTAATAATTTTCAGCTTTATCTACAGGTTATCTAATCCCAATACATTGATAAATCGTATGATGCCAGTTTTGTCTACACGCTGTAGATAACTGCAAAGTTAATAAATTCTTTCGGAACTGCGGTAGAAAAAACGGTTAAAAAATGCAGAAAACCGCCCATTTTCGGTGTCGATAAAAGCGGCCGGATTGTAAATAATGAAAAAATACAGAGGGCGGACTCTTTTCCGCTCCCTGTATATCATCGGTTTATTTACTTTTTCTACCTTCTTTCCTACCGGTTTTCTACAGATATCTACAAGTTTTCTACAGGCCCTGATAGTTGTCGAAGGTGGCGCGCAGGCGGTCGGTGATGATGATCTGGAGCTCGCGCGGCGCCACCACCACCACGTCCGGACCCATCGCCATCAGCTCGCTCACCAGCTCATAGTTCAGCTTCAGCCGATAGGTGAACACCGAATAGAAATCGTGCATCTCTTCTTTCTGGGTGTGGTGGAGCGGAAGGGCACGCAGATATTTTGCCCTGGTAGCAGTGGTGCGTATCACCACATTCCTCACATCCGCTTTCGAGGAGGTGATGCCTATCGTGTGGCCGAACACATTGCCCGTGGTGAGGTGGGGCGGCATCTTGAAGAAAGAGGATGTTATCTCCATCTCCGTCACCCGGTCGAGAGCGTAGGTGCGCAATCCCCCTCCGTCTTTCTCTCCATACATATACCATCGCTGCTTATACATCTTGATGAAATAAGGCGAGAAAAGTATTCCCACTTCGGGACGCGATTTGGTGAAACCGGCATAGGTGAACACTATTTTATTATTGTTGACCATGGCGCGCGTCACCACGGGTAGGAATTCCCTGGCTGAGGGCACATCCTCCATCTCCACGCGCCCGGTGCGGGTGCCGAGTTCCTGAAGGGCCGTGGTGGTGGCATTGCTGTTGAGGATCCAGTCGGTATACTGCCGAGCCTCATTATTATCCTGGTTGTTGATATAGTAATAGCCGTAGTCGTCGCAGGCAATGTCGATGTTGAACGACTTCTCTATACCACGCCTGTAGTGATGGAACGTCCGTTCCGGCAGCGGATTGCCGTTGGAGAATCTGGTTTTCATCCAGAGCTTGTTGAGATCCTGCCTCGACAGTTTCCGGTATTTTGCCAGCGTATCGACAATCCACATATATTTCTCAATCAAAGGCTGTGTCATATATCTTAATTTATTCAAGTTGAGCATGCTCAACTTGAAGGTTATGGGTTATGGGTTAGAGGTTAGTTTATGCGCAACTTCTCTCCGGGTTATGTTAAGAGGTCAGTTTAAGTGTAACTTCTCTACGGGTTATGTTAATTCCAAAACTGAATTTCAAAATGCAAATCTACACAATTTTCCACCATTATCCAAATCCCTATGAATAATCATGATTATTCATGTTGGAGCATGGGTACGCATGGGGAGGAGGGGAGAGTAAGGGTGGATAAAAGTTGGAGATTAGAGTAGAATATATTAATTTTGCAGACCTAATGGAAACAGCATTCGTAAGAACGAATGCTGTTCCCAATCATATAATAAGTAAATCAATCACATAATAAAATGAAGAGATTAATTGCGGCCTCTCTCCTCTCTGTGTCAGCACTCATGGCAGGTGCCTACAACGCAGGTTCCAACTGTTCGGATCAAGCACACAGCGGCATCTTTGCCGATATTTCCGCAGGAGCGGAGACCGGCGACTTCGGTAATGATTTCGCACTTGCACTCAAGGTTGGCTACAGGCTCAATCTCTACGAAGGCCTGAGCTGGAACATTGCAAGCATGGGTGCCGGAATGGGTGTGTCATACCCCGACGATATAAACATGCGGTTCATGTCGGGCTTTAGATATAATCTACCCTTTTGCTTCAATAACAGAAGCGTATACGTGAACGCGGATTTTGGCTACTGCTTCGATACCTACGACACTGCTTTCGGAGGATTCGCCTACGAAGTGGGTGCCGGTGTGAATTTCTCCCGTCTCATATCGCTTGGCATTGTATGGGAAGGCTCCGTATGGAACTATCATGAGGAAACTTATTTATATGAGCTTTCTGCTAAATGCAAGTTCGGCACAATCGGGCTCAAACTCGGATTTAATTTTTAATACATACTAATATCAGAATAGGCCATGTTAATGATCATAACACGTCTATTATGATATCATATTGACTTACATCGCTATTGAATTAGCAGCTTGTGTAGATTATTAAGAAATCATGCTATTCGGATTTTCGGTTGAAACGAGTTATCCGTTCATTGACGATACGGATGTAATTACGTTTAGCTTTCTCCGGGAGGAAACTTCGTGCTATTAGATTTAATGCACTCTCCGGCAGTGATGTGTACTTATTGAGAATTTTATCCATACGTCTTTTTACCAAACCGATCTTGTTGCCGAACCTCTCAAAATCCGGACGGCATGGATGACCGGTTTTATCAAACACATCGCTTTTCTCAATGTCCGGTGATAGTCCTCCGTCAAGACCAAGGTCATCTCCGTTGACATGCAGGTTGGTGTTCAAAAGGTCATAAGCCGGAGCTAAACGATAATCCTGTCCATTCAATATGAGAGAGAAATTCTTGAGGTGAGCATCCCCGTTGGCATATATATAGTTAAAGACCACCAGTTCAAAGAAACGCTCCATGTCAACCATCCATGCGGCTACATTTGCTCTAATCGTTTTGGCGATATCCTCATAGCTGCCGTTATATTTGAAATGGAGCCCCGAGGTTTGTTCATTCTTGCCGATTATCGAGGCGAAATCTTCCATCGGTAGTTTTGAGCCGTCGGGCAGAATATCAAAACGACGTGTAATGTAAACAGGTTGTCCTTTTGGAGTAAAGCACAATCCGTTTGCCGCAGTCTGGATGCCATAGACCTGCGATGCTATCTGCATAGTCAGATGTTCATTGGCAGGAATGAGTTTGCGGTCGCGGAGAGTTTTATCCCAAGGTGCAGGTTTCAGTATATGCGTTGAGCGTTCGTTATCTCCGGCAATTATGATTTCGTCTGATTTGATTATTGCCGGAAATTTTTCTTGTACCCCGGAAACAGATATTCGGTGCATTGCCTCGGCAATCTCACCGGCATTTCTAAACTCGTCAATATCAAAATTGAGAATTGGATTTACCCTTACTCCTCCATAAAGCGTTTTTATTGCTTTGGGGCTATATGTGTCAAATCCTTCTATAAGTAAAGATGGACAGTTTTTAATTTCAGTCATTGTTAATCCTCCTTACATTTACAGCTCCTATGAAGTCCTTGTCTGCCATAGCCTCAAGCAGTCCAAAAGAATCATTCTCATCAATTCTCAGTGAACGGCATATAATCCGGCGATTGGCACCTTCGGGAAGCATATTAGAGAAAAAGGGGAAAAGGTATTCAGAATTATAAGCGGTGTTTTGCTTAGGCAAAGTCACTGAAATTGGGGGCATCTTAGAATTAAGATAATCTTCCTTGTATTGGAATGTATAGTCTGTTCCGGGATGTTTCTCTGTAAGAATCCCGGCTTCCATGTCATTGTAATATACTGACAACTCTCTCATCTTTCAATATGAATTATATAGTCTGTCTTACCCGATAATCAATTTCAATACCCAGCACTTCAAGAATCTTCTTTACTGTAGCAAGTGCAGGATTTCCTTTACCTCGCTCAATATCCTTGATTGTGGCAAGTCCGACCTGCGCCATTTCAGCGAGATCTTGTTGTGTGAGGGAAAGTATTTCCCGACGTTGCTTCATTATATCTTTCAGTTCCATAGTATGACATAATAAACTTTTTTGCAAATTTAATAAGAAAAATCAAGATAATCAAATAGAAGTACAATAAAATATACTTTTTGCGTAAATTTTGAAATGCGGGATAAATTTCAGGCTAAAAAGTATATTATATCATACCCGCAATTGCATTTAGAAGAAAATCATTATAGCTTGTATGAATTATTTGGAGTAATTCATTGTCGCCACCCATCATGTACCGTCTTATCATGAGTATATATTTTGAATCATGGATAGCAGTGGAAGCGTTGATCGGCAGATTCGGAGAAAAGTTGGAGATTAGGAGAGAATATATTAATTTTGCTGCCGCATATTTGCAGCAATTTTAGTAATTATAAATTTGAGATTAGAGTTATGGTGATTGAGAGCAGGAGGGTGAGGCTGCGGGGGTGGCGATTGGAGGATGCGGAGGCGCTTTTCAGGTATGCTTCCGACTGCAGGGTGAGCGAGCTGGCTCTGTGGCCGGCTCATTCTTCGGTGGAGATGAGCCGCGATGTGATAAGGGAGGTGTTTATCCCTAATCCCCACAATTTCGCTATCGTGCTGAAGGCTACCGACGAGCCTGTCGGGTGCATCGGTCTGGTTCCGAGCGGCGGGGAACATTGCGAGGTGGGCGCCGACGAGATGGAAGTGGGTTATTGGATCGGCTATCCTTATTGGGGCAAGGGGTTGACCACGGAAGCCCTCCTTGCGCTTCTGGATTATTGCCGCGATGAGCTGCATCTGACGCGGCTCGTGATCACTACCGACAGCCGGAACGTGGCGTCGCAGCGCGTGGCCGAGAAATGCGGTTTCCGCTTTGAGAAAGATTATGTCCTTGACGGGACAGCCGGAAAAATTTACAGGCTTCATGGTCAGCGACCATGAAGCCTGCATGTAGGATGCGTAAGGCGTCTTATCTTCTGATGCCGAGTTCCTTCTTTGCGATGATGGCACGATATCTGTTGATATCCTTGCGGATCAGATAGTCGAGAAGGCTGCGGCGCTGACCTACGAGAGCCTTGAGGGCGCGGGCTGTTGCGAAGTCCTTGTGGTTTTCCTTCAGGTGCTCTGTGAGGTGTTTGATACGGATTGAGAAGAGTGCGATCTGGCTTTCGGGGCTGCCTGTGTCGTTCTTTCCCTGACCATACTTTTCGAAGATGGCCTGCTTTTCTTCAGTTGAAAGATGCATTTCTGTGAGAGTTTAATTGGTTAATATTTCCTGCGGTTGGATGTCAATCGCGGTTTTTGCCTTTATTCGAAAGGTATTTCCGGCGGCTCTCTCCGTTTCGGATCACCTTTGCTCAAAAGGCTCGGCAAAATTACAAAAAAAAACGCTATCGCGCAAATTTTTAAGCATAATTAGGGTGAAATATGAAAAGTATTGTGTAAATTTGTGAAAAAATTACAGTTTCACCCCGTCGGAGCGGGCAGACCGACTGCCTCCACACCGACCTGCTAATCTACATAAGAAATGAAGAGAAACCTGCTTATGGCACTTGCGGCAAGCGCCGCACTGACGATGATGGCCGACGATGCCAGATATATTTTCTATTTCATTGGCGACGGCATGGGCCTCGGCCATGTCAATGCTGCTGAAATCTACAACCGCGACGTGCTGAAGAGCGACTCTCCGCTGCTTATGCTCACTTTCCCGGTGGCTTCGCAGTCGCGCACTTATTCGGCCAACAATCCCATCACCGACTCGGCGGCTGCCGGCACGGCCCTCGCCTCCGGGGTGAAGACCAAAAACAGCATGGTGGGGATGAATCCCGACACTGTGCCCGTGGAGAGCATTGCCGTAGACTTCATGAAGGCAGGGTTCCCGGTAGGCGTGGGCACCACGGTGCAGGCCGACGACGCCACTCCCGCCGCATGGTATGCTCATGCGGCCAACCGCGGCATGAAGGAATCGATCGCTCCGCAGGCGGCCGGAAGCGGCCTGTCTTTTCTCGCCGGCGGTGGCTTCAAGCTCTACAATGCCGGACAGGAAGCCTTCGATGAGTTTGTGGCCACGATGAAAAAGAACAACTATGAGGTGGTGGAAGGTTATGCCGCCTTCAAGCGCCTCAACAGCAACGGCAAGCGCCCCCAGAAGGTGCTTCTCTATCCTGAAAACGTAGGTGGCAACCAGGTGGGCTACACCATCGACTCCATTCCCGGCGCGCTCACCTGCGCCCAGATCACGGAAGCCTGCCTCACCACGCTGCAAAATGTGAATCCCGACCGATTCCTGATGATGATAGAGGGTGGCAACATCGACTGGGCAGCACACTCCAACGATGGCGGCGGAGTGGTGAAGGAAATCATCAACTTTCAGGATGCCATCAACGTAGCCTATCAGTTCTATCTCCGTCATCCGGAGGAGACCCTGATTGTGATTACCGCCGACCACGACACCGGCGGCATGGCCTACGGTCGCCAGTCGCCCTATAGCCAGAACATCGCTTACGCCGACGCTCAGAAAATATCCAAAGACTCCTTCGGGGAGTGGACCCGCCAATGGGGCAAGGAAGCGCACACCTGGGAAGAGATGGAGAGCGAACTGCGCGACAAGCTCGGCTTCTGGAATGTGGTGCCCGTGACCGACGCCGAAACCGAGGAGCTGAAAAAGATGTTTGACGAGACATTCATCTCAAAGAAAGCCGAGGATGAGAAAACCCTCTATCAGACTTTCAACGCCTTCACTGCAAAGGTATTCGACGTGCTCAACTCGCATCTCGGAATAGGCTGGACCTCGACCTACCATGCCGGCAATTTCGTGCCCGTCTATTCAGTGGGAGCCAACTCGGGATTCTTCACGGGCAATCTCAACAACAGTGAGATACCTATGCTCATCAAGAAGGCGGCAGGTCTCTGAAATTAAGACATAAAGCACTACTCATGGCTAAACAACGCTTTTATGTGGTGTGGGAAGGTCGCGAGCCGGGGGTCTACGACAACTGGAGCGACTGCGAGGAGCAGATACTGAACTTCCCTGGCGCCCGCTACAAGAGTTATGCCTCGGCGGCGGAAGCCGCCAGGGCTTTCCGCGGCGGCAACGACGACAGCGCGCCGTCCGACCTCGGCGACATCCTTGTGGCTGCCTCCGACAAGCGGACTGCCCCGGCGACACGCATCCCTTCCCGCCCCGCCTATCTCGACAACCCCGACATCGACCATGATGCCTGGGCTGTGGATGCCTCGTGCCTCGGAAATCCGGGCATCATGGAATATAAAGGGGTGGAGGTGGCCACGGGGAAGGTTTTGTTCCGGGTCGGCCCTTTCGAGCAGGGCACCAACAACATAGGTGAGTTCCTGGCCATCGTGCATGCGCTCGCCGAGATGCACCGCCGCAATGAATGGCACAACATTTATTCCGACTCGAAGACGGCTCAGTCGTGGCTGCGCAACCGGCAGGTGAAGACGCAGCTCAAGCCTACGGATGCCAACCGGAAACTTTTTGAACTCATGGGGCGTGCCCTCGCCTGGATACGGACCCACAACTGGCCGGTGAAGATACTGAAGTGGCAGACCGACCTGTGGGGCGAGATTCCGGCGGATTTCGGACGGAAGTAATCCTAACCCCTACACATTAACCCATAAACATCACCCCCACTTAAATTATACCCCCTTCCAAAGCAGAAGGCCGGAGGCCTTCCATCTTGTTAACCGGGGGTGCTCGCCACCCCCGGTTTCCCCATACCCTTTGCCATCAACCCCGGAGGGGTTGCACCAAGCAGCAATCCCCCCAACATTAAACCTTAAACCTTCAAGTTGAGCTTGCTCAACTTGAACAACACCTTGCTGAATGCTGCTGAAACATTGGATCACTGACGCTCTCGAGAGCATGCTGCCGCCCGAAACGGCCGCGCCGCTTGTCACTCCCTTGCTGATATTAGCCATCGCTGTCATCTCGGTGGCTGCTTATTTCCTGTGCATCAGGATTCTGACGCCTCTGACCCACTTCCTGACCCGGAAGACCAAGAACGACTGGGACGACGACATCCTCGATGCCGGCGCCATGCGGGCTTTCTCGCAACTCGCGCCAGCCCTGCTCCTCTCATGGCTCCTTCCGGAGGCTTTCAACTCGCACGAGAGGGGCGTGGAGATTTTCGAGAGGCTCACCGATGTGTATATCGTATATGCCGTAATCCATCTCGTCACACGGCTTATGGGCAATACCGTCGACGCTTTCGAGAAGCGCGACATGGGTAGCCGCCACAATCTCACGGTGATAGAAGGCGCGCTCAAACTCATCATCATCATCGTCGGGTTCATAATCTCGCTGAGCATCCTCTTCGACAAGAAACCCACGATGGTGCTCACAGGCTTCGGAGCGTCGGCTGCCGTGCTGATGCTCGTGTTTCAAGACACTATAAAAGGCTTCGTGGCCGGAGTGCAGCTCACCCTCAACAACATGCTGAAGAAAGGCGACTGGATAGTATGCGACAAGGCCGGTGCCAACGGCGAGGTGCAGCAGATAAAGCTCACCACGGTGAAGGTGCGCAACTGGGACAACTCCATCGTCACCATCCATCCCTACACCCTCATCAGCGATTCCTTCCGCAACTATGAGAACATGCGCGAGGTGGGGGCGCGACGCGTGGCGCGCAGCATCTACATCGATTTCAATTCGGTGCGGTTTCTTGAGAAGGAGGAGATAGCCCGTCTGCTCGAGGAGGGTTTCATCTCGGAGCATGAGCTCAAGCATGCGGCGGGGGAGGTGAATCTCTCGCTCTTCAGGAAATATCTCATCAGGTATCTGACCAAGCACCCCGACATCATCCGCAAACACCCCGACAACGCTGTGTTTCTCATGGTGAGGGAACTCGCGCCTACGGCCAACGGTCTGCCCCTCGAGCTCTATTTCTTCACCCGCATCACAGCCTGGGCTGCCTACGAGCGTTTTCAGTCCGACGTGTTCGACCATGTATATGCCTGTGTCGGGAAATTCGGGCTCAGGATGTATCAGTCGCCGTCGGGCTACGACCTTATTCACCGCCAGCCCGCGACCTGATTCACCGTCGGGATATGATCTGATCAACTGCCGTGCGGCAATTTAATTCACCGCCGGGAGTGACGCCCTCGCATACCAGAAAGCCGGATCGAGCACATCCCCGGCCAGAGCCTCGGCCGTCTGTTCGTCGCGGCAGTTGCGCTTTTCCTCCGGGAGCAACCGGTCGCATTGCCTTATCATGTCGGCGAGCGGAAGGGAAGAGAAGGAATCGGGATACATCTCAAGTTGCTGCGCTATCATGATGGCCGCCTCCTCATTGCCGAGCAGCGCCGCCCGCATCAGCAGTTTCTCCGCCATCCGGTAGTCGGCAGGCAGTCCCCGTCCCATGGCACATGCCCTCCCCGCTATGAAAGCGGCGTCAGCCACTGTGGCGGCGTCGGTCGGCATCAGACCAAGTTCGGCGGGAGCGGAAAAAAGAAGCTCCACATAGTTGAGCGCGGCCGCCGGAAGCCCCTGGCGCGCAGCCCGCTCATACCAGCGCAAGGCGCCTGCAGGGTCCTTCTCCACATATTCCCCTTTCTCGAGCAGCCAGCCTATGTTGTTGGCAGCCTTAGCATCTCCCTCCCATGCGGCGGCAAGCATCATGGCATATCCGTCGCCACGGTCGGTGGGAAGCGAGTCGCGCACAAACAGCCTGTAGCCTTCCATCGCCTTGTCGGCCACGCCGGAAGGGGCGCCCGCAAAAGCCGCGGCGCAACAGATGGTTGCAGATGCAACAGGGAGCAGCAAACTCTTCTTCATGGCGCAAATTTAATCAAATTGCGTCAGCTTAACAATTATAAAAAGCCTTTTTTCGATTTTTTAGCAAAAAAAATTGTAACTTTGCACCATGATTAAAGCAGCTTTGATTGACATGGACGGAGTCTTGTACGACTCCATGAAATATCACACCCTCGCATGGAAGCGGATGATGGAGGAAAACGGCATCAGTTGCTCGCGCGAGGAATTCTATCTATATGAAGGCATGACGGGCGCCGCCACGATCGACCTCGTGTGGCAGCGGGAGTTCGGCCATCCCTGCGATCCGCAGAAGCGCGCGGCGCTCTACGACTATAAGACAAAAATATTCAAGGAGATAGGAGGCAACGAACCGATGCCCGGGGCAGCCCGGATGCTGAAGACGCTGACCGATAGAGGCATACGCTGCGTGCTCGTCACCGGCAGCGGTCAGGCCTCGCTCATCGACAATATCCGCCACGATTATCCCGGCGTCTTCGCCGAGGGAATGATGGTGACGGCCCACGACGTGAAGAAAGGCAAGCCCGATCCGGAACCTTACCTCATGGGGCTCAAAAAGGCCGGAGTGGAGCCGGAAGAAGCCATAGTGATAGAAAACGCGCCTCTCGGCGTAAGGGCCGGAGTAGCCGCCGGAATACGCACCATGGCCGTATGCACAGGCCCTATCCCGCGCGAGAACTTCGAGAAGGAAGGTGCATGGGGCATTTACCGCTCGATGGACGACTTCGCCGACCTCCTCCCCCTCGTGCTCGACATTCTCAATGCCCCGTCGCCCTTCGTGGTGGCCGATTCCAACACGTCGGTGCTCGTGGCCGACAGGCTCGCTTCGCAGATTCCGGCCTTGGGACGCCTGCCACGCGTAGTGATTCCCGCCGGCGACGACCATAAGGACATCGCGTCGCTGGCTGAGGTGTGGCGTTTCCTGTCGCAGACGGGGGCCACGCGCCGCTCCACGCTGATATGTATCGGAGGCGGAATGGTGACAGACCTCGGAGGCTTCGCCGCCGCCACCTTCAAGCGAGGCATCAGCTGCGTCAACGTCCCCACCACGCTGCTGGCCATGGTGGATGCCTCCACTGGCGGCAAGACAGGCATAAACCTCGACAACCTGAAGAATGAGGTTGGAGCTTTCGCCATGCCGCAAGACGTGGTGATAATCCCCGAGACCCTCGACTCGCTTCCCGACGCGGAATTCCTTTCCGGCTATGCCGAGATGCTGAAGACGGCGCTCATAGCCGACCCTGACATGTACGCTGCCCTGCTCGACGTGGACCGTTACCTTGCTGACAGGCGCCTGATAATGCCCTGGGTGATGCGCTGCATTGAGATAAAGAGCGGTGTCACCACCCGCGACCCGAAAGAGAAAGGGGAAAGGAAAATACTCAATTTCGGCCACACCGCGGGCCATGCCTTCGAGTCGCTGGCGCTCGAGAAGGGGAGCCCTGTGCCGCATGGAGTGGCGGTGGCCCACGGCATGCTCTGGGAGATGATACTTTCCGCCACGGTCGCCGACTCCGGCCTGACCACCCTTCTGCCATCGGCCGCACTCCACACCTACGCCGCGATGCTGCGCCGCCATTTCCCGCGCCTCGCCGTAGGATGCCCCGACATCGACGCCCTCATCGGACTGATGCACCACGACAAGAAAAACAGCGACGGACGCATCAATTTCACTCTCCTCGAGGCCGTAGGCTCCCCCCGCTGGGACATGTATCCCTCCGAAGACGAGATACGCTCCGCCTACGAGATATATGGCGAACTCATGTCGTGATCGATGACATGAAACGTTACGACAGGTATGAAGCGTTACTGATATAGAGCGACTTATATTATGAAGAAAGCATTGAAATACATACTTCCGGTGGCCATGACGGTGCTGCTGGTGTGGCTGCTCTTCCGGAAAGTCAACTTCGCGCAGACCATGCAGCTCATGAGCCACGGCGTGCGCTATGAGTGGATTCTGGCGGGTATGGGCATCAGCGTCTTCTCCCACATCTTCAGGGCGATGCGCTGGCGCATACAGTTTCAAGCCCTGCGCGTGCCAACCACCCTGATGGAAGTGACGTGCAGCATCTTCGGCTGCTACGCGCTCAATCTGCTGCTGCCCCGGATAGGCGAGCTATGGCGCTGCTCTTTCATAGCCCATAGGTCGGGCTCCCCCTTCACCACAGTGATGGGGTCGATGGTGGCCGACCGGCTCATGGACACGGTGATGGTGCTGCTGATCACGCTGCTCACCTTCGTGGTGGCGGCTCCGGCGCTGGCGGCCTTCATGGCCCGCTATCCCGTGGGCACCGACATGCTCCGCCTGCTCTCCAACCCTCTCTTCTGGCTGGCCGGAGCGGCTGCCCTGGCTGTCGCCATACTGATATTCCGCCGCTACCGCCATTCCAAGGCCATCGCAAAGCTGCGCGGATGGGTGTCGGAGATGTGGCGTGGGTTTGCCGTAGTGGTCACCATGCCGGGACGTTGGCGGTTTCTGCTGCTCACGTTGGGCATCTGGGGTTGCTATTTCTTCCAGCTCTACGTGGCCTTCTACGCATTCGGATTCACGCGGGCCCTATGCTCCGACGCCACCCTCGCCTATGGCCTTGTGCCCTGTCTGGTGGCATTCGTGTTCTCCTCCATCGGCATGGCCATACCGAGCAACGGCGGCCTCGGCCCGTGGAATATAGCCATAGTGTTCGGGCTTGCCATCTATGGAGTGGCCGACGTGGAAGGCACGGCGTTCTCGATCGTGGTGTGGAGCGGACAGACCCTGATGCTGATACTGCTCGGCATCTTCGCCGCCGTCTATTCCGCAATCTCACCGGCTGCAAAACTTCAATCAAAACAGAAAGAATTACATCTATGATACACAACGAAGACTCCGACGAACTTCTCGACGACGACCTCAATCTCGACGCAGATCTCGGCGACCTGACCAATAGCAGGATGCACGGCGATTCCGACAGGGAAGACGCCGCTCTTGACGTGCACACGGAGTATTCCGGCGATACGGACGATTCCGATTACGGGGAGCATGATCCTTACGGGGAGCATGACGGATATGAGGATGATGATGAATACGGCGAACACGACGAATACGGGGAGGATGACGGATATGGCGAACACGATGGTCGGGGCAATACTGACGGCTACCGGAAGCATGAGGATTACGAGGATTATTACTCACATCCGGCTCCGGAGGAAACGGAAGCCGCCGCCGGATATGACCGCTTGCCGGAGCACTCCGCCGACCTGACCGAACGCGAGCGCCCCGCCGACAAAGGAAAAGCCGCCGAGACTGACCCCGACGACTTCTTCAACGACGACGATTACGACGAGCCCGTGCCCCCGAAGAAGGTGCGCCAGCCCAAACTCGACCCCGAGGATCCCGACTATTGGCTCGACGAGCGCTCGGAATATCCCCACATCATTCCCAAGCCCTCGAAGGTGTGGAAATGGTGGATAGCGGGCGTGGTGCTGCTCCTGGCGGCTATATGCGGCGTATGGATGTGGTTTTTCCGCCCCTACGTCGACGACGCCGTGAAATACGGCTACATCAAGAGCATGGAGCGCCGCGGCACCGTAGTGAAGACATTCGAGGGGGTGCTCATCCCCTACAGGGAACTGGGCGACGCCACCCCGACCTATTTCGAGGAGATACATTTCAGCGTCGACGGCGACTCGCTTGCCGCCCACATGAAGGGAATGATGCTCCGCTGCGTGCCGGTGCGCCTCGAATATGAAGTATATCATCAGCCGCTCTTCTGGAAAGGGGCGTCGCCAATGATAGTCACGGCCGCCGACTCGGCCGACGTGTCGCGCATACTTCCGCCGGAATACCGCTGAGCACGCGCCTCTTCATCATTTTAAAGAAAGAAAACCTCTGATTTATGAAAAGATACACCCCGCAGCATATAGTTTGTGCCGTTGTCTGCGCCATGTTGGCAGCCTGCGCTTCGATCGGTAATCCGTCGGGCGGGGCCCGCGACGAAGACCCGCCCCGGTTCATCACCGCTTCGCCGGCACCTGGAGCCGTCAACGTCGACTCCACAAATGTGGACATCAGCCTCACGTTCAACGAACTCATCAACGTCAAGAATGCCTTCGAGAATGTGGTGCTCTCGCCTCCCGGCAAATCAGTGCCGAGGGTTTCCACCCGCGGACGCCGCATCCTGGTGAACAGCACCGACACTCTGCTGCCCAACACCACCTACACCATCGACTTCGGCGATGCGATCGAAGACAACAACGAGGGCAACGTGCTCTCCGGCTTTGCATATACCTTCTCGACGGGGCCGGTGCTCGACTCGCTCCGCATCTCCGGAATGGTGCTCGGCGCTGAAGACCTGGAGCCGCAGCAGGGTGTGTTCGTGGGTGCCTATACCTCGCGCGAGGACTCCGCATTCCTGCGCATGCCCTTCGAGAGGCTGGCACGCACCGACGAGATGGGACGCTTCGTGCTGCGCGGTCTGCGCGACACCACCTACCGCCTCTTCGCGCTCAAAGACCTTGACAACGACCGCCATTACGCCAATCCGGAGGAGGACATCGCATGGTATGCCGACACCATCCGGCCCTACGCAGAGCGCATTGTGGCGCAAGACACCATACGCGATCTCTACACCGGAGCCGTAGACACCGTCGTGGAGAGAAGCAGGACCCGGTTTCTGCCTAACAACGTGCTGCTCCGCATGTTCAACACCGGGGTGAAACCTCAGTACCTCGTAGCCTACACGCGCCCCGACTCCACAAAACTGAGTTTCATCTTCAACTCGCCCGAGAAGGTGCAGCCGAAAGTGAAACTCGTGGACGATGCCGATTATCCCGATCCGCTGCTTGCCGAGACCTCGGTAGGCAACGACTCGCTCACCTTCTTCCTGCCCGTAGCGCTCGCCATGCGCGACACGCTGCAGCTCGCCATCGAATATGTGCGCACCGATGTGGCTTCCGGAGTGCCCTCGATAGTGAACGACACTGTCAAACTCATGAAGCCGAAGGTGCAGAAGCCGAAAGAGAAGAAAAAGAAAAAGCCTAAGAAAAAGGAGAAGAAGCAGGAGGCTTCGGATGACGCCGCGGAGGCTGCCGGAAATGCCGCCGGGGATGAAGCCCCGGTAGCGGGCGATAAGCCTGATGCGGAGGCGAAACCGGAAGATGCGAAGGAAGACGAGGATGAGGATGAGGAAAAAGAGGTGATTCCACCCTTCAAGATATCGGCCACAGGGCCTGAGAAAGACATCACCATGCCGGTGCTTCTCGAGGTGCCCGTGCCCTTGGCCCGGCTTGATTCCACAGCATTCCTGCTCGAGGTGAATCCCGACTCGGTTTGGCGCAAGGTGCCCCGTCCCTACCGTCTCGAGAAAGCCGACACCCTCTCGGAGCGCCGTTTCAAGATAGAATATCCGTGGGAGAGGGGCATGACCTACCGCCTGCAGGTCGATTCGCTCGCCGCTACCGACATTTATGGACTGCAGAGCGATAAACTGCAGTATGAATTCAAGACCAAACCGGAGGAAGAGGTTGCCAACCTGAAGATGACGCTCACCGGCCTCGATCCGGAGATTCCGGCTTTCGTCCAGTTGCTCGCAGGAGGCGACAAGGTGTCGTATACGGCGCCTGTGGTCAACGGAGTGGCGGAATTCAAGGGCATCGACGGCGGCAAGTATTATGCCCGTGTCTATGAGGATTTCAACGGCGACGGACGTTACACCCCCGGCACCTATCGTCTGCAACGCCTCTACCGGATGCCGGAAAGCGTGGCCGACAGCGTGGCAGACGCTGCCGAGCCCATCGATAAGCCTGAGATTGAGGATGGCACCCCCGGTGCGGAAAGCCCCGCCGACGCGGCGGCTACCGAGGCTGCTGATTCGTCTGAAAAACCTGAATCTGCCTCCGGTGAGGCCGAAACAGCCGAAGCTTCCGGTGAAGCCAATACTGCCGGCGAAGCGGAGAACAATTCCGGTGAGGCCGGAAGTGGGGATGCTTCAGTCGAGGACGGCGCCGATGCGGAGGAGGCCGACGGCGATGCGGAAGATGCTGCCGGCAAGGTTGCCAAACGGAGGGAAAGCCTTATCCCCGAAGGATATTCCACCACTCCTCTTGAGAATGATACGGTAGGCATTGAGTTGCTGATTGCCGTGCAGCCCGACCTTGTTTACTATTATCCCAAGCAGATCAATGTGAAGAAGGCATGGGATGTAGACCAGAGCTGGAACGTGTTCGAGACTGCCCTCGACCTCCAGAAGCCTGCCAAGATAAAGAAAAACAAGCCGAAGCGCAACAAACAGCAGTCGCAGCAGGAAGAGGATGAGGAAGAGGAGGAAGACGACTTCTTCGGCAATCCCTTCAACCCCAACGACCGCAACAACCGCAACCGCAATCCCTTCAACGGCCAGGGCAATTTCCGCACCAACCGCTGACCATGAGCGCGGTCCTTACATAGGCAGCGCGCCCTTCAAGACAAACGAAAAAACGCAACGCGGCGGCAAGCAGAAAGCTTGCCGCCGCGCTTATATATAGGTCAAAAGAATCACATCAGGAACTCGACCGTTACGGTCGATTCGCTGTCTACGGGCTTGCCGCCTACGGTGGCGGGAGTCCATGCCGGCATGTCCTTCACCAGGCGTATGGCCTCGGCCTCGAGGTCGGGATCGACGAGCCGCACGATAGAGATCTGCTCGCGGGCGCCGTCTGTCTTCACTATGAAGCGCACGTCGACGATGCCCTCTATGCCGTTGCGTTTGGCAGCGGCAGGATAGACGCGGTTGGCCTCTATATATTCCTTCAGGGCGGCCTCACCACCGGGATACTGCGCCTTTACCGTGTCGGAGGGGGCGGTCTGTGCCATTACGGGAATGGCTGCCGCGGCCATCATAGCCATCAAAACCTTCTTTTTCATATCCAATTATAAATTATGCTTTATCTTATATAACAACCCGGAGCCCGCCGATTGTTCAAAACGGGCCGACGATTCGGGTGTTTCCCACAGTTGCCGGTTCAAGGTTGCCGGTTCATATCCTCGCCGTAAGGCCTACGCGGAATCCGATGCCGGTGGTGAGCGGGGAGTTGTAGTAGTAGTATTTCGGAACGTAGTTGAGCAGGTTGTCGATGCCGGCGCTCACGGTCAGATGCTTGCCTATGTCCTGGCTCAGCATGAGGTTGAGCATGGAGTAGGCGGGATAATATTGGCGGCGCGATGCTTCCTGCGAGAAAAACGCCAGCACATCGCCCGTGACTCCCGACATCCATTTGAAGCTGAGCGAGGCCGCGAAGCGCCATTCCGGCTTCCAGAAGCGGGTGTAGTCGCATTGCATCGTCAGCGCGTGCGGACGCGTCGGATTGGCGCGCAAGTCGCCCTTGTGGTAGTGTTCGTAGGTGTAGATGTATTCCCCCTGCAGGGTGAGGCCGAAATCAAACGATTTGGCAGCCGAGAGGTCCACACCGCATATATGCATGCGGTGGAGGTTGATGTATTGCTGCCCCATCAGCTCGTCGCTCCAGAGATATGCTATGCGGTTGTCGACAATGTTGTGGAAGGCCGTTATGGTCACGTCGGCGCCCCCTCTTGTCCATTCGCCCGAGATGCTGAAATTCTGGCTTGTCTCCGATTTGAGGTCGGGATTTCCATACACCTGGAAAATGCCGGCCATGTTGAAATCCATGAAAAGTTCTTTGAGCGAGGGAGCCCTGAAACCGGCGGCATAATTCACCCTCAGGCTGCAGTTTGCCGGCCGCCACAGCAGACTCAGTTTCGGCGAGAGGCGTCGTGCGCGCGATGCCGAGAACCAGTCGTAGCGCAGTCCGGGCACAATCCAGATGCGCTCCACGGGATGCCAGTCCCATTGCAGATAGGCGTCGAGATTGGTCTGGCGGTGGGCGTCGCCCCCGAATTCATACGACATCAGGTAGTCGTCGATCCAGTCGCCGCCGGCGGTGATGGTGCCCGCGCCGTCGAAATCGTGCGAATACTGGGCGTGAAGCGTGTTCTGGCGGTTGCTGTAGTCGCGTGTCTGCGTGCCCTCCGAAGGGATGTAGTCGTATTTGTCGTAGCGGTCGAAGGCGTAGCTTGCACTGAAGTTGCGCCATCGTGCGCGCAGACCGGCTGCCACGTCGCTGTAGCGCTCATGGTTGTCGGTGGCGCTGTTGCGCTGGCGCCGGAAATAGGAGGCGCGGGCCGTTATGTAGGCCTCGTCGTTGAAAGTGTAGGTAAGGCGGTCGCGGATGTTCCAGCTTCGCGTGGCATACATGGTGGTGAAGTCGCCGCGGTTGGGAAACTTCACTTCCGCCTGCGAGTCGAAAGAGGCGTCGAGCGAGTTTGAGAGGCTGTTTTTGCGGTAGGTTGCCAATGCGCCGTAGTGCTGCATGGTGTGCGAGCCGAAGCGGGCGTCGATGGTGGCGTGGACGCCCTCCGCGGGGCGGCCGCTGATGATGTTGATCACTCCCCCCGTGGCGTTTGAGCCATAGAGCGATGAGGCGGCTCCCTTCACTATCTCCACCCGCTCCACATTCTGCAGGTTGAGCCTCGAGTAGTCGGGGTTGTCGAGGGTTTCGCCCGCCATCCGTTCGCCGTCAAGGAGGAAAAGGATGCCTCCGCCGCCGAATCCCGAGAAATTTATCTGCGGGTTCTGGGCCATGCCGAGCGAGAATTCCACTCCGGGCAGGCGCTGCTCCAGAAGCTGGGCTATGTCGGTCTTACCGCTCCGCGAGATGTCGGCCTTGGTGAGCAGGCGCGTCACCACGGGAGTGTCCTTCAGCAGTTTGGGAGTGCGCGTGGCGGTCACCACGAGCGTCTCGAGCATTTCCGAGCCCTGCGGCAGCGAGTCGCTTCCTATGTCGGCGGCCGCGGAGGTGGCTGCGGAGGCGGCCTCGGCGACGCTGAGCGGCGAGGAATGCCCTGAAGCATAAACGGCCGACTCCGGACATGACAAGACGATGCTCATCATGACCGGAATCGGCAAAAACCGTATATGTCTCAAGACGTGGCGATTCACTTCAATTCCCCGGTAAACGTGAAATTGATGGGCATCGGCATGCTTCCGGGGGTAAGCGTATAGTTCAGCACTGCTTTGGTGCCGTTGATTCTGCCGCTTACGCTGCCCTTGTAGACCACGCCGCCGACAGTTGCTTCAAAGGAGTCTTTCTCCAGCAGATAGGTGTTGGAGTCGGACTTCGAGCGCTCCACGTCTACGTCGGGCACCGTGACGGCGTGGATGGTCATCAGAGCGGGCATCGCGGCGTTGGAGAAGCTGCATTCGGGGAGAACCACAGTCACTTCGTCGTTGTCCGCGTCTTTCTCGTCGATGATCTGCACGTCGTAGACATCGTCGAAACTTACGTCTACCGTCATCACCTTTCCCGAGAGGCCGCCGGTGTAGACGCCCGCTATTCTGGAAGCGCCGCCGTCGCGGCTGTCGTCTTGGTCATCGTCGTTATCGCACGATACCACCATGGCCGAACCGGCCATGAGCAGAGTCATGGCCATCATGTTCCAAAATTTCTTCATCTCAATTCACCTTGATGAGTTCGACTTCGAAAATAAGGTCGGAATTCGGACCGATGGGGCCGCCGGGTGTGCCCATTTCGCCGTAGGCGAGGTCGCTGGGGATATAGAAGACGGTCTTGCCGCCCTCTTTCATGAGCTGCAGGCCTTCAGTCCAGCCGGGGATGACGGCCTTGAGGGGGAATGTGGTGGGTTCGCCACGCTCAATCGAGGAGTCGAAGACTGTGCCGTCGAGAAGGCGTCCCGTGTAGTGCACCGTCACCATGTCGGAAGCGGAGGGAGCGGCACCTGTGCCTTCCTTCACCACTACGTAGGCGAGGCCTGAGGGAGTCTTGGTCACTCCTTCGCCGGCCTTGAAGAAGGCGGCGTCGTAGGCGCCCATGTTGGAAGAGGTGGAGTCCTGTGCGGCTACCACTTCCTCTACCATCTGATCTACTGCTGCGGTGTCGGCGGCGGAAGCCGGTTTCTGCTTACCGCAAGACACGACGCAGGCTGCACCGCCGATGAGAAGGGCGGCTGCAGCTGCATATTTCATTATCTTTTTCATATACCAAGTATATATTATTTACCTACTTTGATAAGTTCCACATCGAAGATAAGTGTGGAGTGGGGCGGGATTGCGTTGGGCACGCCCTGAGCGCCGTAGGCGAGGTCGCTGGGGATGAAGAATGTGTATTTCGCACCTTCCTTCATGAGCTGCACGCCTTCAGTCCAGCCGGGGATCACGCGGTTGAGGGGGAATGTGGCCGGTTCGCCTCTGTTGACGGAAGAGTCGAATACGGTGCCGTCGAGAAGGCGGCCTGTATAGTGCACTGTCACTTCATCAGTAGCTGTAGGCTGCTTGCCTTCGCCTTCCTTCTCCACCACATACTGCAGGCCGCTCGGAGTTTCCTTCACGCCTTCGCGCAGTTTGTTTTCGGCCAGGAATTTGGTGCCGGCTTCTTTTGCCACTGCCTCAGCCTTCTGCTGAAGGTCCATGAGGTATTCGTTGATCATCTTCTGGCATTCCTCTTCAGGCACGGCGAGTTCGCCACCTTCGAAAGCCGCTTTCACACCATCTCTGAAAGAATCGGCGTCAAAATCCTTGACACCCATCGCCTTGAGCTGCTTACCCATGAGCACACCCCAGGCATAACTTATTTTATCCATAATCATTAAAATGTTTTGTTTTCTAATTGATATCACTCTTACGTGATAGATTCCACTTTAGTAATAACACATGAACCCCTGAATAAGTTGAAAACGCCGCTCTTTTCGCGCCGCTCAGCTGATATCGCCCACTCCGATTCCGCTTACCCCGGCAAAGCATATATTTTGTCGGAGCAGATGGATTTAACCGAAACCTTAAATGCCCGGATTTTGTTATTGTAATACAAATGTATTAACTTTGCACATAAATTAATTCACTATGGATATAGCAATTCAAAAAAAGGCTCAGAGTTTCCGTCTTCCCGTAGAACTTATAGAGCGACTTAAGAAACTGGCTCGTAAAGAGAACCGCAGTCTTAACAATTATGTGGAATGTGCCCTGATTGAACTGGCATATTCAGAGCCTAATGAGGAGACCAGGGCTGCATTTGAGGAGGCAAAGACAGGAAAACTACAGGGACCGCTCGACGTTTCAAGCGTTGAGGCGATGTATAAGTCCATGGGCTTATGAAGATTCTACGATTTTCAAGTCAATATAAAAAGGATGCCAAAAGATATCGCAACCAACCGAAGAAGATGGAGAAGGTTGCGGAAATCTTGCGTATGCTCCGCGATGATATTCCTATCCCTCAGGCATACAGCCCTCACATGCTGAAAGGAATTTACAAAAACTGCATGGAATGCCACGTAGAAGGCGATTTCCTGCTAATCTGGATAGATGAGACAGAAAACCAGATAGGAGTATTGAGGCTTGGTTCGCATTCCGAACTGTTTGGTTAACCCATCAGGGCGCGGACGTCGGCGGCGGTGCCGCTGAAGGGGCCTTTGGTGCCTAACTTGATGCTGCACATGGCGGCGGCAAACGATCCGGCTTCCAGATATGAGGCGCCGCGGCTGCGCATGTAGAGATAGCCCGCCATGTAGGTGTCGCCGCATCCCGTCGCGTCTACAAGGTCTTTGGCCGGATATGCCGGCACCTCATGGAAAACGCCGTCGGCATAGATGAGCGAGCCTTTGTCGCCAAGCGTCAGCACCACCTCCTTCACACCCCAGCCGGCAAGCATACGCGCCGCCTCGTGCGGGTCGGTAGTGCCCGTGAGCGTGGCCATCTCCATCTCGTTGGCCTTCAGGATACCGATATAAGGGAGCATCTCAAGCTTATCGTCGTAGTCCACGGCCACCACCTTTTCACCTTCCACGCGGCGCAGATAGCCCTGCACATCGACCGACACCACACCTTTGGTGGAGAGATACTTCACGGTCTCCTTGTCGAAATCGTCGGCGAGAAGAGTGCCGAGATGGAAAATCTTCGACTCCGCATCCTTCAGATTCGCGATAGTGAAGGGATCGGCCTTCGCCAGCACACGCTGCGAGCGGTCGTTCATGTCCTCGCCATATTTATTCTCGAAATATACCGAATGGTTCGATACGATGGCCTTCACGTTGATGCCCTCGGCCTGAAGCTTCTCCACCTCGTGCATCTCGCTTGCGGCGAGCGACGTGATGAGGCAGAACTCCGAGAGGTCTATGTTCTTCAGCGCCTTGGCGAAATAATATGCTGTGCCTCCCGGCATATATGCAGTGAAACGGGGGGTTACGACTTTGTCGAGGGTGATATGTCCGATGCAGGTAAGATTCATTGCTGGAAATGAAAAGTTAAAAATGAAAAATGTAAAATTTACAGCGCCGCAAAAGCATTGAGCATTATAAATTGTGCATTATGCAT